>JAJYCN010000372.1 GCA_021778335.1 Acidobacteriota bacterium | reverse complement strand
GGGGAGGGAGGCGGGGGGGAGGGTGCGGTAGGCGGCGCCGTCGACGGAGAAGGTAATGGAGTCCTGGGACCACTCGACCGAGTAAATGTGGAAGCCGTTGGAGATGGTTTGGGGGTTGGGGAGGGTGTAGGGGGTGGAGAGGCCGGTGCCGGCGAAGTTAGAGCCCGAGGGCGGGCCGTGGAGGGTGGCGTGGACGGTGGAGATGTTGTCAATGTTCGAGCCGAAGTTTTCGAGGATGTCGATTTCGCCGCAGCCGGGCCAGGGGACGGTAGTGATGTTGGAGCCGAGCATCCAGAAGGCGGGCCAGACGCCAGGGCCGAAGGGGAGCTTGATGCGGGCTTCGATGCGGCCGTACTGCCAGGTGAGGTTAGCGGCGCCGGAGTTATTGGTCATGCCGGTGCGGATGCGGCCGCTGGTGAAGTTGCCGCTGGAGTCGCGGATGGCGCGGATTACGAGATGGCCCTGGCCGTCTTCGAAGACGTTTTGGGTGGAGTTAGTGTAGGTTTCCTGTTCGCCGTTGCCCCAACCGTTGCCGCCGAGATCGTAGTTCCAGTTTTGGGAGGAAGGCGGGGAATTGGCGGGTCCGTTGAATTCGTCGCTCCAGACGAGTTTCCAGGTGGTTTGCTGGGCTTGGGCGGTCGAGAGGGCGGCGAAGAGGAGGAGGGCGCGGGTGGGGGACATGAGTGGGTTTCTCCGGGGGTAGTGTAACAAGGGATGGCGCTCAGGCGAGGATGAGGCGGCGGCCCTTGGGCAGCGGGATCGGGCCGCCGAATTCTTTGGCGGTGTCGACCCAGAGGCGGATGGCGTCCTGGGCGTTGGTTAGTGCTTCTTGCTGCGTTGCGCCGTGGGCGGCGCAGCCGGGGAGTTCCGGGATTTCCGCTACGAAGAGTTGGTCTTCTTCGCTCCAGTAGATGATTAGTTCGTACGTCATGCAGTGTTTCTGAGTCAAGGGCGGACGGCCGGACGACACGCGTCTTGTTGCGCCGCGGCTTTCCGGAAGCGGGCATAGGTCGTGATGCCGTATAGCCTCGTTGCGGAATCGTATCGAGCTTCAAGCGGCGGGGCGGGGATGGACTTCGGATTTCACGCGAGCTTCCCACTTGTCGCGTGCGGATTCGAGGTCGTATCGCGCCTGCATGTTCAGCCAGTATTCGGGCGTGGTTCCGAAGTATCGGGCGAGGCGCAGGGCGGTCTCTCCTGTAATGGAGCGTTGTCCTACGACGATTGAGCTTATCCGGTTCGCGGGGACGTGAATCTCCTGTGACAGCCGCCTCATGCTGATGTTCAGGTCGTCCAGGGCCTCCTTCAGAATCCCGCCCGGATGCACGGGCGGCAGTTTATCGGTAGTGTTTCGTAATTTCAACGTCTTCGGCATTGTTGTTCCTCCACCTAAAGCAGATGCGGTACTGATCGTTGATCCGGATACTGTACTGGCCTTGCCGGTCGCCCGCGAGTGATTCCAGGCGATTGCTGGCCGGGACCCGGAGGTCGGATAAAGACTGGGCGCTGTCGAGAGCGACGAGACGCCGTAAAGCGACGGCGGCGATATTGGCGAGGCCCCTCACGAGTTCGCGTCTGAAGAGCCGCTCTGTCTTCCCGCACCGGAAGCTCCGGATCACTGATTCATCGTACAGTGATTTTACGCGGTACGTCAAACATACAATCCGCGAGGCGGCATGCGAGCCGAAAGGTGCTGACGACGCGGGAATGCCACTTTAAGAGGAGGCGCGCTTTCGTCTAGTGAAATCGCCGGACATTCCGACGAATTACGTAAAACGTGCATAGTGGCCCTTCCCTGGGGAGACGGGTTTCAGGACACCAGGTCGGATTAGGACGTCCGGCTGGTGTTGCCTCTGTCGGTGTAATTGCTACTCTTTGGTCGTTGGGTACTCATCCTCGTGTGCGGTCGTCTGAGTAGGATTCACGAAATAGCCGAGGTCCTTCTGGATTCCCTCCATTCGCTCCTGGTCTTCGGTGGTCCATGTCGCCTGGTGGAGGCACGTTAAGTCGAGCGAGTACCCTTTTCCGCGTTCGTGTCGCTCGGTTGCGATGCCAATGACGGTCTGTGCTTTGGGAAACAAGCCACGGGCGACGAAGCACCGCAACTGTAGTTCGTCTGTGCGGATTTGCCGGCCGGTGTCGTGCGGACAGGCCAGCAAAACGTAGACGATGCCAGATGGCGCTGGCATCATTCTCGCCCGGATTGTCTCGGTGCGGTCGAGGAACTTACGGAACTGCTTACCAAGAATGCGCCGGGAAAATCGGTCCTCGCGGGCCATCACGCGCAAGCCGATTTCCGCATCGCGGACGCCGCTGCCGAACCCAAACTTGTCCACCTGTAAGTCAATTGAGATGGTCTCGATGAGGCGGTCCCACATGTAGCTCGCTTGGTCCAACTCTCGCCTTTTGCGGTAGTCTGCCCCCGAGCTGAACGTGGTCCACAGATCGGAATCGAGTATTATGACGTCCGCTTCTGGGAACGATCGCTGGTACTTTAGGTAGAAGGCGAGAAGGTCTTCCTCGCGCTCGAAAATTGGAGATGTTTTTCCGAGGAACTGTTCCTTGCGGGTCAGGTACGTGGTGAGATCCGTGATCGTGTCGAGTTCTCGCAAGAGAACGGTGAACGATCGCTCGTCGAGGACGTGCACGAAACCTTTGCCGAAGTCCCCGAACTTTAGTGGAACCTTGCCTTCACTGCCCAATGCGACAGCGATTCGGTGGACGCGCAGGCGGTCAGGCGGGGGGATCGCAAGGCCTTCGGTACCATCGGCGAGCACGACGTTCTTGCTGCCTCGTAGGATGCGGTCCGCGCCATAAAGTTGGTCCGCTGATTGCTCAATAGCCTTTTTCCACCACCGTTGCCGCTGGACGGCGGGATCAGCTGTAATGCTGAGCCCGATCTCTTTTACGCTGACGAGCACAATGTCCGGATCGCAGACAACGAGGATGTCGGCAAGTTCCTTTCCTGTTGTCTTGCCACGTGGGTTGGCACAACTCCACAAAGAAAGGAACGACTCGCGGCAGACACTAAACACGAACTGCTCGGAGGGTGTGATCCCGCTCGCCACTTCATAAGTTTAAGACTACCGTCACTGCTACACGGCCGTGGCGGCGTTCAGTGGAGGATCGCAGTACATTCATTCCGCAGTTTCGAAGTCTTACGGCAAACCACGAAGGGGCGATGTTTGGAAATCCCGTTATGCCGAGTAACGCTGGCTTAGTTGGTGGCCGGCATTTGGCTCGGAGGTGCGTGATACGCTTGGGGTGTCCCTCTCACAGTTGGAGATGAATCCATTGCAGGCGTCGGGGCTCGACGGTGGCCCGATCCCTATTGGCGGCGTCTGCGAGAAAATGAGTTGAATCGGCTCGGTTCTACGATGTATGGACGTCCCAAATCGATAAGGTCCGAGACGTGTCCGGGCCGGAGCGGGGACCCCAAATTCCGCCTGTGCTCCCGAGTTGCGCGGGACTGTTGGCCGTTCCACTTCACTTCTTGATTAGCTGCAGGAGGGCGATTCCGAGGCCCACTACGGTGAGCACCACGCCTACGATCGTCAGCCAAAGGATCCGTTTCGTGAGGCGGTTTGTTTGGGTCACGAGGCCTGTGCTTGAGTCATTGAGCCGGTCGATTGCTTGGTTGAGTTGTATCACACGCTCGCCAAGCCGCCGCATTAGTTCGCCTATGGCCGCTCCGGCCTTTGCGCTCGCCTGCGTGGCGATGGGGTTATCGTGCAGGACGTCGATAAGCTGCTGTTCGCTTAGCTGAGAGAAATCTTCACGCTGCCAATTCGCCATGATCGAAGCCTAGCATTGGGGCGCGGAAGTAGGATGGGCTCTTGACTTGGCGGAAACGGTTCTTTCGCCGCTGCCGAGGTCCTCGCATGGTGGCGTATGATCCACGGCGCACCCCCGAGCTTTGGGTCTAGTCGTGGGGTTGGTGGCTGCCGGCCGGTCCGAGAGTGAGATTCTCTCGGATCATCCCGGGCTTTCTGTAGAGGACGGCGTCGCAGCATTTCCTGCGTAAGCTATCTGGTTCGCGAGTACAAGGCGTATTCGATTCCTGCATGGATGCGAATTTCGGCGTACAAGGATCTTCTTGCGCCAATTGAGTGCTGCGCCCTACGTCGCCCCGCCGGACGGAGCAGGTGGTGGTGGGGAGCCGAGGCAGTGCCCGGCGGGGAAAATCCGCTGTCTTGACCGCTATCCGCCAATGGCGGATAATGAGGCGTTGCGTGGAGCTGATCGAAACGTCCGTATTCACGAAGCAGATCACGGATCTGCTTACGGACGAGGAGTATCGGGAATTTCAGTCGCGCCTCGCGGCGAACCCCCAGCTTGGCGCGCTCATCAAGGGCGGCGGGGGAATTCGCAAGGCCCGCGTGGCGGTTGGATCGCGGGGCAAGAGTGGGGGCGCGCGCGTCATTTACTACTGGGTTGTACGCAGAGACCTGATTTTGCTGCTCTACGCGTACCCCAAGAACGTCATGGCGGATTTGACTGCAAGCCAGGTTGCGCGATTGGCGAGAGTTGTTCGGGAGGAACTCGGCGGTGAAGAGGGAGATGTTTGAAGAGTTGTTAGGCAGCGTGCGCG
>JAJYCN010000068.1 GCA_021778335.1 Acidobacteriota bacterium | reverse complement strand
AAAGCCCGCCGCCCCCGCCCCGCCGGAGACGATCGAGGCGCTCGAAGCGGCGTGGCGCCCGGTGCACGACGGCCTGATTCGCTGGGCCGAATCGCAGACTGACTGGAACGCGATGCTCGTCTACCGGCGCTTGAACGGCGAGCCGCTCGAAAACCCCTTCTGGGAAGTGGCGCTTCACGTCGTCAACCACGGCACGCTGCACCGCGGCCAGGCGATGGGGATGCTGCGCCAACTGGGGCACACGCCGCCGGCGACGGATATCTTGTTCTATCGCCGGGCGCATCCGCGGACCGGCTCGGCGGGTGTGGGACGATAGTTCGCATCCATGGTTTTCCGGCTCCTGGTTGGCGCAAGTCTCGTGTGCGCTCTCGCGCAGACGCCTCGTCGTAAGGTTACCAACGCGGAGGTCGAACGCGTCCAGCGTTCGGCGCTGCTCATCGACACCCACAACGACATCACCAGCATGACCGTCGACGGCTTCGACATCGGGAGCCAGGGCGGCAAGACGATGACCGACATCGCGCGCATGAAGGCCGGTGGCATGGGCGCGCAGTTCTTCGCCGTCTACGTTTCCAAAGACTACGTCACAACCAGCCAGTCCGCCCACCGCGCGCTCGAGATGATCGACACCGTCCGCCACGACATCATCGACCGCTATCCGAACGATTTCGCCCTCGCGCTCACCGCGGACGACATCGAGCGGATTCACCGCGGCGGCAAAATCGCCGCGCTGCTCGGGATAGAGGGCGGACACGCGATCGAGGACAGCCTGCGCCTGCTGCGCGATTATTACCTGCTCGGCGTCCGGTACATGACGCTGACGCACACCAACACGAACGGCTGGGCGGATTCCTCCGGCGACACCGACGACCCCACCGTGAAACATCACGGCGGGCTCACGCCCTTCGGCAAACAGGTTGTCGCGGAAATGAACCGGCTCGGCATGATGGTGGATATCTCGCACACCGCGGACGCCACTTTCTGGGACATGATCTCGACCAGCACCGCGCCGCCGATCGCGTCGCACTCCTCCTGCAGAGCGCTGGCGAACGTGCCGCGCAATATGACGGACCAGATGATCGCCGCGCTCGCTAAAAAAGGCGGCGTCATTCAGATCAACTTCGCCTGCGAATTTCTGACGCAGGCCGCCGCGGATAAAGGCGTGGCCTTCTGGCCGAAACTCGAAGACCCGAAGCTGTCCGACGAAGAGAAGAAAACGCTCTACGCCCAGTACATGAGTTCATTCCCGCGGCCGACGATTGAAGACGTCGCCGATCATATCGACCATGCGGTGAAGGTCGGCGGTATCGACGCCGTGGGCCTCGGCAGCGACTTCGACGGCATTACCTGCGCGCCGAAGGACCTTGACGAAGTGTCCAAGTGGCCGAATCTCACCCGCGTGCTGCTCGAGCGCGGCTACAGTCCGGAAGACATCCGGAAGATCTACGGCGGCAACCTGCTGCGGGTGATGCGCGCTGTCGAAGCCGAGAGCCGGCGGCTTCAGACGGAGGCCCGGTGAAGCGTGCCAGTTCGTTGCTGTTCGCGCTAGCCGCCTTGCTGCTCGGCGCCTGCGGTTCTTCTCGCGGCGGTGACACGCCAGTCTACGGCTATCAAGTGGTGCATGTGTATCCGCACGACCCGCAGGCCTTTACGCAAGGCTTGTTCTATCAGAACGGGTTTCTCTACGAAGGCACCGGGCTGAAGGGGCGCTCGTCGGTACGGAAGGTGGAACTGGAAACCGGCAACGTGCTCGAACGCAACGAGGTTCCCGACGCGTTCTTCGGCGAAGGGATCGCGCCGTACCAGGGGCGCATGGTGGAACTAACCTGGACCTCCGGCACGGCCTTCGTTTACCAGATCGCCGGTTTGCAGATGCAGTCGACGTTCCACTACGCCGGTGAGGGTTGGGGACTCACCACCGACGGCAAGGAGTTCATCCTGAGCGACGGCACGGCCGTGCTGAAGAAGATGGACCCCGCGACGTTCACCGAAACCGGCAGCATCTCCGTCACCGATCGCGGTGAGCCGGTCACGCAACTCAACGAACTCGAGTGGGTGAAGGGAGAGATTTACTCGAACGTCTGGCAGACGAACCGCATCGCGCGCATCTCGCCCGCCGATGGGCATGTCACCGGTTGGATCGATCTCTCAGGGCTTCTCGGCGACACCGGCGGAGAACAGGTGGACGTGCTGAACGGCATCGCCTACGACGCCCAGCACGACCGGCTGTTCGTCACCGGCAAACTCTGGCCAAAACTGTTCGAGATCCGATTGGTCAGGAAGTAACTACCCGGTCGCCGATTCTCCGACCGGCGAGTGAATTTCCTGAAGGCTCCACACGCGCACAGGACGCGAACCCAGGCTCGCGATGGCCTCGGCCGCGGCGCGGGCGCCGCTGATCGTGGTGATGCAGGGAATGCGGCAGGCGATGGCCGCGCGGCGGATCGCCTGTTCGTCGGGGAAAGTCCGGCCGCCGGTGGTGGTGTAGATAATAAGCTGCACGCTGCCGGCCTTCAGTAAGTCGACCGCGTTCGGCCGGCCCTCGTTCACCTTGAAAACAACCTTACAGGCCACGCCCGCCGACTTCAGCGCCGCCGCCGTGCCGCGCGAGGCGAAAAGCTGGAACCCGAGCGAAGCAAGACGCCGGCCGATCTCGACAGCGGTCGGTTTGTCGCGGTCGTTCACACTCAGGAACACCGCGCCGGAGCGGGGAAGCGGCGTGCCCGCGCCGACCTGCGCTTTCCCAAACGCCTGCCCGAAGCTGTCGCCCACTCCCATCACTTCGCCCGTCGAGCGCATCTCCGGGCCAAGCGCCGGGTCCACGCCGGGAAACTTGTTGAACGGGAACACCGGGGATTTCACGAAATACTGCCGCGTGGTGAGAACGCCGTCAACGGCCGATGCCGTAAGCTCCTTGAAGCCGGCGAGTTTCTTCCCGAGCATCAGGCCAACGGCAATCTTCGGTAGCGGCACGCCCGTTGCCTTGCTGACGTAGGGCACCGTGCGGGAAGCGCGCGGGTTCACTTCGAGCACATACACCGTCCCGTTCTGCACCGCGTATTGCGTATTCATCAGGCCGATGACGTTCAGCGCGCGCGCCAGGCGCCGGGTGTAATTCTTGATCGTCTCAATCACCGGCGCCGGAAGCGAGTGCGGAGGCAGCACGCAGGAACTGTCGCCCGAGTGCACGCCCGCTTCCTCGATATGCTCCATGATGCCGGCGATGAGCACATCCTCGCCGTCCGACAGCGCGTCCACGTCGACCTCAATCGCGTCTTCGAGAAACCGGTCGATCAGCACAGGCCGGTCCTGCGAGTAGTTCACGGCCTCGCGCATGTACTGGCGTACCGTATCTTCGTCGTAGGCGATCACCATCGCGCGCCCGCCGAGCACATAACTGGGCCGCACCAACACCGGGAAACCGAGACGCCGCGCAAGGTCGCGGGCTTCTTCCGGATTCGTCGCCGTCCCGTTTGCGGGCGACGGAATGCCCAGCGAATCAAGCAGGCGGCCGAAAAGTTTGCGGTCCTCGGCAAGGTCGATGTTCGAAGGATCCGTGCCGATGATCGGCACGCCGGCTTTCTTCAGCGGCAGCGCCAGGTTCAGCGGCGTTTGGCCGCCGAACTGAACAATCACGCCGTCGGGCTTTTCTTCATCCACTACATTCAGCACTTCCTCAAGCGTTAACGGCTCGAAGTACAGGCGGTCGCTGGTGTCGTAGTCGGTCGAAACCGTCTCCGGGTTGCAGTTCACCATCACCGACTCGTGCCCGAAGCCCTGCAGCGCAAACGAAGCGTGGCAGCAGCAGTAGTCGAACTCGATGCCCTGGCCGATGCGGTTCGGCCCGCTGCCCAGGATGACAACTTTCTTGCGCTCCGAAGGCTCCGCCTCGTCTTCCGATTCGTACGAAGAGTACAGATACGGGGTGAAGCTTTCGAACTCCGCGGCGCACGTGTCCACGCGATTGAACACCGCGTGAATCCCAAGTTCCTTCCGGCGGGCGCGAACGGCGAGCGGATCCGCGTTCCACATCCGCGCCAGGCGAGTGTCGGAAAGTCCCTCCCGCTTGGCGCGCAGCAGCGTGGCCCGCGACACGCCTTCGAGCGTCTCCCCGGCCAGTTCTTTCTCAAAGTCCACCATCTCCTGAAGCTGACGCAGGAACCACGGGTCGATGTAAGTAATCGAGTGAATTTCTTCGATCGATTCGCCGCGCTCGAGCGCGAACAAAATATAGTCGAGCCGCTCCGGGTTCGGTGTAATCAGTCGGTTGGAAATCAGGTTCGGGTCGAGTTTCCGCGCCGCCGGCGCCTTGCCCGTCTCCAGGCTACGGATGCCCTTGGCGAGCGCCTGCTTGAACGTCCGGCCTATGGACATCACTTCGCCCACCGACTTCATCTGCGTTCCCAGCACCGGCTCGGCGCCGGGGAACTTCTCGAACTGCCAGCGCGGAATCTTCACCACCACGTAATCGAGCACCGGCTCGAAACAGGCCGGCGTCACGCGGGTGATGTCGTTCTTCAATTCATCCAGACGGTAGCCGACGGCGAGCTTGGCGGCGATTTTGGCGATCGGGAAACCGGTGGCTTTGGAAGCAAGCGCCGAGCTACGCGACACGCGCGGATTCATCTCGACGATCACCATGCGTCCGTCGGCCGGGTTAATGGCGAACTGCACGTTGGACCCGCCGGTGTCGACGCCGATCTCGTTCAGGCAGCGCAGCGCCCCGTCGCGCATCATCTGGTATTCGCGGTCGGTAAGCGTCTGCGCCGGTGCGACGGTAATCGAGTCGCCCGTGTGCACGCCCATCGGATCGAAGTTTTCAATTGAGCAGACGATGATGGCGTTTCCCGCGAGGTCGCGCATCACCTCGAGCTCAAATTCCTTCCAGCCGATGACGCTTTCTTCCACCAGCACTTCGTGAACCGGCGAAAGATCGAGGCCGCGCTCGAGAATCTCGACGAGTTCCTCGCGGTTGTACGCGATGCCGCCGCCCGTGCCGCCAAGCGTGAAGCTGGGCCGCAGGATGATCGGATAGCCGATCTTCGAAGCGAACGCGAGGCCGTCCTCGACGTTGTTCACAAGCTGCGATTGCGTCACCTCGAGCCCGATCTTCCGCATCGCGTCCTTGAACAGGAGGCGGTCCTCGGCCTTCTTGATCGACTCGATCTTCGCGCCGATCAGTTCCACGCCGTAGCGATCAAGCACGCCGGTCTCGGCCAACTCGACCGCGAGATTCAGCCCCGTCTGCCCACCGACGGTGGAAAGCAAGGCCTGCGGACGCTCGCGCCGGATCACTTCCTCGGCGTAAGCGGCGGTGAGCGGCTCGACGTAAGTGCGGTCGGCCAACTCCGGATCGGTCATGATCGTCGCCGGATTCGAGTTGATAAGGATTACTTCATAGCCGTCGCTCCGCAGCGCCTTGCAGGCCTGAGCGCCGGAATAGTCGAACTCGCAGGCTTGCCCGATTACGATGGGGCCGGAGCCGACAATGAGGATGCGGTGAAGGTCGTCGCGGCGGGGCATCAGTGCTGGCGGCTGGTCTCCATGAGTTGAATGAAATCGTGGAACAGATAGTGCGAATCGTGCGGCCCGGGCGCGGCCTCGGGGTGGTACTGCACGCAGAACGCCGGCACATCGCGGTGGCGGAAGCCTTCAAGTGTCTGGTCGTTCAGGTTGACGTGCGTAATCTCCACGCGGTTCAGGTCAAGCGTTTCCGGGTCCACCGCGAAGCCATGATTGTGGCTGGTGATCTCCACCTTGTTCGTGATTCGGTTGATCACCGGATGGTTCGCGCCGTGATGGCCGAATTTCAGCTTGTACGTGCGGGCGCCAAGGGCGAGCCCGAGGATCTGGTGGCCCAGGCAGATCCCGAAAATCGGTGTGCGGCCGAGTAACTTGCGCACCTGCGCGGCCTGGAATTCGAGCGGCTCCGGATCGCCGGGCCCATTGGAGAGAAACACGCCGTCGGGGTGCAGCGCGAGCACGTCCTCGGCGGTGGTAAGTGCGGGCACTACGGTCACCCGCGCGCCGGCGTGAACCAGGCGCCTCAGAATGTTCCGCTTCAGGCCGAAGTCGTACGCGACGACATGAAACCGCGGCGGCTCCGGCGCGGCTTCGTGGTCCGACGAGCAGACCGGCGAAACCGGTTCGTCCCAGTGATACTGCGTCGTGGTTCCGACGCGCGAAGCAAGATCGAGCCCCGCCATCGACGGGATGGATTTCGCGCGCGCAACGAGGTCCTCGACACGGCCGCCGGTCACCGACAGCACCCCACGCATCACGCCGCGCGTCCGCAGGTGCCGGACGAGCGCGCGTGTGTCGATGCCACTCGCTACAGCCACCCCGCGCCCGGCCAGATATTGGTCCGCCGTTTCGAGCGACCGCCAGTTACTCGCCACAGGAGACAGGTCCCGGACGATCAGCCCTTCGATGTAAGGCCGGCCGGATTCCTGGTCGTAAACGTTGGCGCCGTAGTTGCCGATCTGCGGGTTGGTGAGAACGACGATCTGGCCGGAATACGACGGGTCGGTGAAAATCTCCTGGTAACCCGTGATCGCCGTATTGAAAACGACTTCGCCGGCGCTGTCTTTGGGCGCACCAAATGCCACTCCCTCGAAGAAAGCGCCGTCTTCGAGGGCGAGGATGGCTGTGTTCAACGGAGATTACCCTTCCCGGCAGGTGGAACTGAGTTAATCGCGGAGCGGAACAATCTCTATTGAACCACGGACGGGGCCGGCCGGGCAACGCGGACGAACAGCCGGGTCGCTTGCGCGCTATGGCTTGGCCGGGCCCTGGTTCGGGCGTGGAGCGCCGGGCTGAGGCGTCGAAGCCGGGACCGGTGGCGTGGGTCCCGCGGGCCTGTTGATCGGTCCATAGCCCGGTGGTGCCATCGGAGCCACGTAGCCGGACGGGGTGATGTTCACCAAGTAATCGTACACCCGCATGCGATCGGGCTTGGGCTCGAAGATCAGGCGGTAAGATAGAGGCCGAGTGGACACCTGAGTAAAGAGCCGCGCCAGCGCGTGCCGCGCGACTTCGCCGCCCGCGCCAAAAGTTACATGCTGCGAGGGCCAGAACGGGGACGTGGCCACGGCGATGCGGAGTCCCGTCGCCTTCCTCACCGCATCGAAGATGGCTTGGGCCGTTTCGACCACGCTTCGGTCCGCTGTTGGAATCGTGAGCACGGTCAGCATGGGCGAGGTCACCGCGTGCACGGCGCCGTTGGCGCCCAGAACCTTGGTCGCGGTCACATAGAGCATTCCGTTGGCCTCGTCGACCTGGAAGTCACCGGGCGACTGGTTCTGGCGATAGCTCGTCAGGAGAAGGTTGACATCGTATATGAGTTCGTTCTGCGTGGCGGCGCCGCTCGCCGGGACCCGGATTTCTGCTGTGACCGTGCTGAGTCGCGGCACCAGGAGTTGATATCCCGGCGGCGCTTTGGCGCGCCATTCGGGCGTGGATACATCCCTACAGTCGGCCACATTTTCGTATGGGACGTCCTCGTAGTTCACCGTGCCCCCGACCTCCACTTCGAGCGCATCCAGCGCGCGCCAAAGCGGCCTCCCGCCTGTCGCCGTGATCGTCTTCATCGTCTGGCCACCCGCATTCGTTACCGCCGCGACGGCGAGAATAGCCACGCCCGCGGTCGCAAGTAGACGCTTTGTAGTGTTCATGAGCCGCCTCACTGGGGATAGTTTGTGCTTTGGCTAACGCCGTCCCGCCACCGCATTAGATCGCGCTCGCCGAGGCGCAATTCATGTCGACGTCCATCACCTGGGGAACTCGCGGTCTGCAACGTGGTGCACTCGCCCGATCGCCGCGTTGCCATCGGATCACGAGGGAAATCCTCCACTGGAGAAAGTGATTGCTCCATTCATTGTTACTCGATGTGTGCCGACGAAGCTCTTTGCCCGGGAGTAGGACTGTAGCATCGTCGACACGGGTGTCCGCCGCCGCGCCGCCCGGCGGTGGGTGGCCATGACGCGTGGGCGGGACGACGCTCAGCTCGCGGGCAGGGATCAGTTCAAACATGAGCGACGTCAGAAACGGCGTCTTGTGAGTACACCGCGCAACCGTAGCCGGCGTGCCCCAAAAACAAAAAGCCCGGCCCCGGGGCTTCCCCCCAAGGGCCGGGCGCGGCGGTCACTCCCGCGAAACTTAGCTCTTCGCCGGCGCGTTCTTCGCGTTGCGCTTGCTGGACTTCCGGGCGCTCTTTTTCGCCTTCTTGGCGTGATGCTTCTTGGGGGCCTTCGTCGACGTCTTGGCGGTCTGGCTGGCAGGCGCCGGAGTCGAGGTGGCCGGGGTGGTCTGCCCCGCGAACATCGCGGCGGCGGACATCAGGGCAATCAGAATCGTCTTTTTCATGGTCGGTCTCTCTTTCTTCTTTCTTTCCGGAGGGCTCTTCTTACCGCCCTCACAGTTTCATCATGCGGTAGCTTGTGCCGAATTCCGATAGACCCGGTAGGCGGTTCTGATCCCTGAATTTAGGGGATCGCCAATGAGCGAACCTTCATGGAAAAGGCTTCATGTTTGATCGAGTTTTTCCTCCGTGACCCGGTGGCGCCCCAAAGTATCTGAAAATAAAGCTATGGAAGTGCTTCGCCCCCGCGCGACGCCGCCGGGAATCCTCCGCGTGCTGGTGTCGGGCTTCGCCGCCGTAATCGCGCTGCTCGTCGCCTCCGCGGGCTTGGGACTGGAAAACGCACGTCTGCTTCAGCAGAATGCGGCCTCCCTCGTCACCGACCAGAAGGCAACGACCCGCCTGATCTCGGAACTGGAGCGGGAACAGGCGCTTATGAACGCAACCCTCTACCGCATTTCGCGCTACCAACTTTCGGGCGAGACGGCGATTGAACGGCGCAACCAAATCATGGCTGCCCTCGACGATGCCGACTCGGAACTGCGGCGCCTTGTGGAGGATTCGGCCGGAACGCCGCGCCAGGCGCTCTGGACGAACCTGCAAAAAGCCTCGTCTGCGTTTTCGAGCGAGGGCCGGCGCGTGTTGCTCGGAGGAGGCGCGTCCTCTGCCTCGTCCCGCGATCTCTTCCGCCTGCATGAAGAAGTTACTGCTGCGGTCGCTCGGTTGATCGCCGCAAGCTACGGCGACGCTCTGGAAACGCAAACGCACATCGAGCGGCGCAGCCGTGTGCTCGTCCGTGACGCGGCGATCCTCCTGTTGGGCGGCCTGCTGCTCGCCATGGTCGTCGCCGCCGTCACCCTGCGGCTCACGGCGCGCCTGTTTCGCGCCATGGCGGCGCAGGATGAAGAGCTGCAGCACGTCACGTGGCGCCTGCTCGAAACGCAGGAATCGGTGGCCCGCCGGTTCTCCCATGAACTGCACGACGAACTCGGCCAGACTCTGGCCGCGCTCAAGGCGAACCTGTCGTCGATGGCGGCTAATGGAGGGCCAAACCCGGAGCGGCAGGCCGACTGCACACGCCTCGTGGACGATGCTATCGGCAACGTCCGCGAACTGTCGCAACTGCTGCGGCCCACGATCCTCGACGACTTCGGCCTCGACGCCGGTCTGCGATGGCTCATCGAGCGTTTCGGCGAGCGCACCGGCATTGCGGTCCACTATGAATCCTCGGTCGACCAGCGCCTCGCGGAAGCGACTGAAACACACCTGTTCCGAATTGTTCAGGAGGCGCTCACCAACGTCGCGCGCCACGCAAAGGCAAAATCCGTGTGGGTCGCCTTACGCGAAGAAGGTGGACAGGTACATCTCACCATTCGCGACGACGGCGTCGGACTGCCCGAGGGCGTGCGGTCCAACGGACTGGGACTGCGTGGCATGGAAGCCAGAGCCCGTGGCGCCGGAGGCACGCTGTCGCTGCGCTCAGTACCGGGAGGCGGACTTGAAATCGACGTTCTGGCCCCGCGCGAGGGAGTGAATGTATGATCAACGTACTTTTGGCCGACGACCACATCATGGTCCGCAAGGGATTCCGCCTGATTCTCGAAACACAGCCCGATATCCGCATCGTAGGCGAGGCGAGCAACGGGCGCGAAGCCGTCGAACTGGCCGAATCCCTGCAGCCCGATGTGATCGTCGTGGACGTCGCCATGCCGGAGTTGAACGGCATCGAGGCCACCCGGCGCATCATCACCGCGGCGCCGCGGGCGCGCGTGCTCGCCTTGAGCATGCACAAGGATTCCGTCTACGTCCGCGAAATCCTCCGCGCCGGAGCGCGCGGCTACCTGCTAAAAGACGCCGTCGACAGCGATCTGCTCAACGCCGTCCGCTCTGTCGCACGCGGCGAAGGCTACCTCAGTTCCGCCGTGAGCGACGCGGTCCTCAGCGATTACCGCAAACACGTTCGCGACCCGCTGGACCTCCTCAGCAGCCGCGAGCGCGAGGTCCTGCAGATGATCGCCGAAGGAAAGACTAATAAAGACATCGCCAACAGCCTCAACCTGAGCGTCTACACAGTTGATGCCCATCGAGGTAAGATCATGGAAAAACTGAACTTGCACTCGACTGGCGAACTCGTGCGGTTTGCCGTCCGGAATGGGCTAATCGAGTGATGTAGTCATTCTCGATTGACTTTGGTATGATCGGGACGTGAGCCAAGCCATCCTGACCGCACCGTCCCGCCAAGCGGCCCCAGGCCGCCGGGAATACGGCTACTGTCCGGGTCTGCTTTTGCTCGTCGCCACGGCGGCTGCCGGTGTCGGCCTGGCCCGGATCGCCGAGGTCGCGGGTTTCCCGGCCGGCGAGTCCGTGCTGGCCACCATCGCCGCGGGTTTGGTCCTCGGCCACACCGGCGCCATTCCGAAGGCCTGCCGCGCAGGCGTCGATACTTACGGGTTCTGGTTGAAGCTCGGCATCATCCTTCTTGGCGCCAACTTCGTGCTGAGCGACGTTCTTCGCCTGGGGGGCGTGAGTCTGGCTTGCGTCGCGGTCGAGTTGGCTCTGGCGGTGGGCTGCATGACTCTGTTGGGCCGGATATTCCATCTGCCGGAGCGCGTCACCAGCCTGCTCGCCATCGGCTCCTGCATCTGCGGAGTCACGGCGATCCTGGCGGCCAAGGACTCGCTCGATGCCACCGAAGAGGAGTCTCACAGCGCAATCGCCGCGATTCTTGCCCTCGGCATCACGGCGCTGGTCGCTTTCCCGCTCGTCGGCCACTGGCTGGGCTTGAGCGGACAGGTGTTCGGCATGTGGGCCGGCCTGGCGATCGACAACACCGCGGAGGCTACCGCCGCCGGCGCCCTGTACTCGGAAACCGCTGCCCGCTTCGCCGTGCTGGCCAAGACCGCCCGCAGTTCCGCCCTCGGCTTTGTCGTTCTCGGTTATGCGATGTACTGGACGCGGCGGATGAAGGCCGGCCCGGTGGAAGGCAAGGCGGCTTTGGTTTGGAATAAATTCCCAAAGTTTGTTCTTGGCTTCGTTCTGTTCTCCGTGCTCGCCACGCTCGGCCTGTTCACGCCCGGCCAGACGAAGGTCCTCGCCGCCCTCTCGCAGGGCGCCTTCCTGCTGGCCTTCGCCGCTCTCGGCCTGCGGACCGATTTCCGGACTCTCGTCGCCCAGGGCCTGCGTCCGCTCGCGGTCGGCGTCGCCGGCGAACTCGTCATCGCCACCGCCACGCTCGGCATGGTAATGTGGGCGTCCCGCTTCTAAGCGGAAGTTCTATCGTCGACCCAGGAGGATCGGCCCCATGCGCTTTCTCGCCGCCGCGCTTTCGCTTGCAATTCCCTTATCCGCGGCTACCGTTCCCCAGGCCGGCCAAGCGGCGCCCGGCTTCACGCTTCCCTCACAGGACGGAACTCCGGTCAGCCTGTCGAGTTTCCGCGGCCATTGGGTCGTCCTCTACTTCTATCCCAAAGACGGCACGCCGGGCTGTACGCGGGAAGCGCACAACTTTGAGCGCGATCTGGCGCGCTATCAGGCGGCCAATGCGGTCATCGTCGGCGTCAGCGTCGATGCCGTGGCAAGCCACAAGGAGTTCTGCGCTAAACAGGGACTCACCTTCGAACTCCTCGCCGACACGGACAAGAAAGTCGCTGAGCAGTACGGTTCGCTGCGCAATCTGCTCGGCCTGAAGTTCGCCTACCGCAACACCTTTCTCATCGATTCCCAGGGAATCATCGCCCAGGTCTGGACCGATGTCGACCCCTCCAATCACAGCGCCCAGGTCCTCGCCGCGCTTGCCGCCCGGACCGGCGCGAAGCGGTGATTTAGTTCACATCGAAGACGGGGGAACACGTTCGCCACCCCGGATAATTCTGGGCGATTCGAAGAACTTGCTGAAAGCGGCCTCAATTGCCGCCAGAGCGGCTGCCGATTCTCTCCTCCTCTCTCACCATCCCTCGGCCTGAATTCCGATAAGGCGAGCGGATAGCTTGATCGGTAAGTCGGAACTAACTCAAGGCGGCCGCGGGCGAGGGCCGGAACGGAAAGCGTTCAAAACTATTTGGGCCTCAAGTGTAAAAATCTGTAACTTCGCTACGACACGGCTGCGTCTCATGTTCGTTGTTTCCCCAAAGAAAGGGTCGAACCATGATGTCTCGACTGCTGTGTCACCCCTCGCGCGTAGCAGCGCGGACGTTTCTCTTGGCCCTGCTAGCTGCAGTAACTCTTCCAGCTCAGCATTACACGCAAACCAACCTCGCTTCCGGCGTCGCCGGCAAAGCGCCCGTGAACGACCCCAACCTCAAGATTCCCTGGGGCCTCTCGCGCTCGTCTACCAGCCCGTGGTGGGTGGCTGACAGGGGTAGCAGCGTCTCCACCCTCTACGACGGGACCGGAACAATTATCCCGCTGGTAGTGGCCATTCCAGGCGGTTCGCCCATCGCCACCGTCTATAACGGAACAGGCGGGTTCGCGTTGCCCAACGGAAAGCCCGCGATATTCCTGTTCGCCTCCTCGACCGGAATGATCACCGGTTGGGCGCCCGGCGCCACCAGCGCGACCATCGTAGTAAACAACCCGGGCGCCGCTTATTACGGTTTGGCAATAGCCAGTTTTGGCGGACAATATTATCTCTACGCCGCCGACTTCGCCCACGCCAAGATAGACGTCTACGACTCGAACTTCAACGCACTGTCCTACACTGAGCCCGGCATTACTGACGCCTGGTTCACAAACTATCCCAATCGCGGCTTAGGTTACTCCCCATTTAACATTCAAAATATCGGCAACACTCTCTATATCGCCTTCGCGCGACCGAACTCGAACGGATTCGTTGTTACAGGTTCGGGCACCGGCGTCGTCGCTGCGTTCACGCCGCAAGGCCAACTCGTCAAGGCCTTCCAATCCGGACCCTGGATGAATGCGCCCTGGGGCCTGGCGCTCGCTCCCGGTGACTTCGGAACCTTCAGCCACGACCTGCTGGTAGGCGAGTTCGGAAGCGGCCAGATTGCGGCGTTAAACATCAGCAGCGGCAACTTGGACGGTATGATGGAGGACTCTTCCGGCAATCCAATCACGATTCCCGCTCTCTGGGCGCTCAGCTTCGGCGCGGGCAACGCCAAGTCCGGCCAGGCAAACTCCTTATACTTCACGGCTGGATTCGATGGGCTGTTCGGAACACTGACCGCCGATACTACCGACCAGGTGCTCGGAAACGGGAACTAACAACGCCGCCGCTATAATGAAGCGTGCCGCGTTGCTTTGCCCTGGCCGTCGTTGCGGTCAGCCTGTCAGCCGCTCAGGCGCCCGCCTCGCTTGCGCAACTCGAGACCCAGGCGAGGCAGCGCTTGGCCGCGCGCGATCTGGCGGGCGCGCTCTCCGATTACCAGGAACTGGCGCGCCAGGCGCCGGACCGCGCCGAATTTCAGGATGAAGCCGGGTTTCTGCTAGCCGCCGCCAACCGCGCCGGCGAAGCCATCCCATACTTCCAACGCGCCGTTAAGTTGAAACCGTCAATGGACACCGCCTGGTATCACCTCGGTGTGGCGCAATGGTTGCTCGGTAAACAGAACGAGGCGCTCGCGGCGATGAACAAAGCGGTCGCCCTTCAGCCAGCCAACGCGGAATACCGTTTCCGGCTGGGCGCCGCCCTCAATGACACCGGCCACACCGGCGAGGGGATCGTGCAGTTGCGCAAGGCCGCGGCAAGTATGCCGCATAGCAAGGATGCCTGGACCACGCTCGGCGGCGCCCTGGAGCACGAGAGACGCTACGCCGAAGCCCGCGATGCCCTGCGCCGCGCGCTTGCAATCGACCCGTCGGACAACAAAGTGCGCAGCAACTACGGCCTTGCCTTGGTCCGCTCTGGCAACCCGGAAGCCGGCCTCGCCGAGTTCCGCCGCATCCTCGCCCAGGACCCGGACAACGTGAACGTAGCCGTGAACGCCGGCTTCGCCTGCCTCGCGGCCGGACAAGTTCACGAGGCGATCCAGCGTTTGACCGCGGTGCTGGCCAAACATCCGGATATCGCCTCGGCCCACTACGATCTCGGCGTCGCCTACAAGCAGGCCGATGATGCCGCGCACGCCAGGCCGGAACTGGAACGCGCCGTCGCGCTGGACCCCTCGCTCGCCGAAGCGCACTACACGCTCGCCACAACCCTCCTCGATACAGGAGACGAAGCCGCGGCTGTGAAAGAGCTGCGCGCCGCCGTCGCAGCGCGGCCCGCCTACGCCGACGCCTGGTATCTCCTCGGAACGGCTCTGCAACAGGCCGAAGACGTCGACGGCTCGATCGACGCGCTGCGTCACGACGTCGCGCTCGACCCAACCAACGCCGGGGCGTTCAATTCCCTCGGGCTGATGCTGCGCCGCAAGGGAGACCGGGCCGGGTCGGCGGCAGCCTTCGCAAAGGCCGCGGAATTGCGTCAGGCCGAGGCCCAGGAGAAACAGCGGAAGCTCGAAAAAGGCGCGACGAAACTACGCGGCGACGCTTCAAAATAGGTTTCCCACCACCAGTTCCCCCGCCTTCAACGCCGCCGCCTCGGCCGCCTTCTCGTCCGTTCCAGTGCGCGCGCGAATCGCGAACGCCGTCCCGCGCACGCGGCCGATCACCCACTCGCCTCCTCCGCTCGCCGGCACGCTCCACGCCTCGTTGCCCATGCCGCGCAGTTCCTTCTTGCGCGCGTCGCGAAGCCGCGGATCGGCCACGAGCGATGCGCGGCTGGCGCGCCCTGCGTTGATCTCGATCCGCAGATCGGCCACGACGGTCTTTCCCGCCTCGCGCATAAAATCGCAGACTCCGCTCTCGGCATCGGACGCGCCGTCGTAATGCAACACCGCCGCGCCGCCCAGCAAACCGGATGCCGTCGCCGTGTTCAGCCACGGGCAATCCGCGGCCAGGGCCAACGATGCCGGCACGAGCAGAAGCGCCAGCGCCCGCCGCATCATGCTTTCTTCTTCGCCGGCGCGAGCGTCTCGGCCTTCACAATCCGTCCGCCCTCTTCGATCACATAGAGTTTATTCGCGGCCAGGTTCTCTAAACGGTCCACGTGCCCGCTCAACCAACGGATCTCCACCACATCGGCCTTCTCCGCCTGATCCAGGCCGAAGTGCATGCGCATGTCGTTCTGCGAGAAGTAACTGCCGCCGCTGCGCAACTCATCCACCTGAACCAGCGCCTGGCCGGCCTTCGGATCGTTCCGCGCCGTCACCGTAACCCGGCTGCCGATCCCGGAGCGGTTCGTTTTCACGCCCACCAGCTTGATCTTGATCCAGTTCCGCTTCAAGGTCGAATCGCACCGGAGTAACTGCGGCCGCGCGTTGATGCAATTCACCGCAATGTCGATATCGCCGTCGTTGTCGTAGTCGCCGAAGGCGCAGCCGCGCGCCGGAGCGGACTCGAGAATGCCCGAACCACCCTGGTTCGTCACCTCCTCGAACTGTCCGTTGCGCAAATTCCGGTACAGATACTTGTGCTCGGCATACTTAAGGTCGGTGTTCGACCGGTCAACTTCGGGATACACATGCCCGTTCGACATCAGCACGTCGAGCCAGCCGTCGTTATCCATGTCGAAGAAGCCCACGCCCCAGCCCAGCAGACGCGTATTCACACCAATCCCGCTCGGATAAGTCCGATCCTCGAAGGTCGCGTCGCCGAGGTTGGTGTAGAGCGAATCGGTGTCTCCGGCGAAGTTGGTCTTGACGATGTCGAGCGTACCGTCGCGGTTGTAATCCCCGATCGCCACTCCCATCCCCGCCTGCGGGCGCCCTTCCGGCGAAAGCGCGGCGCCGCTCTCGATCGCGATGTCGCGGAACGTGCCGTCCTTCTGGTTCTGATAGAGCGCCGCCGTGCTTGAGTCGTCCGCCACGTAAATGTCCGGCCAGCCGTCGTTGTCGAGGTCGGAAGCCGCGACGCTCAGCCCATAAGTTCCGCTCGTATTCCAGATGCCCGCCTTCTGGCTCACATCCGTGAAAGTGCCGTCGCCGTTGTTGTGATATAGGATATTCTTCCCGCCGCGCAGCCCCGGCGGACCGCAGGCCACCAGAATGCCCTTGTAAGTGCAAGGCCCGGCTTCCGGCGGCGGCGCGGTTTTCAAATCCATATCCACATAGTTGGCGACAAACAGATCCAGATGCCCGTCCCGGTCGTAGTCGACAAACGTGCAGCCCGTGTTCCAGCGGACCTTCGGTCCCGGCTGAATCAGGCCCGCCTCTTGCGTCACGTCGCGAAACTTACCGTTGCCAACGTTGCGGTACAGCGCGTTCTGGCCATAGTAAGTGACGAATAAGTCGTCCATGCCGTCGTTGTCGTAGTCGCCCACGCAACAGGCCTGGCCCCAGCCCGTCCGATGCTCCAGCCCCGAACCGGCCGTTACGTCGGTGAACGTCCCGTCGCGGTTGTTCTTGAACAGCCGGCAGTGCGGCTCCTGTCCCGGCGGAAATCCTTCCAGCCGCCAACCGTTCACAAAGAACAGGTCCAGCCATCCATCCTGGTCGTAGTCGTAAAACGCAAGCCCGCAGCCCGTCGTTTCGAGCAGGTACTTGTTTTTCCCAACGCCGCCGTAAGTCGTCACCTCGGTGAGTCCGGCCTCCGGCGCCGCCTCGACGAACTGCAAACCCAGCGGCGTTCCTTCCACCGGCGACTTCGGCCCCTTCGGCCGAGGTATGGCCTTCGCGTTGTATTCCCGCTCCATCGGGCCGGGAAGCTTTTGCGGCGCGGCGAGCGCCAGCAGTTCCGCAAAGGGAAGCGTCAGAGTCGTCCGGCTGAGCGATCGGAGAAAGGATCGGCGGCTTGGAGACGGAATCCGTTTCATTTCGTCGCCCCGCCGCATGCGTGAGGGTTGGGAGCCATGTTTGCCGCTGCCGCGTGTGATACTGTTCCGGTCTCGTCGTGCTCATGCCAGGGCACGCTTTCACGCGAGATTTCAGGATGGTTGCGGAGAAAGTTCAGCGAGTAAGTCGGTGCACCGGGGTCTACTTGTTTCAGCGCAAAGAGCGCCGCCTGCTCGGCGGCCTTCTGCTTCATCCCGAGACGCCGGTAGATCAGAGCCAGGTTATAATGTGCCGCCAGATCGTCCGGGTCGATGGTCTGCAGAGCTTCGAACTGCTCCCGGGCAGCGGCATAGTTGTGCTCCTGGTAGTAAGCAATGCCGAGTTCCCGCCGCGCATCGCGCGACCCCGGGTACCGCGCGACAACGGATTCAAGATCGGCTCGTTCGGCCTCCGGATGGTGCTCGCGCCGTTCGACCAACGCCAGATAATAAAGCGCGCGGGCGTTTCGCGGATTCAGCGCCAGCGCTTTTTCGAGGCCGGGCCGTGCCTCCGCGTATTTCTCCCACGAGAGATAGTCGAGCGCTACATTGGTGTAGCCATCGGCATAGTCCGGACGCAGCGCCACCACCTGCTCGAAGGCGTCGAGCGCCTCGGCATATTGCTGCTGGTCCATCAGCGCGATGCCGAAGTTGTTCCAGCGCATCCAGTCCGGGTTGTCATCCTTGCCGGGCGGCGTGGGCCCGTTTGAACCCAAAACGATTTGCCGCGTCTGCGAACCCAGTTCAACCACCGGATACGCCGGATGGTCCGGCCCAAACACATGGTTGGTGTAGCTCTGCCGGATGTGACGATAATTCACCTTCGCCGTCACCCGGATCGGACTCCTGGCGTCGGCCGGAATGCGAAACGCATATCGCACCAGGGCGGAACGCCCGGACTGGATCGTGTTGTCGTAGGCCATCGAGTGAATCGTCCACACCTGGTGGTCGTCCACAAAGTCGCCGTACAGGTTCACCGGCCGGTTCGTAAACGAATGGGCCCGTTCGTCGAGCATTCCATCGGGCTTCAGGTATCCGCTGTGGGCCAACACGCGGCCCGCGCTGTCGGTCGCCTCAAACTCCACCCAAGCCTCATAGAGATCGCGCACCTCGGGAACAAGCGAGTGTCCGATGTTCTTGTTCTGGATGACCGCGAGGACCTGCACGGTCTGTCCGGCCGAAACGGAGAACGGTTTCGTACCGAGGGGAGCAATCATGGAACCGCCGGCCGGCTTCAACGCGAACAGATCGACATTCAGATACATTCCGGACTTGAGAAACTCGACCGTTTTTTCCAACTGCTCCGTGAAGCCGTAATAGAACGGCACGGCGGTATTTCCGGCCGCCCATCGGTGCGATGCGAACATGCCGTGCTTTGCGCCATATTCACTCGCCGGCGCGGCGCCGGGCGGCATGTGGCAATCCTGGCAGCGCGCCACCGCCGCGGTGTAGAACGGCAGCGGCGACTGCCCGGCGAATTTGGAGTCCTGCCACTCGTCGTAGGTCGTAAACGCGCGGATAAACTTATAGTCGTTCAGGCCCTTCGGCAGGCTGGCCTTGTGGCAGGCGCCGCAGAATTGCGCCGTGTGGTAGAAATCCTTCATCACCGCGCGCGCGTGCCGCTCCGGGTGCTTCAGGATCTCATCGTCGGAAACCGGACCACGGACCGGTTCGCCCTTCTCGTCCACCATCACCGCCGGCACGCCAAGCACGACACTGCCGTTTCCTTCCTCCGGCTGCAACTTCTGAATCGAGTGGCATACCATGCAGGTCAGGCCGTCGGTGTCCGAACGGCGGTCGGCCTGGGAGTTCTCGGTCAGCTCCCCGGCGGCGACGCCAATCGGGTTGTGGCAGGAATCGCAGTGCCGCGTAAATTCAATCCCCTTCGTGCGGGGAAGAATGTTCACGCTGGTGCGATAGAACGGCTCCCGGAATGAGTTCGCGTGCAGCGACTCGCGCCACTGGCGATACGCCTCGCTGTGGCAGTGGCCGCAGTATTCGGCGCTGGGAAACGTCTGCGGAGAAAGAAAGTCGTTGCCCTCGACTTGCAGATCGCCGGGCGCCGCGATGTTGCCGCCGCCGAAAGCGAAATGGTAAGTGGAGCGGATTTTGTCCGCGTACGCTTGGCGGCTATCCGTTGTTGGCTTTCCCGCTTCGTCTGCCGCATGCAGCCCGGCGGCGCTTGCGGCGAGCAGGGCCGCCAAAACCATGCGCCGCGATGGCCTACTCATGGCGCGTTCTTCCTTCTTCCTCACGCAACGCCGCGGGAACCAACCCCTGCAGTGCATTCACATGGAATGTCTTTCATGGTACCATCCGCCGCCGTGCGGTTCAGGCGTTGATCGACTTGCGCTGGAACCGCCGCGCGGCCAGCAACAACAGCCCTACGCCCATCGCCGTCAGCACCAGGCCGTCCTTCCAAAGCTCCTTCAGTCCCGCGCCGCGCAGAATCACGCCGCGCGTGATGTCCACGTAAAACGTCGCCGGAACCAGAAAGCTGAACCAGTAAAAGATCGCCGGCATGTTCTCGCGCGGAAATATGTAGCCCGAGAAAAAGATGCTCGGAATGAAAATCAGAAACGCCTTCTGCATCGCCTCGGACTGCGACTGCACCGTGGTCGAGATGAACGTCCCGAAGGCAAGCGCCACGAACAGATAGGGAATCGACAGAACCAGCAGCGTGATCAGGTTGCCGTGAATCGGCACGAAGAAGACCCATCGCATCAGCGTAAGGATGAGGCAAAGCTCGAAGTAACCGATCGCCAGATACGGCACGATCTTTCCTAAAAGCAGGCCGAGCGGCCGCACCGGCGTGACGAAAAGCTGTTCCAACGTGCCGCGTTCCTTTTCCCGCACGATCGAAAACGCCGTCAGAAACGTCGTCACGCTCAGCAGTAGAACGGCGGTTAGGCCGGGCAGAAAAAAGTTCGGCGAACGCGAGTCGGGGTTGAAAAGAAGCTGCGCGCGGACATCGATCGGCATCGCCTGTCCGGGCGCCAGTACGCGCCGCAGCGACTCGTCCAGCCCGATTCCGAAGGCGACATTGATCGCCTGCCCGGCCACGCTCGAGTCCGAGCCGTCCACCAGCACCAGAATCTGCGCCGTGCGCCCCTTCCGGAGCCGGTCGCTGAAATCCGGCGGAATCTCGATCGCCACGCGCGCCTTGCCGCTCACCACCGCCTCGTGCAACTCGCGGTCGCTCCTCACGTACTGCTTCAGATAAAACGTGTCGGAATTCGCGAGGCGGTTCAGAAAATCGCGGCTCTCCTGCCGCCGGTCCTCGTCGAGCACCACGGTCGCGACGTGCCGTACGTTCGTATCGATCCCAAAACCCAGCACGGCCAACTGCGCCAGCGGCACGATCAGACCGATCACCAGCGCCACCGAATCGCGCCGCAGGTGAAGCGCTTCCTTGTACATCACCGCCTTGAACCCGCCGAAAACGTTAGCCACCGAACGTCTCCAGCGCGGCGCGATGTTGGTTCGTGATAGCGACGAAGGCGTCTTCGAGCGTGGGCGAAATCGTCCGCACACTCGCGCCGGGAAGCCCGTGCGCCTCGAGCGCCGCAATCAAAGCGCCGTCGCTCAGTGCGTCGTCGGCCAGCGCGTGCAGGTTTTGCCCGAACGCCGTGGCCGACCGCACGCCGTCGATCTGGGCGGTCGTGCGCAGCGCGCGCATCAGGTCCGAGCAGGTGATCTCGACGCGGCGCGCCCCGGCCGGGTTCACTTCCTTGAGTTTCTTGATTTCTCCCGGCGAGCCGAACGCGATCAGCCGCGAATTGTAAATGTAGGCAAGCCGGTTGCATCGCTCGGCTTCGTCCATGTAGTGCGTCGTGACGAAGAATGTGATTCCTCGCGACGACAGATCGAACAGCAGGTCCCAAAGTTCCCGCCGCGCCACCGGGTCGATCCCCGCGGTCGGCTCATCCAGGAACAGAATGCGAGGCTCATGCAACAGCGCGCAACCTAGCGCAAGCCGCTGTTTCCAGCCGCCCGACAGCCGCGCCGAAAGCACGTCGCGATATGGCTCCAGATGGTTGATCGCAAGCACCGCCCCGATCCGCTCGCGCAGTTCCTGGTTCCGAAGCCCGTACACGCGGCCATAAAACCGCAGGTTCTCCAGCACCGTCAGGTCCGTATACAGGCTGAACTGCTGGGACATGTAGCCGATGCGGCGGCGCACCTGTTCGGGGTCGCTCATCACGTTCAACCCGTCGACGAACGCCTCGCCGGAAGTAACCGGCAGCAACCCGGTGAGCATCTTGATGAGCGTGGTTTTCCCGCTGCCGTTCGGCCCGAGAAACCCGAAGACATCGCCCTGCTCGACGCGGATCGAAACCTCGTTAACCGCGGTAAGCGCGCCGAAGCGCTTGGTCACTTCTCGCGTCTCGATGGCCGCGCTCATGGAAGCGGGAACGTAACGTCGGCCGCCATGCCGGGCCGCAGCCTTCCCGCGCCGTTATCCATGCGCAGGCGCACGCCGAACACCTGATGCACGCGTTCCTCCAGTGTCTGCACGTTTCGCGGCAGGAACTCGGCCTGCTGGTTGATCTGCTCCACCGTGGCCGGGAACGCCTCGCCCGGCGCCGAATCGATGAACAGCTTCGCGCTCTCCCCGATCTGGATCTTACTAAGTTGCGTTTCCGGGATATAAACGCGGATGTAGAGTTGACCCGTCTCAAGCAGAGTAACTAAAGGCGCGTTCGCGGCCACTAAGTCGCCCGGCCGCAGGTCCAGCACTTCCAC
>JAJYCN010000067.1 GCA_021778335.1 Acidobacteriota bacterium | reverse complement strand
CCTGTGGCGCTGCTGTTCGGGTCGGAGAAGTTCGGGCTGTCGAACGAGGACATGAGCCACTGCCATTGGCTGATGCGGATTCCGGCGCGGGAAGAGCACGGGTCGATGAACCTGGGGCAGGCGGTGGCGGTGTGCTTGTACGAGTTGATCCGGATGGAGACGGCGGGAGTCAGCCCGGCGGCGGCTCCGGCGAAGAAGTTAGCGGATGCGGCGACGGTGGAGCGGGTGGCGGACCTGCTGACCGAGGCGCTGAACGAGAGCGGGTATGTACATTCGGATTCGACGCCAGTGAAGGTGCGGCGGCTGGTGATGCGGATGGGTTTGGGGCCGCACGATGCGGAGGTGTTGTTGGGGATGGTGCGGCAGGTGTTGTGGAAGGTGCGGAAAGGCTGAGGGCGATCTGCGATGGGGGGCGCAACCGGCGACAGATGATTGCATTGCTAGCATTGATGTATGGCGAGCATAACCATTCGTAGGCTCGACGACGGGGTCAAGGCGCGGCTCCGCGTCCGCGCGGCGCAACATGGCCGGTCGATGGAGGAGGAGGCGCGCGAAATTCTTCGGGACGCTTTGGTGGAGCGGCCATCGCGCCGGAGGAACCTTGCCGAGGCGATCCGGCGCCGGATCGAACCGCTGGGCGGCGTGGAACTACGGCTGCCGACGCGCGAGGCTGTGCGGCGTGCTCCGAAGCTTGCAAAATGATTGTGCCGGACACAAATGTGCTGTCCGAGGCGCTACGGCCGTCTCCGGCCGAAAGTGTAATGCGATGGCTGGCGGCGCAGCCGCGGGACATCGTTGCGACGACGGCCGTTACGCAGGCCGAGGTACTTTACGGGGTGGAGGCGCTTCCGGCGGGCAAACGCCGGAAGCAGTTGCACGAGGCGATCGGTAAGCTGTTTTCGGAGGAGTTCCGGGGGCGGGTTTTCCCCTTCGACGAAGAGGCGGCGGGCTGTTTCGTCAAGATCGTGGTTGAGCGGGAGGCGTTGGGGTGGCCGATCTCGCAGTTCGACGCCATGATCGCGGCGATTGCCCGCTGTCGCCAAGCCGCGGTAGCGACTCGCAATGTGAATGACTTCCAACACTGCGGCGTAAGTGTGATCGATCCGTGGGCGGAGTGAGAGGAGCCGCCGCGGCCCTTTGCGCTAGCGGTTACCGAGGGCCATGAGGACGGTTGCGGCGGCGAGGAGAAAGAGGCCGGACCAGAGCAGGCTGCGGGCGGGTGCGCCGGCGTGGGTCCATTCGCCGGTGACGAGGCCGGAGATGTTGGCGGTCATGATCATGAAGATCTGGAAGAGTCCCCAGCCGACCGAAGTGCCGAGGGCACCGAGGAGCGCGGCGGCGGCGCCGTAGAGGGCGAAGGCGCCCATCCAGAGAACGCCCATCAGGATGGGGAACCAGATGTCGGGGGAGAGGGTTCGGAAGCGGCTCCAGGTGCGGTTCCGGTTCAGTAAGTAAGTGCTGTAGGCGAGATTGGGGAGCAGGCCGCCCGCGAGTCCGATGGGCCAGACGGCGTAGGCTGCGTTGGCGGGGGTTGTGCCGCGGCGGACGGCCTCCCGCGCGATGTCCTGGCCGAAGGCGAGGGAGAAGTTGATCATGGGGGCGAGGATTCCGCAGACCACGGCGAGCAGGAGCGCGGGGCCGTAGCGGGCGTGCGGGGACTCGGGCGCCGGCGCGGACTCCCGTTCCCGCATGCGGCCGGCTTTGCCGGCGGCGACGATGCCGCAGAGCATGACGGCGACTCCGCCGAGGATGAGGGCTCCGCGGCCGGTGACGAGAACTTGTGGGCGCTCAAAGAGGATGGGGACGAGAGTACCAAGGACGGCGCCGAGGCCGATGATGATGGCGTAGCCGAGGGCAAGTCCCAGGCGGGTGATGGAGAGGCCGAACAGGACCTGGGCGATGCCCCAACCGAACCCGAACAGGAAGGGCAGGGCGGCCTGCTGGAGCGAAAGGCTCGAGTACTAGCCGGCGAGGTCCTTGACGGTGGCAAGCGTCAGGATGGCGGGCGCGACGACGAGCGAGACGAGGGTAAAGACGAACCATGTGTTCTCCCACTGCCAGCGGCGGACGAACTTGGCGGGGAGCATGCAGTTGCCGGACATGAGGCCGGCGGCCACGGTCAGGGCGAGGCCGAGCCACAGGTGCGCCGTCATGAACGGCACGCTCGGGTGGAATCTTCGACGGAGTTGTGACGGGACAGGGGCATTGGGCGTGGGCTCACGTCGGGCGAGCCGCAGGTTCAAGCCAGTTTAGGGAATAAAACAAGTTTTCGCAAGCGAAACCTTCGGGCGCCCGAACACGGGCCACGGCCCGAGTTCGCGGCGGTACGGCGAGCGATATACTGAGGCGGCGAAAAGACCGCCGGAAGGAGACCGGCGTAGAGGCAATCCGGATGTTGATGAACACGTTCAGCGAACTGGGCAAGTTGAAGCGCGACCAGGCGGCGGCTCACCTGGTGGGGATGCCGTGGGAACACGCCGAGATTTTCATGCAGATCGCGCGGCAGGAGAAATGCGTGATCAGCAGCCGGCAGTTGGGGCGGGTGTGCACGGGTCTGATGCGGGGTGGTTATGACACCAAGGGCTTCCGGATGAAGAGCAAGAGCTGCGACTTCGGCCCGATGGCCGGCTTCATTTGCGTCGACGAACGGTTACACAAGAAGGGCGCCGCGTACAACCCGAAGCAGAAGGCGGACGTGGAGCATTCGCTTCATGGGGACGCGTGGGACAGGACCGGGCGCTGGAAGGCGACGACCGAACAGGTCTGTTTGACGGAGGAACGGTTTCAGGAGCTCCGGAACTGGCGCGACGACGAGGTACGTGATGCGCGGATCGATCCGGTGCAGATGAACGCGGACGTCTGGGCCGGGACGGTGGCGCGCCCGGTGCAGATGCATTACGCGCTACGGCGGGAGACACGCCACGGCGACCTGGTCTGGGCGCTGTATTACTCCGACAAGGCGCTGCCTCGGACCGCGGTGACGTGGCGGGCGTTTGATGCAGTGGCGGCCAGTTATGAACTGAAGCCGCTTCTGGCGCTTGTGAATCCGTATCCGCCGTATCCGGTGGGGCATTATAAGAACTGCTGCACGGGCGATTACGACATATTCGGCGTTTGGCCGCTGAAGCGCAGAAGCGTTCTCGGGTCCAGGGCTGGGAGAAATTCGCCCGCGGTCTTCCAGCCGCTTGGAGAAGACCGGCGGATTGCGGGGATGTCAACGCGGACGACGCTGGTCGGGCCGCCGGGACAACAGAAGAAGGCCGTCGATAAACAGATCGAGGACTTCGAGGACAAGCGGCTGGGCAACATCAGCAACCGGGTCCATACGGTGGCGCAGATGATTAATTCGCTTGTGCACTCGAAACTAAGCGGCGGGCGCGGTCCGGCTCGGGATGTGATCCACCACAGCGATGAGGCCGGGCGGCCGTTTATTTCGGGCATTGACGATCACATCATTGCGTTTATCCCCGCTCCGGGTGCCAGCTACATCGTTGGGGTCGAGTCGCCTGGCGGTGTCCCCGCGCCGGCGCAATGGGCGGCTTTTTTCCGGATCGTGGACGATCTTGGGTTTCAGATCATCCTGAACACACACTGGAAGGCACAGATGAACGCATGGGGCGTAGGGAACCTTGGGACGACCGGAGAGATGTTTGGCGCGCGACCGGGGCCGGACGATCCCGTGCGGTCGACTTAGGGGCGGAGGGGTTCGCGGCAATGGTATTATGGAAAAGTTGGCAGGTGAAAACCGCCGGCGGGTTCCCACCAGGCAGGGGCGCGTAGCTCAATTGGCAGAGCAAGTGACTCTTAATCACTAGGTTGTAGGTTCGATTCCTACCGCGCTCACCATCCTTCCCAGTACCTGACAGCAAATCCAATCGCGGGAGCGGCCCCCCGCTCAATGCGTTACCCTGGAGCGGACCCGTCGTGTTAGTAGAGCGGCTAGGCTACGTCGTCGAGACGCTTCACTTGCATTCGTTCGCATTGAGTGTCTACCAGCGCGCCGGCGCGTTGAACATTCGGACGTACCTGAGAAACCGGGCCTTTCGGGAAGCTCCGGATGGCCTGGCGATTCCCCCCGCGTGGATGCTGATGGCTGTCGCGGGTTCAGCCGAGGCCGGCGTATTCCTCGACGGCGGCCGCAAGGCGGCCGAGAGCATCCGCGACATTTTGCGCCGCAACGGAACCGGGATGGAAGACCTCGGGGCGATTCTCGACTTCGGCTGCGGCTGCGGGCGGGTTCTGCGGTTTTGGAAAGAGTTGCGCCAGACCGAAATACACGGCACAGAGTACAACGCCGGATTGGCCCAATGGTGCAGAAACAACATTCCATTCGTCCATGCGGGATCGAATGAGCTGATGCCGCCAGCCGGTTATCCCGGCGCGACGTTCGATCTCATTTACGCGCTCTCGGTGTTTACGCATCTTCCCGAGCACGCACAGATGGCCTGGATGAGCGAATTTTTCCGGATCCTTCGTCCCGGAGGCTTACTTTTGCTCAGCCTTCACGGTGCGCACTATCTGCCGCGACTGAACGAAGCCGAGCGCCGGAGTTTCCTCGAGGGCCACGTTGTGACGCGACATTCTCGCAGTGCGGGAATGAACCTGTGCTGCGCCTTTCATCCGGAAGACTGGGTGCGCGCGAAGCTTGCCGTGGACTTCGAGGTGGTCGATTTCGTCCCGGAGGGAGCGCTCGGCAACCCGCGGCAGGACCTGTGGCTGTTCCGGCGGAAGCCGGGTGCTTTGCCGCGCACTGGCCTGCCGTTACACTGAAAGATCGTCTTAACCGCCCGTCTGGGCGGCATTTCCAAGGAGAAACGAGCAAAAGGATGCGCATCGGAATCATCGGACTGGGCCGCATGGGCGGCAACATGGTGGAGCGGCTGATTCGCGGCGGGCACGAGGTGGTGGCCTACACGCGGGACCAGGCCAAGGTGAAGGCCGCCGTGGAGAAGGGCGCGATCGGCGCGACGAGCGTCGAGGACCTGGTAGGCAAGCTGGAGGCGCCGCGGGCAGTATGGGTGATGGTTCCGGCGGGCAAGGCAACCGAGGATATGATCGCGCAGTTGCGGCCACTGCTCGCTCCGGGCGACATCCTCATTGACGGCGGCAACACTCGCTTCACCGACGACGTTCGCCGGGCCGAAGAGCTGAAACCTTCCGGGATTCACTATATGGACGCCGGCACCAGCGGCGGCGTGTGGGGGCTGAACGTGGGCTACTGCCTGATGGTGGGCGGCTCGGCGGAGGACTTCTCTCTGCTCGAGCCGGTATTCAAGACGCTGGCTCCGCCCAATGGCTACATGCACTGCGGCCCGGTGGGAGCGGGGCATTTCGTCAAGATGGTCCACAACGGGATTGAGTACGGCATGATGCAAGCTTATGCCGAGGGCTTTGAACTGATGGAGGCCAGCGAGTACGATCTCGACCTGGGCCGGATCGCAAACCTGTGGAACCAAGGCAGCGTCGTGCGGTCGTGGCTGCTGGAGCTTACGGCGCTGGCGCTCGAAGCCGATCCGGGGTTGACGTCGCTTGCGCCGTATGTGGACGACAGCGGTGAAGGACGATGGACGGTGGAAGAGTCGATCCGGCTTTCGGTGCCCGCGCCGGTGATCGCGCTTTCGCTGCAGATGCGGTTCCGCTCGCGGCAGGACAATTCGTTCTCCTCGCGGATGCTCGCGGCGATGCGCCAACAGTTCGGCGGCCACGCGGTCAAGAAGGCCGGCCCGGCTTCGTAAAGCGCGCGGCCTCATTTCGAATTTACGAGCGGACGGGTTCGAGCTCCTGCTCGACGAGGCGGGAGCGGGAGATGTGCCCGAAGCGCCCTTGGACCTTCGAAAGGTACAGGTAGAAAACCGGAGTCAGATAGAGCGTCACGAACTGAGAGAACAGCAGGCCGCCGACCACGACCAGCCCGAGCGGCTGCCGCGCTTCCCCGCCCGCGCCCCAGCCGAGAGCGATCGGCACGGCGCCAAGAAGCGCGGCCATCGTTGTCATCATGATGGGACGGAAGCGGATCAGGCAGCCCTGGTAAATCGCATCGCGAGGCGTCATCCCGCTGCGCTCGGCTTCCAGGGCGAAGTCGATTTGCATGATCGCGTTCTTCTTCACGATGCCAATCAGCATGATCAGGCCGACGAACGCGTAGATGTTCAGATCGAGATGGAAGACGTAGAGGGTAATCAACGCTCCGAAGCCGGCTGAGGGAAGGCCGGAAAGGATCGTCAGCGGGTGGATGTAGCTTTCGTACAAGATGCCCAACACGATGTAGACCACCAGGATGGCGATCACGAGCAGCAGGCCGAGGTTTCCGAGGGAACCCTCGAATGCTTCGGCCGCGCCCTGGAATGTCGAGCTGATCGAATCCGGCAGGGTGGCGCCGGCGGTGTTGTGAACCTCCGAAATCGCCTCGCCGAGCGCGAAGCCCGGCTTCAAGCCGAACGAGATGGTCGTCGAGGGTAACTGGCCGTAATGGCTCACCGACTGCGGTCCGATATCGAGCTTGACGTGAGCCAGTGTGTCGAGCGGGATAAGCTGGCCGCCGGCGCCTTTGAAATAGAGCAGCGAGAGTGCGTTGGGATCGGACTGATACTCCGGAAGCAATTCGAGCATCACATGATACTCGTTCGCCGGGGCATATATGGTTGACACCCAACGCGGGCCGTAGGCGTCGTACAACGCGTTCTCGATCGCCTGAGCGTTCACCTGCATGGCCGCGGCTTTGTCGCGGTCGATGATGACGTTTGCCTGCGGGCTCCGAATCTGGACGTTGTTTGTCACGTCCTCAAGACCGGGCAGACCTTCCAGCTTCGCGGTGAGCTGCTGTGTGACCGAGTATAGCTGCTGTTTGTCGGGCGACTGGAGGGAGAACTGGTACTCGGAGGGCGTTACGAGGCCGCCGATCTGAACCACGGGTGGATTGTCGAGATAAACGCGGAGGCCGGGGATGTTTGCAAGCCTGGGCCGAAGCTCAGCAATGATGTCGTTGACCAGCAGTTTGCGCTCAGACCGCGGTTTGAGATGGATGACAAGCTCACCGAAGTTCTGGCCTCCCAGCGCGGAGGAAGAGGCGCCGCCGACGCTCGATACGAAGGCGTCGATGTTCGGGTCCTGGCGGATGATATCGGCAACAGCCTTCTGGTATTCGGTCAGTTGGGCGAAGCTGGTGCCTTCGGAGGCCTCCGTGACGCCGGCGATCTGATCGGTGTCCTGCTCCGGGATGAAGCCCTTCGGAATGGCAACGAACATCCCCACAGTGAGCACGAGCACCACGACGAACGTTCCCATCATGGCGCCACGGTAGCGGAGCGCCAGCAGCAGCGTGTAGTCGTACCAGGCGAGCATTGCGTCAAAGTACCGCTCCGTGGCGCGGTAGAACCAGCTCTTGGTCTGTTGATGCAGGGGCTTCAGGAAGCGGCTGCAGAGCATCGGCGTGAGCGTGATCGAGACGACGCCCGAGATCAGAATGGCTACGCAGATGGTGACGGCGAACTCGCGGAACAGCCGGCCAAGGATCCCGCCCAGGAATAGGACGGGGATAAAGACCGCGGCAAGCGACAAGGTCATCGACACAATGGTGAAGCCGATTTCGCGCGCTCCATTGAGGGCGGCCTTCATGGGCGGCTCGCCCATCTCCATGTGGCGGACGATGTTCTCGAGCATCACGATCGCATCGTCGACCACGAAACCGATCGACAGAATGAGGGCCATCATGGACAGATTGTCCAGGCTGTAGTCGAGCAAATACATCACGGCGAATGTGCCGATGATCGAGAACGGCAGGGCGAGACTGGGAATGATGGTGGCCGAAACGTTGCGCAGGAACAGGAAGATAACCATCACCACAAGTCCGAGCGTGAGAACCATCGTGAACTGGACGTCGTTGTAGGACTCGCGGATCGTCTCGCTGCGGTCGTACAGCGTGCGGATCTGGATGGAGCGCGGAATTTCGCTCTTGATCAGCGGCAACAATCGCTTTATTCCATCGGTGACGGAGATCGTATTGGTGCCGGGCTGGCGCTGAACCGCCAGCACGATGGCCCTCTGGCCTCCGTTGTGGTCATAAAGCCAGGATGCCGTCTTGTCATCTTCGACGCTGTCAACAACACGCCCGAGTTCGTTGAGCCGGACCGGAGAGCCCTTGACGTAGGTGACAACCAGCGAGCGGTACGCGTCGGCGCTGGTCAACTGGCCGTCGGTCTGGAGCGTGAAGGAACGCTGTGGCCCGTCGATGAGACCGGTAGGGAGATTGACGTTCCAGTTCTTGAGCGCGCTTTCGACTTCGTTGATGCCGATCTTGCGCGACGCCATCGTGTGGGGGTCCATCTGGACGTGCACGGCATATTTCTGCGCCCCCAGCACTTGAACCTGAGCGACGCCGGTCACCATGGAGATGCGCTGGGCCATGCGGGTTTCGGCGTACTCGTCCAGACGCCAGAGCGGTAGGGTGCTGGAGGTGAGCGCGAGGTAGAGGATCGGTTGGTCCGCCGGGTTGACCTTGGTGAAGGTCGGCGGGGTCGGCATACCGGGCGGGAGGAGGCGGGTAGCCTGGGTGATCGCCGACTGAACGTCCACCGCGGCGCCGTCGAGGTTGCGGCTCAGATCGAACTCGAGGGTGATCTGGGTTGCGCCCATCGAGTTGGTCGACGTCATCGAGTTCAGGCCCGCGATCAGCGAGAACTGGTTCTCGAGCGGCGTAGCCACGGCGGAGGCCATTGTGTCCGGACTTGCACCCGGAAGGCTGGCGGTTACCTGGAGGGTAGGCAGATCGACGTTCGGCAAATCGCTCACGGGAAGCGAACGGTAGGCCACGAGCCCAAACAACGCGATCGCCGCCATCAGCAGGCTGGTGGCGATCGGGCGGCGGATAAACGTTTCGGAAAGATTCATTAGCGAGCGCCCTCCGGGATGGCGGCCGCGGGGGCGAGTTCCGCGGTGCTACGACTGTGGCGCCAGCGCGCCGTGATGCCGTCCATGTATAGATATACGACGGGTGTGAGATACAACGTCAGCAACTGCGAGAAGAGAAGGCCGCCGGCAACCGTGAGGCCCAGCGGACGGCGCATCTCTCCCCCTGCGCCCGCCCCGATCGCGAGCGGCAAGGCGCCGAGCAGCGCCGCCGCCGTGGTCATCATGATCGGCCGGAAGCGCGTCATGCAGCCCTCGTGAATCGCATCGAGCGCGCTCTTGCCTTCCCGTTCGGCCGACAGGGCGAAGTCGATCTGCATAATTGCGTTCTTTTTCACCAGCCCGATCAGCATGATCAGACCGACAAACGCGTAGATCGTAAGTTCGACGTGGAAAACCATCAACGTCAGCAGCGCGCCGAAGCCGGCCGACGGCAGGCCCGACAGGATCGTCAACGGGTGAATGTAGCTCTCATACAGGACACCCAGCACAATATAGACCACCGCGACGGCGATGATCAGCAGCATTCCCAGGTTCTGCAACGAACTCTGGAAGGCAAGTGCCGTACCGGCGAAGCGCGTGGTCATCGTCGCCGGCAGCGTCCGTCGCGAAAGCGCCGATATCTGATCCACCGCCTCACCAAGCGAAACCCCGGGCTTGAGGTTAAACGAAATCGACACCGACGGAAGCTGCCCGGAGTGATTGATCGTCTGCGGACCCACGTCTTCGACACGCCGCGTCACCGCATCAAGCGGAACCATCATTCCGTTCGGCGTCTTCAAGTCGATCAGCGAAAGCAGGTCCGGGTAGGATTGGTATTTCGGCAGCACTTCCATCAACACCTTGTACTGGCTCGCCGGCGTGTAAATCGTAGAGGCCCAGCTCGGGCCATACCCCTGATACAGCGCGCCCTCGATCTGCAGCGGGTTCAGTCCGTAAGCCGCCGTCTTGTCACGATCGATCACCACTCGAACCCGCGGGCTGCGCATCTGGAGGTCGCTGGTGACATCGTTGACGATCGGTAGTTTCGCGACCAGCGACTGCAGATGCCTGGCCTCGGTGTACAGCGCCGTCGTGTCCGGGCCCTGGACCGTAAACTCGAACGAACTCTTCGACGCGTGCCCGCCGATGTGCAGGTCCGGAGGAACGACCATGAAAACGCGGACCCCTGGGAAGTGCGTCACCTTCGGTCGAAGCTCCTCAACGACCTGCTGCGCGCTCAACTTGCGCTCCGATCGCGGGACGAGTTGGACGAAGGCGCGGCCGGTGTTCGAACCGCCCCAAACTGCCGCCATCGATCCGCCGACGCTGGCCATCATGCTCGCAATGTTGGGATCCTTGCTGACAATATCGTTGATCTGCTGCTGGTATTTGGCCAGTTGCTCGTAAGAAACACCCTGCTGCGCCTCGGTGGTGATCGACAGCCGGTCGCTGTCGGACTCCGGCACGAATCCCTTAGGCACCTTCACGTAGAGGTAGCCCGTGGCCACAAGAATCGCGACGAAAATGCCCGCCATCACCGGACGATGCGCCAGAACCCACCACAGGCTCCGGTCGTAAAACCGAAGCATCGCCTGGAAGGCCTGGTCCGTGACCCGATAAATCACGCCGCCCGTCCGGGCGCCCGACCGCAGCAGCCGGCTGCACAGCATAGGCGTAAGAGTGACAGACACGAACCCGGAGATGAGAATTGCGACGCAGATTGTCACGGCGAATTCCCGGAACAGCCGCCCCAGAACGCCGCCCATGAACAACACCGGGATAAACACCGCGGCCAGCGACAGCGTCATCGAAAGGATCGTGCTCCAGATCTCCCGCGAGCCCCGAAGCGCCGCTTGAACCGGAGACTCGCCCTTCTCCAGATGGCGGACGATGTTCTCCAGCATCACGATCGCGTCGTCGACCACGAACCCGATCGACAAAATCAGCGCCATCATCGACAGCGTGTCGAGCGTGAAGTTAAGCACGTACATGATCGAGAACGTGCCGATGATCGAGAATGGCAGCGCCAGGCTGGGGATCAGCGTGGCCGAGGCGTTCCGCAGGAACAGGAATATCACCATCACGACGAGCGCGAGTGTCACCACCATGGTGAACTTCATGTCCTGGAAGGCCTCGCGAATGTTCTGGGCATGATCGCCCCGGATCTGGAGGCTGAGGGAGGGTGGGAGCTGGCGATTGAGCGACGGAAGCAGCGCGCGGATGGCATCCGCAACTTCGATCGTATTGCTGCCAGGCTGCCGGAACACCAGCAGGTTGATTGCGCGGCGTCCGCCATTGTGCGTGTAGAGCCAGGAAGCCGTTTTGGGGTCCTCCACGCCGTCGATCACGTTGGCTACGTCGGAAAGGCGCACGGGCGCGCCGTTGCGCCATGCCACCACCAGCGGCCGAAAAGCCGCCGCGTTCGTCAATTGTCCGTTGGCCTGGACATTGAAAGCCTGATGTTGTCCGCTCAGCGTGCCCGTGGGAAGGTTGACATTCCAGTTTTGGAGCGCGTCGCTGACTTCGTTGATCCCAAGTTGGCGCGCATTGAGCTTCATCGGGTCCACCTGGACATGGACCGCGTACTTCTGACTACCCATCACGAACACCTGCGCGACGCCTTCCACCATCGAGAGCCGCTGGGCAAGGAAGATCTCCGCGTACTCGTCGAGCTGATAGAGGGACAGGGTCGGGGACGTGAGGCTCAGGAACATCACCGGCTCATCGGCCGGGTTGTGATTGTGAAAAGAGGGAGGGCCGGAGAGCCCCGGCGGCAGAAGAGGCATCGCCTCGCTGATCGCCGTCTGCACATCCACCTCGGCCCCGTCCACCTTTCGGTCGAGGTCAAACTGCAGCGTGATCGACGACGCACCGATGCCGTTGGTCGAAGTCATTGAATCGAGGCCCGCGATGCCGGTGAACTGGCGCTCGAGTGGAGTCGCCACCGCGGAAGACATTGTTTCCGGGCTGGCGCCCGGGAGAGAGGCCGAAACCTGGATCGTCGGGTTATCGACGTTGGGAAGGTCGCTGACCGCCAGCCCGCGGTAGGCCACAAGCCCGAACAGCGCGATGCCAAACATCAGCAGGCTGGTCGCAATGGGACGCCGGATGAAGACTTCCGAAAAGTTCGAGTCCCGCATGAAATCAGCCCGCTCCGCCGTCGATGCTGGCCGCCCGGCCGCCGGTGTCGTTTCGAACGATAACTTTGATGCCGGGCGCCAGACGAAGCTGGCCTTCTGTAACTACCGTCTCGCCTGGCTGCAATCCGCTTTCGATCACCAACTCCTGACCGAAGCGCTCACCCGTGCGCACCGGCCGGGACTCAACGCTCTTGTCCGCCTTCACGACAAAAACATACGAACCGTCCTGGCCCGTCTGCACGGCCTGGTTCGGAACCACTACCGAGTGCGGCATCGTGGTCAGAAGCAGCGTGGCCCGGACAAACTGGCCCGGCCACAACCGCCGGTCGGAGTTGGGGAACGTCGCCTTAAGCTTGATCGTTCCCGTGCTGGTGTCGACTGTGTTGTCGATGAAGTCGAGCACCCCAACTTCGGGCTCCTGAACGACGTCCTGCGGAACGACCGTCACGCTAAGCTTTCCCGCCGCCATGTATCGCTTCACTTCATCCAAGCGAGCTTCCGGGACGGAGAAGGAGACGTCGATCGGTTCGACCTGGTTGATTGTCGTCAGGTCGCTCCCGTTGGCCGAGACCACGTTGCCGGAATGGATGAGGAGATCGCCGGCGCGGCCGTCGATAGGTGAATAAATCTTCGTGTAGCCAAGTTGCACACGGATGTTCTCGGCGGTGGCCTGTTGTGCTTCGAGGTCGGCCTTGGCGCTTTCGATCGAAGCTCGGTCCGCATTCACGGCCTGGCCGGTCGCATCGGCGTTGCTGGAATACTGGTCGGCCTGATCTTTGGAGACAATGCCCTCTTTGTAAAGGCTGGCGTATCGCCCGGCCTGCTCGTTGGCGTACTTGGCGGAGGCGAGGTCACGCTGGAGTGTGGCCTGAGCTTGGCCGAGTTGGGCGCGGCTCTTGGCCACGTTGCCCTCGGCCTGGCGTAACTGGGCCTCAAACGGGCGCGGGTCGATGAGGAAAAGGAGGTCGCCCTTCTTCACGTTGGAGCCACTGTTGAACCCGACGCTCAGGATCTGGCCGCCGACCTGCGCCTTAACCCCGATCGTCGAAGAGGCTTCTACGTTGCCGATCACCTGGATTTCCACCGGGACGTCCTTCTGCTCTACGTAGGCGACGGTGACCGGAACCGTGTCGGGACGGCGCGCCTGAGCGGCGCTCGGGGACTTTGATCCACAGGCGGCAACAAATGGTAGGGTGGCCAGCGCGGAGCACCATAAGAGAATGCGGACAGGCGATCGGGCGGGTTCAGTTTGGGAGTTCATCGTTCTCTTTCGTCTGGTCGTTACGGAAGCCGGCAACCGCTCACCGAACGTGCTGCTTTCATCCCCGGCGAGAGGTTCCGTCTACATGAGATGGCGATAGCGCAACCTCTGTGGTTACTTTACTTCCGCGAGGGCAGGCCCTGCCGGCACGCCGGCCGAGTTCCGCTGCGCCGGGTTGCGGCTCCGGCATCCCATTGTTAGACTATGGGATGTAGCTGAACGAGAAGGAGAAGCAAGGAAAATGGCGAAAGTATGCGAAGTGTGCGGGCGCGGTCCGCAGTTCGGACACCGGGTCAGCCACGCTCACAACGTGACGAAACGCCGCTGGAACTTGAACTTGCAGACGGTCCGCGCGGTCGTCGCGGGTGCGCATAAGCGGTTGCGCGTGTGCACGTCCTGCATTAAGAGCGGCAAAGTCCAAAAAGTAGCTTAATCCCTCCACCGGCCAGAGTGTTCCAAAGGAGCCTGAAATCGCATGCGTCTCGTGACGTTTGAGCGGGCCGGTCACGGACCGGAACCCGGGTTGTTGCTCGCCGAGGGAGTGGCCGGCGCCGGCGCCCTCGGTTTCCCGAACATGCTCGACCTGATTGAACGCTGGACCGTGGCGCGGCCGATCATCGAGCAGCACGCGCTGGGGGCAAAGGCGGCGGCGATTCCGCTTCACGAGGTGCACCTGCTGGCCCCGATTCCTCGCCCCCGAAAGTTGATCTGCGTCGGCTTGAATTACCGCGATCATGCGATCGAGTCGGGGATGGAAATTCCAAAGATCCCGACTATTTTCAATAAGTTCGCAACATCAGTCATCGGGCCCGGAGCGGCTGTTGTATTGCCTAGAAATTCTCAGCAGGCCGATTACGAAGCCGAGTTTGCCTTCGTCGTCGGAACCGGCGGCCGCAACATCCGGCGCCAAGATTGGGGCAGCCACGTTTTCGGCTATACGATGGTAAACGACGTCAGCGCGCGCGACATCCAACTGGCTACTTCCCAGTGGCTCATGGGGAAAACGTTCGATACGTTCGCGCCGATAGGCCCGGCGATCGTGACCCAGGACGAGATTTCCGACCCGCACTCGCTCAACATCAGCCTCCGCATTACGGACGCGGCCGGAAATTGTCAAACTTTGCAAAATTCGAATACGCGCGAGCTGATCTTCAAAATTCCCGATCTGATCGAGTTCCTCTCAAGCGTGTTTACTCTCGAGCCGGGTGATATTGTTTCTACCGGTACGCCCTCCGGCGTCGGCTTCGCGCGGAAGCCGCCGCGGTACCTGCAGCCCGGCGACGACGTCGTGGTGAGTGTCGAACACCTGGGTGAATTGCGCAACCCGGTGGTCGCCGCGACCCTGTAGGCAGGGTGATGTTGCAGGGTCAGTTGCGCCGGCGCGTCCGGTGCGTGTATTCTGATAGGGTACAGAAAAAGAAGATTAAGGTAAGACGAGGAGTATCTATTCGCGAATGGCACTGGCGTCCGAAGTAAAGCAAGAAGTGATCGGCAAGCACAAGCGGCACAAGTCTGACAGCGGATCGCCAGAGGTACAGATAGCTCTGCTCAGCCAGCGGCTTAGGCTGTTGGAGGAACACTTCAAAGCGCATAAGCAGGATCATCACTCGCGGCGGGGATTGCTGTCGATGGTGGCCCGGCGCCGGCGTTTGTTGGACTATCTGAAGAGCCGAAGCCCGGAAAGGTACAAGGCCCTGATTCAAAGCCTCGGCATCCGTCGGTAGCTGCCGGGCACAGGGTAACACCGCCCCGGTGGGCGGCCACCCATCCATTCAGTCCCTCCCCGCCCTCCTCTTAATCGGATCGGCTCCCGGGCTTGCCTGGGGCCATGATTAAAGGACACTCTCGATGTTACATACAGTTGAAGTCGACCTGGACGGTCGCAAAATTACCCTGGAGACGGGAAAGGTGGCCAAGCAGGCCAACGGCTCTGTCGTCGTCCGCTCCGGAGATTCCGTGGTGCTGGTGACAGCTTGCACGGCAGAGGAGCCCAAGCCGGGCGCCTCATTTTTCCCACTCACGGTGGATTACCGCGAGTACACTTACGCCGCGGGGAAGTTTCCCGGCGGCTATATCAAGCGGGAAGGACGGCCGACGGAGAAGGAAATTCTCACCAGCCGCCTGATCGACCGGCCCATCCGGCCGTTGTTCCCCGAAGGGTACTCCCACGAAACCCAAGTGATCGCCATGGTGCTCTCGGCCGATCCGCAAAACGATCCAGGCATTCTGGCGATTGTTGGCGCGGGCGCCGCGCTGGCGATTTCCGACATTCCCTTCCACCATGTGCTGGCCGGCGTCCGCATCGGCCACGTTGGCGGCAAGCTAGTCGTAAACCCGACCTACGACGAAACACGGGAAGCGAAGCTGATTATCGCGGTGGCCGGCACGGAAGAAGGCATCGTGATGGTGGAAGCGGGCGCGCAGCAGGCCAGCGAAGAGGAAGTGCTCGAGGCCATCGACTACGGCCATGGGTGCTGCAAGAAGATCTCCGCCGGCATCCGCGAACTCGTCGCCAAAGCCGGAAAGCCCAAGCGCGAATTTACGGCGCCGCCGGTGAACGACGCGATGTACCGGCAGATCGAAGCGGCAGTCCGCGAAGAGTTGACCGACGCGCTCAACACGGAAAGGCACCAGAAGCTCGAAAGCTATCACAAGGTGGATGAGGTCAAGGCCAAAGCGGTCGCCCTGTTCGCCGAAGAAGAGCAGCAGCCGGAAGCGGGCAAGTTGTTCGACTCGTTAAAAGAGCGGATTTTCCGCGACGAGATGCTGTTGCACCGCCGCCGTCCGGACGGGCGCCAGTTCGACCAGATCCGGCAGATCGATGTGGAAGCGGGCGTACTGCCGCGGACGCACGGCTCGTCGCTGTTTACCCGTGGCGAAACGCAGGCGCTGGTCACCTGCACGCTTGGCACAAAGGAAGACGAGCAGCGGATCGAAATGTTCGACCTGGCTCAAACCACCAAGCGCTTCATGCTGCACTACAACTTCCCGCCGTTCAGCGTCGGTGAAGTAGGTTTCCTCCGCGGTCCGGGACGCCGCGAAATCGGGCATGGCGCGCTCGCCGAGCGTTCGCTGAGCGCCGTGATTCCGGACGAGAAGAAATTCCCCTACACGCTGCGCGTGGTAAGCGACATCCTCGAGTCGAACGGGTCGAGTTCCATGGCCACAGTCTGCGGCGCAACGATGGCGCTGATGGACGCGGCGGTGCCGATTTCGGCGCCGGTAGCCGGCATCGCGATGGGCTTAGTAAAGGAAGGCGACAAGTACGCCATCCTGACCGACATCGCCGGCGCCGAGGACCACTACGGCGACATGGACTTCAAGGTCGCCGGCACCAACGCGGGCATCACGGGCCTTCAGATGGACATCAAGGTGCCGAACATCACCGTGGCCATCATGCGCGAGGCTCTCGAGCAGGCGCGCAAAGCGCGGCTCTTCATCCTCGACAAGATGAACGCCGTGCTCGCGACTCCCCGCCAGGAGATGTCGAAGTACGCGCCGCGAATCTACACGGTGACGATCCCGGTGGACAAGATCCGCGAACTCATCGGCCCGGGCGGCAAGATGATCCGCAGCATCGTGGACGAGACGGGTTGCAAGATCGACGTCAGCGACGACGGAACGGTGAACATCTTCGCCGCCGACGGCATCGCGGCCGAGAAGGCGATCCAGCGCGTTACCGAAATCGCGGCCGTGGCCGAAGTCGGCAAGACGTATCTAGGTAAAGTAGTACGTCTGGCGGATTTCGGGGCGTTTGTCGAGATCTTCCCCGGAACCGATGGCCTGCTCCACATCAGCGAGATCAGCGAGAACCGCATCAAGAACGTGCGGGACGAACTGAAGGAGGGCGACCAGATCCTGGTGAAGGTGCTGGCGCTCGAAGGCAACAAGATCAAGCTGAGCCGCAAGGCGATTCTGCGCGAGCAGCGCGAGAAGCTCAAGACAGAAACTCGAAGCTGACTCAAACCCAAAAATGCGAAGCGGGGCGCCCTCTAACCAGGAGGCGCCCCGTTTCTCTTTTTAGACCGCCTGCATCCCCGCCAACACGCCGCGCATGAACGCGAACGATTTCTGCATACCCGGCATCGGGTCGTCGGCATGGATTTCATATTCAAGCATCGCGCCGCCCGAGTAACCCATCTCGATCAACTGCGCGAAGATACCCCGGATGGGGAGTTTGCCGTCGCCGACCGCGACCTGGCTTTCGCGCGAACTCATGTCGGCAAGGTCCTTGAAATGCATGCTGAACAGCCGCGGGCCCGCCATCTGAATGCTCTCGATGATGCCGGCCCCCGTCCGCGCCGTGTGGCCGATGTCTATGCAAAGGCCGCACCGCGGATCCATGTGCTTTACCGCTTCGAGTGCGCTCTGGGGTGTCGGAAAGTTGTGATCCTCCGGGCCGTGATTGTGGATGGCGATCTTGATGTTGTATTCCTTCACGAATTTCTCCACCACCGGCAGCGACTCGTGCGTCGGCGCACACACAATCAGCGGGAAGCCGGCGAGCTTTGCGTATTCGAACTTGTGCCGGATGTCGGCCTCGTCGGGTTTGGGGAATGAAATGTTGCCACCGCCCTCGATGTACAGGCCGGCGTCCTCGAACTCCTTTCGCGCGGCGCCGATCTCGTCCGGCGTACTGGTGAGCGGTAGATGAAAATCCTTGATGTCGATCCAGGTGACGCCGAGTTCCTTGGTCATCTGAATCGCTTGAGCGCGGGAAAACTTGCGAAATGAATAGCTGGCTACGCCCAAATGGAATTTCGCTTTTTCCGGAGTAGCGGCGCCGAGCTCGACTTGAGACGCGGCGGCCGCGGCGGCGGTGGAAGCGAGCAGCGCGCGACGGGAAATCATGACAGGGTCTCCTTACCTTCGGTCATCGTAACGTATCTGTTTAGCGGGAGGTTCGTGAATCGCTGCTTCCTGCCGCTGGGCTGCGGCCATGTGAGCTCCACCCAATCGATTTTCTCCGCCTGGCCCACGCCAAGAATCTCACGAGGATCGTGGGATGAAAGGTAGCTTCCACCCGCATTGCGCAGCCGCGAATGCGTCACTCCACCGGCCGACCAGGTAATCCGCGCTCCGATTGCGTCGCGGTTGCAGTGCACGCCAACCAGCCTCACGCCCAGCCAGTGGTTGCCCGCGCCCGTGTTGTTCTTGAGCAGCAGCGGAGCGCCCCCGTTGTTGCCGATCAGCACATCAGGCCGGCCGTCGTTGTTGAAGTCCCCAATGGCGAGCCCTCGCGCCGGAAACATGCGTGTGAACGCCGCTCCGCCCTGCGCGCTGACGTTATGCATTCGCCCACTGTCGTTGTGAAAAAGCAGCAGCGGCTCGCGGTAGCGGACCTGCTGCGAATACTGGTCGATCATGTCGTCGGGATGCCCGTTGGCCAGGATCAGGTCCAGCCACCCGTCATTGTCGTAGTCGAAGAACTTCAGACCCCACCCGCTCAGCAGGCGGGTAGCGCCGGCAATCTGGTTCTTCGGAGCGACATCGGTGAAGTCCTCGTTGTGATTATTCCGGTAGAGCGAGAACATCTCCTGGTCCACGTTGGCAACGAACAGGTCCTGCCACCCGTCGCCGTCGATATCGCCCGCGTCCACGCCCATCCCCGACCGCGCCTGTCCGTTGTCGCTGAAGCCGACTTCAGCGGCGAGGCCAATCTCCTCCCAGCGCGTCTTTCCGTTCGGCCCCTTGCCCCGGTTCATGTACAGATAATTCTGCACCGTGTCGTTGGCGACAAACAGATCCATCTTGCCGTCGTTGTTCACGTCCGTCGCCACGACTCCCAGCCCCTTGCCGAGCGACTTTTCAATGTCCGTCCCCTGGCTGGCCAGCGTAAACGTGCCGTCGCCGTTGTTATGAAACAGGAGGCTCGGCGTGCCCTTGAACACGCGCGGAATGCAGTAGAAATGCTGCCCCAGCTTGTTGTCGCCGCACATCATCATGTGCTCGCGGCCGTATTCGACGAAGCTGCAGACGAACAGATCGAGCTTCCCGTCGTTGTCGTAGTCGAACCACACAGCCGATGTCGTCCAATGGCCCCGGAACACATCCGGTCCCAGGCCGGCGCGCGCGCTTACGTCGGTAAACGTGCCGTCTCCGTTGTTGTGATAGAGAGCCGGCGGTCCATATGCCGTCACGAACAAATCGGTAAACCCGTCGTTGTCGTAGTCGCCGGCCGCGACGCCCATGCCGAATCCCGTGGAAACAACACCCGCCTTTTCCGTCACATCAGTGAATGTTCCGTCGCGGTTGTTCCGGTACAGCGCGTTGCGCAGCGGCTTCGGCGGCGTGTAGAAATCCGACGGTCCGCTGTTGACCAGGAAAATGTCCATCCAGCCGTCGTTGTCGTAGTCGAAAAACGCGCAGCCCGGCCCCAAGGTTTCGGGCAGGTAGCGATTCGGCGACATCGCATTCTCGTGCACCCAGGCGATGCCACTGGCCGAAGCGGGGATCTCTTCAAAGAGCGGCGCGCCACCTTCCGTGGCTCGAACCAGACGCGCTGCTCCGCAGCCGGCGAGGATCGACAGCAATCTCCGGCGGGACAGTCTCATTCTTTCAATCGTAATCAACGCACGCGAGATCCGCTCAGTCCGGATACGGCGCCCCGGGCCGGACGATGCGGATTTCGTGATCGGTGAACTGGTAGTGCGCCCCGGGCAAGGCGACTTTCGGCATATGGCACCGTACGCAGTTGCGGCGCCCAACGCGGCACGCCTTCGCGGTTGAGGTGTGGCAGGCTTGGCAGCGGATCCGCTTGTCCGCCGCGTCGCAGCAACGGCTGTTCGTCAGCCGGTACGGCTGGAAACGCACGTAGATCACGCCGCGCAGACCTTGCGACTCAATCTGCGCCCAGGTCCGGTGGCAGCGCCCGCAGAAGTCCGACATCTCCTCCGTACTCAGGATCGAGAGATCCGCAAGCCTGGCCGCGTTCGTGTTCCCCGCACGAATCGCCTGAACGTGCGCCGCCCCCGGGGCAGTTCTCGCACTCTACACCCGGGATCGCGTCTTCGACGTCTAGCTTGTGTGCGTGCACAGTGCCTGTCGAGTGGCAATCGAAGCCGTCACGGGCGTCGGCCGGCGACATGAGGCGTCCCGCCGCCTCTTCAAGGGAAGCCGGCTTCGCGGTCGCCGCGCCAAGCGTCAAGCCCAGGCCTTGTGAGTCGTTGAAGAAGCTCACCCGGCTTTCATACCAGTTGCCGTTCTTCTCAAAGACGTACGTCTGTCCCGCACCGCCCTGGCCGAATGCCCACTCGATCCGCACTGTGAAGGTCTCGCGCCCATCCGTTACTTCGTACAGACTGTTGTCGCCCTCGCGCGTAATCGCATAAGCGTAGGGACCTTCGCGGAATGCAAGTCTCCGGTGGCTGCGCAGAATCTCGCAGGAAGATACGCGCTCCAGCGCCTTGCCCATCGCCGTCGACGCCTCCGAGTTCTTGTCGCTATGGCAGAGCGCGCACGCCGGACTGCCGGCATACCCAGAGGGAAGACCGGCACCGCAAACCAGCGGCGAGAAAATCACGATCAGGGCCAGTGCGCGAATACAGTCCGCCTCACCCCCTGATGGGCGGAGAGACGCTCGCCCACTCGCAAGAGTTACAAGAAATCTACGCCCGGCTGCGGTCGCGGATTTACCGTGGGATCGCTGACGCTCCCGGCTGGACGTCTTTTACGCCGGGCTGTTTGGCTTGCGCCGCCGCGTTGAGACGCTGCACGATGGCCCGCTCCCGGTCACCGTCCGGCTTTCGCTTCATCTTGTAATACACCGTGGCCAGCGTCACGTGGGCCTCCGTGAAGTTCGGCGATTGCTTCACGATCGACTCCAGTTCCCGGCGTGCCTGGTCGAGATTACCGTTCGCCATGTGAACCGTGGCGATCTGATAGCGTACCGCCTCATCGCCGGGGCGCAACTCCAGTGCTCTCTCAAAGTGCGGCAGCGCGTGCGCGTAGTCCTGGTCCTCCTTGAAGAGTACGCCCAGATACATGTGCGCGTTGAAGTCGTTCGGGTTCGTCTCCAGTTCCTTCCGGAACGCCTCGGCCGCGTGCGGCGTGTCCCCGGTCTTCATCAACGCGCTGCCGTAATACGAGTACACGTCCGGCAGGTTAGGGTTGAGTTGCACCGCCCTTTCCAGGTCCGCCCGTGCGCCGGCAAAGTCCGCCACCATCATCTTCGTCATCCCCATCAGCAGCAGCGCCTCGGCCGACCCTCCGTTGTGAAGAATTCGATCCACATAGATCTGGCCCGCGTCCGGCTGCTGGTCGCGAATCAGCGCCGTCCCGAGCATGTAATCGACGGCCATCGAATCCGCCGGCCGCCTGGCAAACGGCTCGAGCAGAGCGATTACATCCTTGTCGCGGCCAAGCCGCAGATAGCAATCCGCCAGCAGCAGCGTCGTCTGGCCGCTCGTGGGCATCGCCTTGTGAACGTTCAATAACTGCTCGATCGCCGGTTGAAACTGGCCCATCTTGTAGTAGGCCAGCGCCAGATTCATCCTTATCGCGGGCATGTCAGGAACGAGCTTCATCGCCTTGCGGTATTCGGGGATGGCCTCCTCGTAGCGGCCAACGTGGACAAGAGCGGCGCCCAGATTAGAAAGCGCCCGGGCGTCGTTCGGCTGGAGCTTCAGGTAGTCGCGGTACTGGCGAATCGCGC
>JAJYCN010000371.1 GCA_021778335.1 Acidobacteriota bacterium | reverse complement strand
TATTGATTCGAAGTCAATCGCTCTATCCGGCTGAGCTACGGGCGCGTGACTCCATTATAAAGATCCCCGCCACTCCAAAACAGCCATCCCTCTAACCGCCTCACTATAATGAGAAGGCGTTCTTTGGTCCAAATGAACTCTTCCGGGACGAAACCTCTCGATCTGGACTCCTTGATTCAGCGCGTGCGCGGCGAAGCGGCCGCGCGCAAGCCCCCCGCCGCCTGCGCCGCGTCCGCCCCCGATACAAGCCATCGCAACTTACTCGCGCCGCTTCCACCGGATCTCGAATCGGCGTCCCGCCCGCTCCCGCTCTCCCGATTCCTCGCGTTTCACGACGAAACGCTTGTCCGGCTCATTTACCGCGAGTTACTCGGCCGTGAACCTGAACGCGACGCCGCGGCCTCTTACGCGGATCGCCTCCACTCCGGTAACCTCTCCAAGCTCGATTTCATCGCCGCTGTAAGTCACTCCGGCGAAGGCCGCGCGCGCGGCGTCCCCGTGCCCGGGCTCGCCGCCGCCTTACGGCGCGAGCGCCTGTTCCGTCTCCCCGTCGCCGGGCCGCTGCTGCGCATCGCCGCCCTTGTTCTCAATCTCCCCGCGTTCGAAGCAAACCTGCGCCGGCTGGAATCTTCCATCGAGCGCCGCTTCGCCGAAGTGCATCGCGTCTTCCGCCTCGAACTAATCGGCCCCATCGAGGCCAAGGCCGACAAGTCATCCGTCGCCGAACTCGAGCGCCAGGCCGCCCGCGTCGCCTTCAACAAGGCCAACCGCGAGGCGCTCCTCGAACTCGAGCGCAGAGTCGAGGCCCTCGAAGCCGCGCGCCGGAGCGCCGATTGAGAATCGCCATCGCGACCGTCCGCACCCCCTTCATCGAGGGCGGCTCCGAAGCCCACGCCGCCGGCCTCCGCGCCGCGCTCCGGCGCGCCGGTCACGCTGCCGACATCGTCACCATGCCGTTCCGCTTTCAGCCCGAACACGCCGTGCGGCACGGCGTCGAGCAGTGGCTCAACGAAGACTTCACCTGCCTCGGTGTCCCCACTCCCGATCGCGTCATCTGCCTCCGCTTCCCCGCCTACTATCTGAAACACCCGGAAAAAACGCTCTGGCTGCTGCATCAACACCGCTCCGTCTACGACGAGTGGGAATCGCACGCCCCGCATACGCCCGAAGCCGAAGAACTCCGCGCCCTGATTCACCGTCTCGACACCGAGCACCTCGCCGCCATCCCGCGCCGCTTCGCCAACTCGCATACCGTCGCCGCGCGTCTCCGGCAATTCAACGGAGTCGCTGCCACCCCGCTTTACCATCCGCCGCCGCTCGCCGGCAAACTCTACACCGCGGATCCGCTGCCCTACGTTTTCGCCCCCAGCCGCCTGGAGCGCCACAAGCGCCAGATCCTGCTGATCGAAGCCATGCGCTACGTCACCGCCCCCGTCTTCGCGCTCATCTCGGGTTCCGGCGGACAGCGCGCCGTCTATGAAAGCGAAATCGCCGCGCTCGGCCTCGAACACCGTGTCCGCTTGATCGGTGAACTCGACGAAGACGGCCTCCTCGCCTTCTACGCCCACTGCTTCGCCGTCTTCTTCGGTCCGCGCGGCGAAGACTTGGGCTACATCACCCTCGAAGCCATGCTCGCGCGTAAGCCCGTCATCACCTGCCACGACTCCGGCGGCCCGCTCGAGTTTGTCCGCCACCGCGACACCGGCATGATCGCCGATCCCGAACCCCGCGCCATCGCCCACGCCATCGACGAACTCTACGGTATGCCCCGGCACGGCGCCGGTCTCGGCTCCAACGGCTACCAGCGCTACGAGTCGATGGACATCTCCTGGGACACCGTCGCCGCGTTGCTCAGCCAGTAACCGAAGCGCCCATGAAAATCGCCCTCGTCGCCCCGAGTCCGGTCTCCTTCACAATCGGTGGCGCCGAAAAACTCGCCTGGGGTCTCTTGAACTACCTCAACCAGCAAACCCCACACCAGGCCGAACTCATCAAAATCCCCTCCCGCGAACTCTCCTTCTGGGACCTCATCGATTCCTACCGCGCCTTCTCTCAACTCGACCTCTCTCACTTCGACCTCGTCATCAGCTTGAAATACCCGGCCTGGATGATCTCTCATCCGCGCCACGTGCTCTACCTGCTTCACCGCCTCCGCGGCCTCTACGACACCTATCCGCCCCTCCCTACGCGCTGCGAATCGAACCACCCGGCCGTCGCCTCGCTTACAGCCTTCCTTCGGTCCCAAACCCCCTCCCGTGCCCATATCCCGGAATGCTTCGCCCGCCTCGACCGTCTCCGCCAGGCCACCGGCGTCCCTCCGGAACTGTTCCAGTTTCCCGGCCCGCTCATCCGCGAAACCATCCACTTTCTCGACGATTGCGCCCTCGCGCCGCCTTCGATCTCCAAATACGCCGCCATCAGCCACAACGTCGCCCGCCGCCCCGGCTACTTCCCCCCGGGCGCCGCAGTCGCCGTCTGCTATCCTCCCTCGGACCTGACCTCGTTGCGCTCCGGCAACTCCGAGTATTTCTTCACCGTCTCCCGCCTCGACAACGCCAAGCGTGTCCGTCTCCTCGTCGAGGCCATGTTCCGCGCTGAGACCACCGTCCCGTTGAAAATCGCCGGAACCGGACCCGATGAATCCTCCCTCCGCGCCCTCGCCGCCGGCGACCCACGCATCGATTTCCTCGGCTTCGTCAACGACGCCGATGTCATCGACCTCTACGCCAACTGCCTCGCCACTCTCTACGTCCCCTATGACGAAGACTACGGACTCGTCACTATCGAGGCCATGAACAGCGGCAAACCCGTGCTTACCTGCACGGACTCCGGCGGGCCGAACGAGTTCATCGAAACCGGCGTCACCGGCTTCTCCGTCGCGCCAGACCCCGCCGACCTCGCCGATCGCATCGACTACCTCGCCACCCACGTTGCCGAAGCCCGCGCCATGGCCCCTGCCTGCCGCGCCAAAGTCGCCGGCATCCGCTGGGACTCCGTTGCTGAAGCCCTCACCGGCGCCCCCATCGCCGGCCCACGCCGCATTTCCCGTCCCCGCCGCCACATCACCGTCTGCCTCACCTTTCCCGTCTACCCGCCTCGCGGCGGAGGCAAGAGCCGCATCTATCACCTCTACCGCCACCTCGCCCGCCAACTCGATTGCCGCGTCGAACTCCTCACCTTCGCCGACGACTACCAGCCCGGCATCCACCAGGAGATCGCGCCCGGCGTCGACGAAATCCGCATCGCCAAATCCGATGCCCACGTCCGGCGCGAAGCGCGCGCCTCCCGCCGCGCCGGCGGCGTCCCCGTCACCGACGCCGTCATGCCCCGCCTGTTCCTCCTCACTCCCGAATACGTCGGCGCCCTCCGCCGCTCCGCTGCCTCCAGTTCTCTCCTCGTCTCGAGCCACCCCTATCTCATCACCGCCGTCGAAGCCGTCCGCCAATCACAGCCGGTCTTCTACGAAGGCCACAACGCCGAGTTCGCGCTCAAGCGGCGCATGCTTCCCCCAAACGCCATGGGCCGCTATCTGCTCCGCCTCACCCACGAAGCCGAACGCCGCGCCTGCCAAAATAGCGACCTCGTCTCGGCCTGCTCCAGCGCCGACGCCGAAGCCTTCATCGCCGAATACGCCATCCCACCGGAAAAAATCGTACTCGCCCCCAACGGCGTCGACCTCGCCTCCGTCACCTACCACCCGTTCGCCGAACGCCAAGCCCACACCTCGCCCTTCACTGTCCTCTTCCTCGGAAGCTGGCACGAGCCCAACATCGAGGCCGCCCTCTTCGTCTCCGAAATCGCACGCCGCCTCCCCGATATCCGCTTCCAATTCCTCGGCAGCGTCTGCGACTACTTCCGCGTCTTCCACCTGCCCCTTCCCGCCAACGTCGCGCCGCTCGGCGTCCTCGACGACCGCGCCAAAGACCTCGCTCTCTCACGCGCCCATCTAGCCCTCAACCCCATGGAAATGGGCTCCGGCACCAACCTGAAGATCCTCGACTACATGGCCGCCGGCGTCCCCGTCCTCAGCACACCCTTCGGCGCCCGCGGCCTCAACTTAGTTCCCGGCGAGCACCTTCTCGTCGCTCCTCTCATCGAGTTCCCACGCATCATCGAGCAGCTCGCCGGCGAGTCCGCCCCCCAACTCGGCCCCATGACCGCGCGCGCCCGCGCCGTAGTTGAAAAAGACTATTCCTGGGAGGCCATCGCCCGCTCGCTGGCTGACGCCCTCCGCGCCCGCGTCCCGGCGCTCTCCTCCTAAAAACATTCAACCCCTCCTCTGTTTCTGCAATCCCCCGCCGATCTTCGCTATACTGCCTCGGTTTGCGTTCGCTGGCTAAAAAGATGGCTCGCCCGCGGACCTGACCGGTTCTTGCCGATCTCGAAGGATCCAATCCCGAGTTTGCTCGTCTGAGCGGATTTTTTGCACTTTGACAAAATTTCGTCTAGTATTTAAAGATTAAGGATCAAGCTCGCATGCAGATCTTCCATCGAAGCGCGAACTCGATCGCGAAAGTAAGCATTGTCGGCGGAGTGCTGCTCGTCGGCGGCATCATCGCCCTTGCCTACTCGATCGATCGCGGCGCATACATCACCGACGTCAAGGTCGTCAG
>JAJYCN010000370.1 GCA_021778335.1 Acidobacteriota bacterium | reverse complement strand
ATCCTCACCGACTCCGGCTTCGGCCTCATCAGCCGCACCGCGACTAACTCCCGCCAGATTCAGTTCTCTCTCAAGACAATGTTCTAAGTCCGCTGCCGTCCTTCATGAACGCCCGCACCCGCTCATGAATCTGGTCGCGGATCCGCCGGAAAGCCGCCAAACGCTCTTCCAGGCTTCCTTCTACAGCCGCCGGGTCCTCGAAGCTCCAATGAATCCGTTCGGCCGGGGCAGGGAAGACCGGGCAACTCTCCCGCGCATTGTCGCAGACCGTCACAATGAAATCGAACGTCTGACCGGTGAACTGGTCCACCGCCTTCGACCAGTGGCCGGAAATATCGATCCCGATCTCCTTCATCACCGCGATCGCCTCCGGCCGCACCACCGTGGGCCGCGTCCCCGCGCTGAACACCTCAAACCGCTCGCCCCCTTCGGCGCGAAACAAACCTTCCCCCATCTGGCTGCGCGCCGAATTGCCCGTGCATAGCACCAGAAGCCGCTTCTTTTCCATCTCAGCCTGCCTCCTCCATCGCCGGAAACCAATGCCGCGTCCGGTTGCACACCGAACACACTGATAGCATCACCGGAACTTCGATCAGAACTCCCACCACCGTCGCCAACGCGGCGCCCGATCCGGGCCCGAACAAAGCGATCGCCGTCGCCACCGCAAGTTCAAAGAAGTTACTGGCGCCGATGAGCGCCCCCGGCGCCGCCACCGCATGCCGGACGCGGAACAGCCGCATCAGCCCGTAAGTAAGCGACGAATTGAAATACACCTGCAGCAGAATCGGAACCGCGATCAGAAGCACATGAAACGGCTTCGAGGTGATGTTATCCGCCTGGAACGCGAAGATGAGCACCAACGTCGCCAGCAGCGCCATCATGCTCACCGGCGCGAAGCGCGGAAGAAGCGTGTTCTCAAACCAGTCCCTGCCGTGCCGGTGAAGAAATGCGGCGCGCAATGCGGATCCGGCCGCCAGCGGGATCACGATAAAAACGCCAACCGCGTAGAGCAACACCTGGAACGGCACCTGCAGCGTCGACGCTCCACTTACTAAGAAGCGCACAATCGGCGCAAACAGAAATAACATGATCAGGTCGTTGATCGACACCTGAACCAACGTGTACGCCGCGTCGCCTTCGGTGAGGTAACTCCACACAAACACCATCGCCGTGCAAGGCGCCGCCGCCAGAATGATGCACCCGGCGATGTACTGGTCGGCGTCGCCCGGCGAAATCCACGCCGAAAACACAAGCCGGAAGAAGATCCACGCGATCAGCGCCATCGAGAACGGCTTCACCACCCAGTTCACAAACAGCGTCACCAGCAGGCCGCGCGGCCGCTTCCCCACATCCCGGATCGAAGCGAAGTCGACCTTCATCATCATCGGGATAATCATCAGCCAGATCAGCGCCGCAATCGGAGCATTGATCTGGCTCCCCGCGCCGAACTCGAGCCCGCGCAAATACTCCACCGCGCCCGGCAGCGCCTTGCCCGCCAGCACCCCGGCCACCATGCAAAGCCCCACCCACAGGCTCAGATACCGCTCGAACATCTTCATCCGCTTCGGCGCGGACGATCGTTCTGTCAACGTCTCAGCCATGGCCTCAGCCTCTCACCGCCTCGAGCATCGGTTCCGCCGCACCGCGAGCCGCCAGCCGCCGAAGTTTCTCCGCTCCCACCGGCTCGAACGGCTCCCAGCGAACCACGGCCATCCGCCGGGCCAGTTGCTCTCTTACTTCGGCCAGGTACGGCCCCTCGCGCTCGCTCCGCTCCACCAGAACCGGATCCAGGTAGCTTCCCCCGGAGAAGCACTGGTTCACCACCCACGCAAACGGCGCAATCCCCGCCCGGCCCAGGTCCTCCTGCAGCCGCTGCGCCTCGTGCACCGGCGTCGCCTCCGGCAGCGTCACCAGCAGAACTCGCGTAAACTCTGGATCCCGCAGCCTCGGAAGTAACTCACGCACGCTCTCCGGTAAGTCGCTCATCGTTCGAGTAACTTCGCGATGATACGCCTCGGCCGCATCGAGCAGCAGAATCGTGTGTCCCGTCGGAGCCGTGTCCAGCACCACGAACCCGCGCTCTCCTTCAGCCACCGTCTGCGCGAACGCGCTGAATACCGCGATCTCCTCCGTGCAGGGCGATCGCAGGTCCTCTTCGAGCAAGGCCATCCCCTGCGTGTCCAGCGCCGGCGCCGACTTCGCCAACACCGCATCCGAGTACCGTCGTGTCTCCACCGCCGGATCGATACGGCTCACCGTCAGGTTCTCCACCGCGCCGTCCACAGTGGCGGCAACGTGCGCCGCCGGATCCGTCGTGCTCAGACGCACCCGGTGCCCGCGCCGGGCAAGTTCGATCGCAATCGCGGAAGCAATTGTCGTCTTCCCGACGCCGCCCTTTCCCATGGTCATCACCACGCCGCGGCCCTTTGCTTCAATCTCGTCGATCAAACCCGCGAACGACAGATCGGCCGTGCCGTCCTCGTGCCGAACCTCGCGCGCCGCCTCGCGCCGCCGCGCCGTTCCGCCAAGTACGCTCCTCAGCTTCTCGACGCCCATCGGCGCGTACCCAAGCAGCGGAACCTCGATCCGCGGAAGTTCCGCCAACCCCGCCGGCACGCCAGCGAGCGCTTCGCGGCACCGTCCCTCCAGCGCTACCGCCGAGGCGTCGCCGTCTTCGCTCGCCCGAAAGACGCCGTTCAGGAACAAACGCTGATTCCCTACGCCCATCTCCGCCAACTCCAATCTCGACCGCTCGGCTTCGGCGAGCGCGGACCGCTCTGACCGGCTCACCAGAATCAGCGTCGTCTCCGCCGGGTCCGCGAGCGCGCGCATGCTCGCCTCGTAAAGCGCCTTCTGCGCCTCGAGCCCGGAAAGCGGCCCCAAACACGACGTCCCCGTTGTGTTCTGGTCCATAAATCCCGTCCACGCCGCTGGAAGCTTCAGCAAACGCAGCGTGTGTCCCGTCGGCGCCGTGTCGAAAACAATGTGATCGAATCCGGCGGTCGCCTCCTTGTCCCCAAACAACTTCGTGAACTCATCGAACGCCGCAATCTCCACCGTGCACGCGCCCGAAAGTTGCTCCTCCATGCTCGTGATCGAAGCCTCCGGCAGCACGCCGCGGTACGGCCCCACCACACGCTCGCGATACGCCCGCGCCGCCGCCTCGGGGTCGATGTTCAGCGCAAACAAACCGGCGGCGCCCTCCACCGCGATCGGCGTGCCGTGAAGCTCGACGCCCAGCACCTCGTCCAGATTCGAGGCCGGGTCCGTGCTCACCAACAAAACCCTTCGCCCCATTCCCGCCAGCGATACCGCCGTCGCACACGCCAGCGATGTCTTTCCCACTCCGCCTTTTCCCGTGAGAAACAGGATTCGCGTGGCCGCTTCGAGGAAGCTCGTCACCATTGGATCCGGCATCGAAGGACCATGCCTCTCTAACAGCACTTCGACTTGAGCACCGGCAGCTCTTCCACCGCGTCCGGCTCCACGCCGGCCAACCGCGCCAGTTCCCGCCGCGATGGATAACAGCCTTGGCCCGCCACCGCGCCGTCTACCAGAATCAAAGGCAGGCACGCGTTCCCATGCTCACGAAGCGCCGCCTTCACCGCCTCGTTCGCGGCGAATGCCTGCGGCTGCTGCGCCAGGTTATATCGCTCGATCGCAACCTTCTGGTTGGCGAGCCAGTGTAAGTCCGCTGCAAACCGCACTAAAGCCGGGTCCACCTTCGGCCCGCAAACCCCAGTCGAGCAACAAAGGGGAGGATCGAAAACCTTCACGACCTTCATTTCCGCACTCCTTTCGCCATTCGTCGAAAGACGATGGATACATCAAAAAAACGAGCTAAATAATCGCCACCAGAGCCTTCAGCTTCCGCAATGTCTCGTAGTTGATGCAGTAACCGATGCGTGGCCCGTCCTGGCTGCTGCGAATCAAACCCGCTTCCTTCAGGATCCGCAAGTGCTCGGACACCGTCGACTGCGCCAGCGGGATTTCATCCACAATCTGGCTGCAAACCCGCGCCTCTTTCCGCGACAGGATCCGTAATATCTGAACGCGTGCCGGATGCCCGATCGCCTTGGCGAGCTTCGCCAGCGCCTCGTCCGCCTCCGGCCCTTCCAGACCCGGGATCTCCACTTGCACCTCCGGCTCCGGCGCCGGGCAGCACATCGGCGCGGCCTCCGGATCATTGTCTCTTGGTATCGCCATTCGTCGATTAACGATACCACCGGACGCTTGCTCCGGTCAATAACACCACCGGTGTAGAACAACCTCTGCCGCCCACTGACACCGGACTTCATCCAAAAGACAGAGCTTCACTCGCCCACTTCTGCTCGCGGCATTGTTCCGATGTGCGAGTTGGTCTGACCGATCTCACCGGCCCCAGCCCTCGCTGCCCGGCACGTCTCGGAGATCACCATCGCCGGAGCGTTATTTATTACATTGGGCACGGGGCTGCCGCGAACTGCCGGAGCGTTCTCGACGCCATCCTCGGCATGGCGGCCTACGTTCTCCTCGCCCTGAACCTGGCCTGTTGCGAGCCTCGCGAGCCGGCTCGCTGATCCATGAGTTTGGTGGCGACTGCTAGTCCTGAATACAACGGTAAGATGGAACAAGATGGCAGTCGCAGCGAAGCCGATTACAACCGCCGAGAAA
>JAJYCN010000369.1 GCA_021778335.1 Acidobacteriota bacterium | reverse complement strand
TTCCCTTCTTCCTACACAAGTTTCATCCGGTACTTCATCTTCCGCGTCCCCACCTCGCCCGGATCCACGACGAATAAGTTGAAAACCCCATCCACCGCCATCAGCGGCTTTGCCGAAAGCGCCGGAGCCACGGCCGTTCCCGTCATCCTCGCCTCATGCCCCGGCTCTTTCAACATCGCCTCTAAGTCGTCCCCGCGAATCGTCAGAGTAAATTCGAACTTATTCCCCGCCTGCTGCCCCGCCGCCGCGCCTGCGTTGTAATCCGCCGCGCCCTCGGCCCAGAATCCCTTCATCGTCTCGGTGAACTGAATCCCCATCGTCGCCGCCTGCGCCGGCTCCGGCCGCGGCCTCGACGGCATGGAGTAATCGATCGTCCAACCCCGGTCCGCCGCAATCAGCGCGCACGTCCTCTCCGCCACCGCCGAAATCGTCAGCGACGGATTCACCCCCAGCGGCCGCGGAATCACCGCGCCGTCGTCCACATACAACCCCTCGTACACCGCCGTCCCCGACGCACCCGCGAACACCTGCCCCTTATGGTTCACCACCCCCTGCTCGGCGCTCTCCCCCATGATGCAACCACCCAGCGGATGCACGCTCACCAGCGCCTTCTGCTGCAGCGAATGCCACGTCGGGTTCGGCACATAGAACCCTCCCAGCGGCGCCGTCGCTTTCTTCAAGTTCTCGTTCGCCCGCGCGAAAATCTGCTCGCTGCCCACCCCCGGCCACGAAATCCGCAGCCGGTCGTTCTCCAGATACATCGTCCCCCGGTCGCTGTCGTGCGTCATGATCAGGTAAGTCTGCGTGTTCTTGATCGCCCCGTGATACGGACCCAGCGCCAGGCTCTCCACCTGCCGCCCCGCCTCGCGCAGTAACTCGATCGCTCCTTTCCCCGCGTTCCCGCTTACCGCCGCGGCCGCCGCCAACCCCGCCGGCAGCAGCGTCCCGATCGCCCCCGGCACGGACCCTTCCTCGATCACCATCCCCTGTTCTTTCGGCTCCACGTCCCGCAGGTCGATCACGCTCGTAATGCACGGCCCCACCGGTTCGCGCCCCTTCGGATCGTGATTCCCGTACCCGATCCCGTTGATCTCCGTGTCCGTGTTGTATCCGAACCCCAGCACATCCCCGTTGCCCGTAAAATGCTGCCCTACGTTCTTCGACAGCGGCAGCCCGTTCGCCGCCGACCGCAGCAGAATCTCGGTCGACCCCAGCGTCCCCGCGCCCAGAATCACAACGTCCGCGCGTACAAACATCTCCGGCGCGTCGAACCTCGACCTCCCGTCCCCCAGCGTCTGGAAACACACCAGCCACTTATCCCCGTCCCGCTTCACATACTTCACCGCCGCTTCCGTGAATATCTCCGCGCCGAAGTTCACCGCATCCGGCAGGTAATTCATGAGGGTCGTGTTTTTCGCGTGGAAGTTACAACCCGAAACGCAGTCCCCGCAGCAGTTACAAGCCTTCTGCGGCACGCCGAACGCATTTACTCCTCCCGCCGGATCTTCAAACGTCACATACAACGGCGTCCGGTACCACTTAGCGCCCATCCCTTCGCCGGACTTCTTATGCGCCTCTAACTTAGCCAGCTTCGGATAACCCTCCGGCACGGGCCGCATCCCCAGCGCCTCCGCCGCCCGTTGGTACCCCGCGCCCATCCCCGCCCCATCCGCCCGCAGCGCCGCCGGCCATGCCGGGTCCTCGAAAACCCACTCCTCCGCCTTCAGCCCGACATTGGCATTTATCAGAGAAGTCCCACCCAATCCGCAGCCCAGGACCACGTTTATGTCCCGATTTACCCGGAAATCGAACATCCCCGTGTCCGATCCCACGTGCCCCGCGGGCGCGTCCGTCTGCATCTGGGCCGCCGCCTCCGCCGCCGTGTTCGGATACTCGCCCGGCTGAATCTCCCGGCCCCGCTCCAGCAGGCAGACGCTCTGCCCCGCCCGCGCCATCCGCGAAGCCGCGATCGCTCCGCCATACCCCGAGCCAACCACAACCACCGTGTAGTGCTCTTTGATCCCCTCAATCGGTAATGCGAGCCGCATCACTCCTCCTCCCTCAACGGACAGCCGGTATATTATCAGGCTTAGCCGCCGAATTAAATAGAAAAATGGTCCACAGCGGCAAAATTCACCCGCGCCCCTCTCGCCCGGCTGATAGTGTGCAGGGAACAGTGAAGCCGCGTACCTCTTTGTTTCACGAACAGTGAAACTTTCTTCACGCTTCCGCAGGCAACTCCGTACGCGCCTCACACGTTTAACGAAGTGAGAGCTCATGAAGGTTCCTCGCAAACATACTCTTGCCGCCCTGCTTCTGGCGGGCCTTACCAGCGCCTGTTACGTCGCGCCTCCTCCTCCGCCACCGCCGCCACCACCTCCCGCGCCAATGATGCGCCTCGCCCCGCCCGCCCCCCTCGAGTCCGGCAACCCGCCCGGCCCTCCGCCGCGCGAAGGCATGGCCTGGGTCCCCGGCCGCTGGGTCCTACGCGGACCCCGCTACTATTGGCGCCGCGGCCGCTGGGTCCGCCCGCCCGCCCCCGGCGCCCTCTGGATCCCCGGCTACTGGGACCGCCGCGGCCCCAACTACGTCTGGGTCCCCGGCTACTGGCACTACCCCGGCCGCTGACTTGGGTTCGCTACACTGCTTCCGTGCAGTACCGTCTCCGTTTCGCCCTCTTCCTCGCGCTTCTCGCCCCGGCCTGCCCGCGCGCCGCCCACCTCACCGAACTCGACCGCTACGTCGCCCGCCCCGACCCCCACTACAAGTTCACCCTCGTCCGCACCCTCACCGAGCCCACCTACACCACTTACATCGTCGACATGACCTCGCAGCAGTGGCGCACCCCCGCCGAGGTCAACCCCTCCATCTGGCGCCACTGGCTCATCCTCGTCCGCCCCGCCAAAGTCACCTCCTCCACCGCGCTCCTCTTCATCGACGGCGGCTCCAACGCCACGCCCCCGCCCACCCACGCCAGCACCACGCTCATCGCCACCGCCCTCAGTTCCCACTCCGTCGTCGCCGACCTCCGCGACGTCCCCAACCAGCCCACCGTCTTCCCCGATGACGGCAAGCAGCGCAGCGAGGACGCGATCATCGCCTACACCTGGGACAAGTATCTTCATGGAGGCGACGCTGACTGGCCGCTCCGCCTCCCCATGACCAAAGCCGCCGTCCGCGCCATGGACACCGTCACCGCCTTCTCCAAAACCCCCGCCGGCGGCTCGCTCGATATCACCCACTTCGTCGTCGCCGGCGCCTCCAAACGCGGCTGGACCACCTGGACCACCTCCGCCGTCGACAAACGCGTCGTCGCCTGCGCCCCCATCGTCATCGACGCCCTCAACGTCGAACAATCCTTCACCCACCACTACGAGGCCTACGGCTTCTGGGCCCCCGCCATCAAGGACTACCAGGACATGAACATCATGAACTGGTTCGGCACCAAGCGCTACCACGAACTCATGCAAGAGGTCGATCCCTTCAGCTACCGCGACCGCCTCACCATGCCCAAGTACGTGATCAACGCCGCCGACGACCAGTTCTTCCTGCCCGATTCCAGCCAGTTCTACTTCCCCACCCTCAAGGGCGAAAAATTCCTCCGCTACATCCCCAATACCGGCCACGATCTCAAAGGCACCGACGCCGCCGACAGCCTAATCGCCTATTTCGACTCGATCGTCAACCGAACGCCGCTCCCCCAAGTCCACTGGACCTTCCCGCCCGACGGCTCCATCCACGTCGAAGCCACACCCCAGCCCGCCGAAGTCCTCCTCTGGCGCGCCACCAACCCCACCGCCCGCGACTTCCGCATCGACACCGTCGGCCGCCCCTACCACAGCGAGCCCCTCAAACCCGCTCCCGACGGCTCCTACATCGCCCGCGTCGGCCCCCCACCCCACGGCTGGACCGCCTACTTCGTCGAACTTACCTACCCCGTGGGCGATCACAAATTCAAAGTAACCACCGCCGTCCGCGTCACCCCGGACAAACTTCCCTTCCCGCCCCCGCCCGAGCCCATGGGGAAGAAATAACCCCGCGCCCGGCAATCTCGCGCAGCACATACGCTAGAATCTTTCCAATCGAATGGCTCTAGCAGCCGGCTTCCGATTGGGACCTTACGAGATCCTTGCCCCCATCGGCGCCGGAGGCATGGGCGAAGTTTACAAAGCTCGCGATACCCGCCTCGGCCGCGACGTCGCCATCAAAATTTCCGCCGAGCAGTTTTCCGAACGCTTCGAACGCGAAGCCCGCTCCATCGCGGCCCTGAATCACCCCAACCTCTGCCACCTCTACGACGTCGGCCCGAATTATTTAGTGATGGAACTGATCGGCGGCGAACCCCTGAAAGGCCCCTTGCCGCTCGATCAGGCGCTCGACTACGCCCGCCAGATCGCCGATGCGCTCGTTGCCGCCCACGAAAAAGGAATCGTCCATCGCGACCTCAAACCCGGCAACATCCTGGTCACCGCCTCGGGCGCAGTGAAAGTCCTCGACTTCGGCCTCGCCAAGACCGAGGAGCAGCCCGCCTCGAATCCGGAAAACTCGCCAACCATCACCATCTCCCCCACCCGCGCCGGCATGATCCTCGGCACCGCCCCCTACATGGCCCCCGAGCAGGCCCGCGGAAAACCCGTCGACAAGCGCGCCGACATCTGGGCCTTCGGCTGCGTACTCTACGAAATACTCACGGGCCAGCGCCTGTTCGAAGG
>JAJYCN010000368.1 GCA_021778335.1 Acidobacteriota bacterium | reverse complement strand
CTCCTCGCCGGAGGCTCCGACATCGACCCCGCCCAATACGGCGCCGCCCGCCAACCCGAATCGGGCGTTCCCGACCCCGCCCGCGACTCCCTCGAAATCGCCCTCGTCCGCGAAGCCCTTGCCCGCGAACTCCCCATCCTCGCCATCTGCCGCGGCCTCCAGTTACTCAACGTCGCCCTCGGCGGCGCCCTCCACCAACACATCGAAGGCCACCGCGACCCCGCGCAACCCGTCATCCACTCCGTCTCCATCGCCCCCGCCACGCGCCTCGCCGCCATCCTCGGCCCCGGCGAATACACCGTCAACTCCCGCCACCACCAGGCCGCCGCCGCCCTCGCCCCCGGCCTCATCGTCACCGCCACCGCACCCGGCGGCATCGTCGAAGCCCTCGAACTCCTCAGCCACCCCTTCTGCCTCGCCGTCCAGTGGCACCCCGAAGAGCGTCTCACCACCCCCGACGCCCAACTCTTCCAAGCCTTCCGCGCCGCAATTAAGATGGCCGGCAATTAAAATGGCCGAATGACGTCCCGCCGCCTCGGGCTCCTCTCGGCCCTCATCCCGTTTCTCCTCGCCGCGCAACACACGCCCAACCCCGCCGCCACCCCCACCGACCGCCTCTCCGAGCCCTGGTGGGCCGCCCGCCATCAAGCCATCCTCGATGCCATCCAGCAACACCCCGCCGCCCAACTCCTCCTAATCGGAGACTCCATCACCCAGAACTACGAAAAGGCCCACCCGCCCGACGAAAACTTCCAGCCCACCTGGCAACAGTTCTACGCGCCGCGCCAGGCCCTCAACCTCGGCTTCAGCGGCGACACCACCGCCAACGTCCTCTGGCGCCTCGATCACGGCGAAGTCACCGGCCTTCACCCCAAAGCCGCCGTCCTCATGATCGGCACTAACAACACCGCCCGCCAGGACCAAACCGTCGAACAGGTCGAAACCGGCATCGACGCCGTCATCGCCAACCTCGAACGCCGCCTCCCCGAAACCCGCATCTTGTTACTCGCCATCTTACCCAGCGGCGTCTCGGAAACTAAGTCCGAAGCCGACCGCGCCGTCAACGCCTATCTCGCCAACGCCTACGGCGAAAACCCCCGAGTAACTTACCTCGACATCGGCTCTATCTTCTATAAGAACGGCGCCCTCGACACCGCCGCCTTCTACGACCCCCGTCTTACTAACCCCCGCAAGCCCCTCCATCCCGACACCAACGCCCAGCGCCGCATGGCCGAAGCCATCGAACCCACCCTCGCCAAACTCATGGGCGGCACACCGCGCGTTCCCCTCGCCGAAATGACCGATATCAACACCGCCCTCATCCCCGTCCCCGCCCTCGAACAGGACTCCTACGATTGGTACGCCCGCCACCACAACGAACTCGCCCTCGAACGCCGCCTCCAACCCCGCCTCGTCCTAATCGGCGACTCCATCACGCATTTCTGGTCCGGCCCTCCCTACGACGCCCGCACCAACGGCCCCGCCTCCTTCGAGCGCGCCTTCTCCAACATCCCCGTCATCAACATGGGCTTCGGTTGGGACCGCACTCAGAACGTCCTCTGGCGCCTCCGCCAAGGCGAGTTCACCGGCATCCACCCGCAGTGGGTCGTCCTCAACATCGGCACGAACAACTTGACCGGAACCTCCCACGCCCGCGCCAACACGCCATCGGAAATCGTCGAAGCCATCGCCGCCATCTGCGCCGAAATCCACCACCGCTCCCCCGAATCCCGCATCATCCTCATGGCCATCTTCCCCCGCGGCGAATCCCCTACCGCACCTCTCCGCGAACCCATCCGCCAAACCGGCAACTTACTCACCCATCGCTTCGCCTCCGACTCCGAAGTTACTTACCTCGACATCGGAGCAAAATTCCTCGCCCCCGACGGCTCTCTCCCCCGCGCCATCATGCCCGACGGAACCCACCCCAGCGACTCCGGCTACGAAATCTGGGCCAACGCCCTCGCCCAAGCCGGTGTAAAACCCTAGTCCGCCGCTCGACATGCCCCCGAAAAACAAGGGTCCGGCGTAAAAAAGGTTTACAGTGTGCATGTGCGTTCCGCTCACGCCCATCGGCACACCGCCCTGCTCGCCATCGCCCTGGCCGCCAGCACAGTGCTCGCGCACGCCGCTTCCATAACCATCGACTACCCCGCGCAAGGCTCGATCTTCCCTCCCGAAATCACGCCGCCAACTTTTCTCTGGCTCGACCCCGATCCCGCCGCCACCCTCTGGCGCATCGACATCTCCTTCCCCGGCGCCTCGCCCTCCCTCCACGCCGTCACCTCTGGTCCGCGCCTGCGCGTCGGTCCCATCGATCCTCTCTGCGTCGCCCCCACCAACAAACTGCCCCAACTTACACCCCGCCAGGCTGCGTACCGCACCTGGACTCCCCATGCGTCGACGTGGGAAATCATCAAGCGCCACTCCGTCAGCGGCCCCGCTACCATCACCATCCGCGGCTTCACCTCCGCTACCGGCCATGCCGTCTCACGCGGCCAGGTCGCCATCCGCACTTCCACCGATCCCGTCGGAGCCCCCATCTTCTACCGCGACGTCCCACTCATGCCCACCATGACGCAAACCGGCGTCATCCGGCCCGTTCCCTCCGAAGCCGTCCGCCTCATCGATTGGCGCCTCCGCTACATCGGCGAACCCCGCGGCAGGCTCATCATGCATCGCGTCCTGGTTTGCGCCAACTGCCATTCCTTCTCCGCAGACGGCAAGACCCTCGGCATGGACCTCGATGGCCTCGAACGCAACAAGGGAATGTACATGATGTTACCCATTCAGCCGAAAACGGAAGTTCTCCAAAAGAACGTAATCCAATGGCGCTCCGCCGCCGGCAAAATCGACAGCGACCTCCGAGTGGGCTTCCTCTCCCGCGTCTCTCCCTCCGGTAACTATGTCGTCACGACACTCGATCCCCAGGCCGGCAAAGGTTCTCACAGCAATTACTACGTGAGTAACTTCCTCGACTATCGCTTCTTACAGGTCTTCTTCCCCACGCGCGGCATTCTGGCCTGGTACAGCCGTTCCACCGGAATTCTCCAACCCCTCCCCGGAGCCGACAACCCCGCCTACGTCCAGGCAAACGCCGTCTGGAGCCCCGATGAGCGCTATCTCGTCTTCGCCCGCCCCGAAGCCGAGGACCCGAATCCTCCCGGCGCCCCAATCGCCAAATTCGCCAACGATCCCAACGAGCGGCAGATCAAGTACAGCCTCTATCGCGTCCCGTTCAACGGCGGCCAGGGAGGCACGCCGGAGCCGATCGCCGGCGCCTCTAACAACGGCATGAGCAACGCCTTCCCGAAGGTATCTCCCGACGGCCGGTGGATCGTCTTCGTCGAGTGCCGGAACGGCTTACTCATGCGCCCGGACAGCCAGTTATATATCGTGCCTTCCTCCGGCGGCCAGGCTCGCCGCCTCAACGCGAACCTCTCTCCCATGAATTCCTGGCACAGCTTCTCGCCGAACGGCCGCTGGCTTGTCTTCTCCTCCAAAAGCCGTTCTCCCTACACGCAGATGTACCTCACCCACATCGACGAAAACGGGAAAGACAGCCCCGCCATTTACATCCCCAATACCACCGCCGCCAACCGCGCCGTGAACTTACCCGAGTTTGTCAACATCCCTCGCGACGGTTTGCAATCCATCGACGGTCCCGTCCTCGAATACTACCGCCGCTTCGACCGCGCGCTGTATCTGCAAAAGCAGGGCAGACTCGATGAGGCGATCGCCGCCTGGACCGGCGTGCTCGACGTGAAACTCGGCGACGCGCCGGCCGAGGAAAATTTCGCCGCCGTCTTACTACTGAAGGGCAGGGCATCGGAAGCCGCCGCTCACTTCCGCGCGGCGCGCGAAGCGAGACTCCGCCAGGCCATCGCCACGGACCCCAACCAGGCCGCCTCCCACAACGCCCTCGGCCTAGTCCTGCTTGAAGAGGGAAAAGCCAGCGAAGCGGCGCATAGCTTCGTAAAAGCTGTCCAACTCAAGCCCGATTTCGCCCAGGCGCGATGTAACCTCGGCACGGCGCTCGCCTCGGCCGGCGAACCTGCCGCCGCCATCGACGAGTTCCAACGCGCCATCGCCCTCGACCCCAACTCGGCCTCCACTTACTACCAACTCGGACTCGTCGAAGCCGGCCGCGGCGATGCCGCGGACGCCATCGCACAATGGCGAAAAGCCCTCACCATCCGTCCCCAATACGCCCAGGCGCACGACGCCCTGGGTGACGCCCTCTACGCCCGCGGTGACGCGCCCCAGGCCTTGAAACATTGGCTCAAGGCCATCGACCTGCAGCCCGGCGATGTCGTGCGCCTCCGCGAGGCGGCCTGGCTCCTCGCCACCAGCCCCAGCGCGCCGCTAAGAAACGGCGCCGAAGCAATATCCCTCGCCACCCGCGCCGCGGACCTGACCGGAGGACGCGACCCGGCCGTGCTCGACACCTTGGCCGCCGCTTATGCCGAAGCCGGACAGTTCGACGACGCCGTGGCCGCCGAACGCAAAGCCCTCGCGGTCGCCGGACCCGGAAACTCGGCTTCGGGCCCCATGCTGGCGCGCCTGCATCTGTACGAATCCAAAACGCCCTACCGCCTTCCTACCGCCCCGGCGCCTGGCGCCCCATGAACTTATCCGCCCACGCAATGAAATACTTCATATTCGGCGCATCCGTGTGCCCGCCGTCATGCTGCCGCCACGCTAGTTCCCCATCGAGCAAACCCTGGTTCACCGGAGGCAT
>JAJYCN010000066.1 GCA_021778335.1 Acidobacteriota bacterium | reverse complement strand
CTCCATCTGGCGCTGCATGGCTTCCATCTTCTGCCGCATGTTGAGAATGATTTCGACGCCCGCGAGATTGACACCCAGTTCACGGGTCAGCTTCAGAATGATCTCAAGCCGCTCCAGGTCGCTGTCTGTATACAGGCGCGTGTTGCCGACGCTGCGTGATGGCGTCAGCAGCCCTTCCCGCTCGTACAGCCGAAGTGTCTGCGGATGGATCTGATACTGTTCGGCCACGGCCGAGATCATGTAAGCGGCTTTCGAGCGGGAACGGGCCATTGCTATACCTTACTCCATAGCTCCTCGCGTGGATCTTCGGAATGCAATTGCGCCAATTCACGAAGGATTTCGCGCGTGCGCTCGTCGTTGGCTTTCGGCGCCTGGATGACGACTTCGACGATCTGATCCCCGCGAACGCCGCTGCGCGAATCGAGTACGCCCTTCTCGCGCATGCGCAGCCGCTGGCCGCTCTGGGTGCCGGGCGGAATCTTCAAATGCGCGCGGCCGTCGATGGTTGGCACCTCGACCTTGGCGCCGAGACTCGCTTCAGCGACCGTGACGGGGATTCGGATCTCGACGTTGTTGCCGTTACGCGTGAATAACAGATGCGGCTCGACGCGGATGTTGATGTAGAGGTCACCCGTCGGGCCGCCCATGCGTCCGGCGTTTCCCTTCCCGGGCACGCGGAGACGCGAACCCGTGTTGGCGCCGGGCGGGATGCGAACTTCGACTGGCTCGGTCGCGACCCTGCGTCCGTCGCCGTGGCACGAGGCGCAGACGTTCCGCAGGCGCCCTTTCCCCTGGCATCGCGGGCAGGTCAGGCTGAACTTCATCGCGCCCGCCATCTGCGTGACTTTGCCGGCGCCGTCGCACTCCGGACAGATCGCGGAGCCGCCGCCGGCCGAACCGCTGCCCCCACAAATGTTGCACTGCTCCTGCCGGCTGACGTTCAAGCGCACCTGCGTGCCGCGGATCGAATCCCAAAAACCAATGTTCAGGCCGTATTCAAGGTCCGCGCCGCGCTCCGGCGCGTGCGTCGCCGTTTCAGGGCCGGGCGCGGCACGTCCCCCGAAGAACTGGCTGAAAATATCGCGGAAGCCGGTGTGCGGACCTTCGTCCGGGGCGCCGGTGAAGTCGCGGAAATCGAAACCGTGAAAATCAAAGCCGCCGCTCGGGTGGGCTCCGCTTCCCGCGGCGCCGCCGGGCGGAACGTGCTCGGAATAGAAGCCGTACTGGTCGTAGACATCGCGCTTTTTCTTATCGCTTATGACATCGTAGGCTTCCTGAATTCGCTTGAAGCGCTCCTCGGCCAATTTGTCGCCGGGGTTGACGTCGGGATGATACCTCCGCACAAGCCGGCGATACGATTTGCGGATCTCCTCTTCTCCCGCATCGCGGCCGACGCCGAGCGTCGCGTAGTAATCTTCCTTCGTCGCCATAGTTTAGTTCGGGAGGCGCATCCGCGCCTCCCATCTATTCGCGCCCTCGCCGGGCGGGTGCTTCACTTCTTGTCGTCCACGTCGACGAATTCGGCGTCGACGACGTCGTCCTTCGGCTTCGCGCTCCCAGCATCGGACGGCGGCGCTTCGCCGCCGGGCTGGCCCGAGGACTTGTACATCGCCTCGGCGAGTTTGTGGCTGGCCGTCTCCAGCTTCGAAGTCGCCTGGTTGATGCGGTCCACGCCGCCTTCGGCCATCGCCTTCTTGGTTTCTTCGATCGCCTGCTCGACGTTCTTTGCGTCGACGTCGCTGATCTTATCGCGATGGTCCTTCAGCATCTTCTCGATGTTGTACACCATCGCGTCGGCCCGGTTGCGCGATTCGATTTCCTCGCGCTTCTTGCGGTCCTCACCCTGGTGGGACTCGGCTTCCTTGGCCATCTTCTCGACTTCGTCCTTGCTGAGGCCCGAAGAGGACGTGATGGTGATTTTCTGCTCGTTGTTGGTCGCCTTGTCCTTGGCCAGCACGTTGAGAATGCCGTTGGCGTCGATGTCGAAGGTCACTTCGATCTGCGGCATGCCGCGCGGAGCTGGCGGGATGCCAACAAGCGAGAACACGCCGAGCAGACGGTTATCGCGAGCCATCGCGCGCTCGCCCTGGTAGACCTTGATCTCGACCGAGGTCTGATTGTCACTGGCGGTCGAGAACGTCTCGCCCTTGCGGGTTGGAATGGTCGTGTTGCGGTCGATCAGTTTGGTGAACACGCCGCCGAGGGTCTCGATGCCGAGCGACAGCGGGGTGACGTCGAGCAGCAGCACGTCCTTCACTTCGCCGCCGAGCACGCCGCCCTGCACGGCAGCGCCGACCGCGACCACTTCATCGGGGTTCACGCTCTTGTTCGGCTCCTTGGCGAACAGATCGCGGACAATCTGCTGTACGCGCGGAATACGCGTGGACCCGCCCACGAGAACCACTTCGTCGATCTGCGCCGGCACCACGCCGGCGTCCTGCATCGCCTGCTTGCACGGTCCGACGCTGCGCTGGAGGATGTCCTCCACCATCTGCTCGAAGCGCGCCCGCGTCAGCTTGATATTCATGTGCTTCGGCCCGCTTGCGTCGGCGGTAATGAAGGGCAGGTTGATTTCGGTTTCGAGCACGGTAGAGAGCTCGATCTTGGCCTTCTCGGAGGCCTCCTTCAGCCGCTGTAAGGCCATCTGGTCCTTTGAAATGTCTGGGCCCTGATCCTTCTTGAACTCCTCGACGAGCCAGTTGATGATGCGCTGGTCTATGTTGTCGCCGCCCAGATGGGTGTCGCCGTTGGTCGACTTCACCTCGACGACGCCGTCACCCACTTCCAGGATCGAGATGTCGAACGTACCGCCGCCAAAGTCGTATACGGCGATCGTTTCGTCTTTCTTCTTGTCAAGGCCATAGGCGAGCGCGGCCGCGGTCGGTTCATTGATGATGCGCATCACCTCGAGGCCGGCGATCTGCCCGGCGTCTTTGGTGGCCTGCCGCTGTGCGTCGTTGAAGTAGGCCGGGACGGTAATGACCGCCTTCGTGACCTTCTCGCCCAGGTACGCCTCGGCGGCTTCCTTGAGCTTAGTCAGAATCATGGCCGAGATCTCCGGCGGGGGGTTCTTCTTCCCGCTGGCGTCCACACGGGCGTCACCGTTGTCGCCGGCGACCACGCGGTAAGGGACGAGTCTCATCTCCTCGCTGACCTCATTAAAGCGCCGGCCCATGAAGCGCTTAATCGAGTAGATGGTATTCTCGGGGTTGGTGACCGCCTGCCGCTTGGCCACCTGGCCTACGAGGCGTTCGCCGCTCTTCGTGAATCCGACAATCGACGGCGTCGTTCGGCCGCCTTCCTGATTCGGGATGACGACGGGCTGACCGCCCTCCATGACGGCGACTACGGAGTTGGTAGTACCCAAATCGATGCCGATGATCTTGCTCATGTCCTGCTCCTTGTTATCTTTCGGTCTTCGCGGATAAGCGAGCTATGTTATTTAGTCCTTCCTCATTATCAAACCTTAGCGTATCATTGTCAAGTTCGATCAGAAAATTCTTCGTAATCCTAACACTAACAATCACTTCGACTTACGCCTCAACCCTCACCGTCGCTGCTGCCGCGGACCTCATCCAGGCACAGCCGGAACTGGCGGCGGCTTTTGAAAAACGAAGCCAGGTTAAGGTGGTCTTCTCGCCGGGGGCGAGCGGGGAGTTGGCCCGGCAGATCGAGAACGGCGCGCCCTTCGATGTCTTTCTATCGGCCAACGAGAAGTACGTTACAGACCTAGCGGCACGTGGCTTCGTTTTGCCGTCGAGCGTCGTGGTTTACGCCCAAGGCCGGCTCGGGCTGTGGTCACGGGACGGTAAGGTCCGCTCGGTGAATGAGTTAAACGAAGCCAAGGTACGTATCGTGGCGCTGCCGAACCCACGCTTTGCCCCTTACGGTCTGGCCGCGCAGCAGTTGCTCGAGGCCGCAGGGCTCTGGAATCCGCTGCAACCGAAGATCGTATTGGGGGAGAACGTGAGCCAAGCAATGCAGTTCGCCGAAACCGGGAACGCCGACGCGGTGATCACCTCCTGGACACTCGTGGCCAGGCGCGGAGGGGTTCTGTTGCCGGCCAAACACGCACCGATCCTCCAGGCGGCGGGAATCGTCGCGCGGACGGGCGAACCCGATTTGGCGAGACGGTTCATCGAGTTTCTGCGCGCCGCGGAGGGACAAGCGATCCTGACACGCCACGGGCTGATGCCACCGCCGGGCGCCCCGTCCCGCTGACCCGGCGCCGCAGGTTGGCCGTCGTTTATGGCCGCTTCCAGAGCCAGGTGTCCCAGAGGACGGGCGCCGGACGGCTCGCGCGGATGAGGGCGAAGCCAGGGTGGTCCTGATTGATGAGGACGTTGCGTTCGACTCGAGTTACGACCGAGGGAACGAGCAGGACGGCGGTGCGCCGCTCCTCGGTCCAGCGATCGCCGAAGTTCCGGGAAGTTTCGTAGGACGCCGAATCCCAACCGGGGAGATCATCGGGGGTAATCTCTTCGACTTCAACTTCCGCCGGGATGCCGATCTCGATGTGGGCGTGTCTTCGCGGAACCGTGCCGGAGGCGTGGACGAGGATTTCCAGCAACGCTCCGGCGTAGGTTTCCGCGGCATAGATGATGCGACGGCCAGGCGAGTTCCAGCGGGCTCCGTAGAGCATGGCCCCGGTCCCGTCCAGTAGCGGATGGCGCGGGTCGGCGATCCGGAAGGCGCGCAGCGGACCGCTACGCCGGGAGGCCATAGGCGATACGGGCCAATACCTCTTCGGCTTGCCGCGCGCCGAGTTCGGTGAGTGCGGCGTCAAGCGGTGTTTTGCCGACGATTTCCGGGTGCGGCGTGGTGAGGAAGCGGCGGGCGAGATCCCGGTTCTGCCAGACGTCTTCGGCCATGGCGACGACGCGGGCCAGGCGCTCCGTGCGCTCGCTCTCGGCTGGGCTGAGCCGTTCGCGGCGGCGCTTGTAGGTGGCTTCCGGGACCACGCGGTGCATCATGGCGCGCTGGTCGGAGGGGTCGGCAAAAACGCGCCGGGCGACATTGCGAAGGGTGGATTTGGGCAGGCCGCGTTCCACGGCGCCGCTCAACTCGAGAAGCGACTTGAACGTGGTTCCGAGCACACTCTTGCCACCGAGCACTTCGCCGATCTGGCGCGCTTCCAGCATCAGTATCAGTATAGCCGGAAGTCCGGATCAGATGATACCTGGCCAGTCCAGTTCCGGGAGTCTCAGAACGGTCGCGTTTGTTGAACTGAGGGGCGCTACACTATGAATGGCCCATGAACTTTCTCGAGCGCATTGTCCGCGACCAGCGCAATGCTGGTGGCGAGCCGGTTTTCAAGGGTATGCGCGTGACGCTCAGGACCGTGCTCGCCAGCCTGGCCGAAGGCGCAACTACGGGTGAAATTCTCGCTGACTTCACGGCGCTTTCCGAGGACGACGTGCGGGCGGCGATCGCTTTTGCCGCGGTTTCGGCGCAAAAAGACCTGCCGGTGACCGAGTTGCCGATCAAGCGGTGAAGAGCAAACCAGGGCAGCCGTGGAACTGACCCCTGCGCTAGCGAGGGCTGGGAAGCCCCAGCCCAGGGTCCGGATCAATGGAGCTGTCGTAATCGACCGGTGAGAACTTGCGGAGATGGCCGGAGTCGGTCCATTTCAACCCGAAGTTCCCAAGGTGCTGCAAAACGGACGCGCCGGGGTAGACGCGCCGGGGGTCGGGCACGGGGAGGGGATCCTCCAAGTAGTCGCGTGCGGGAATACTTGCTCCGTTCGCATTTGCACGAGTGTACTTCGCGATCCAGATCGCCGGCATGCAGATGTCGGACGGCCGTGACAAGCTACCGCTCATCAACTTACTCATGACCCAGACGGCATGATCGTGGCGCGTATAGAGCCCGACACGGAAGTTTCGATCAACCACCGCCCGGCTCCAGCCCCGGTAGTATTCCAACCAGTCGGAATCGGGGACCGTGTTTTCGACATCGAAATACAAAATCGTATTAAGTGGAATACTTGAGGCCCGTGCCTGATCGGCGGCCTCTTTCCCGTCGAGGGCGCCGTTGCCCCAAAGCGCGGACTGAAGAGCCTTCCTATCCGCCGCGTGCCGATTGTGGATCGCGTGTAGTTTCGGGCTGCTGCCGGGCTGTTTCCCGGTGTAGATCGGCGCAACGCCCCAACCCATATTTTTGATCCTGGCAAAGTGCGGGCTCCAATTGAATCGGGGTCCAAGATAGAAACCACACCACATGAGCTCTGTGTTATCCCAGATCGACTTCATACTAAAGTCGCCGGGATATCCGGACGTGTCGAATCCTGCATAGACCATCCATATCCTCCTTCGCGGCCTCAGCGGTCTTTGGTACGAGTAAACTTCAACGAGAAACCCCGTCGATCCGCGTAGCGCAGGTGCAGGTGAAGACGGTCCGCCTTGACGACGACGTAGAAGGTTACATCGCCGCTGTTGTCGATCCGCAGGTAGGTTAATCCTTTGACCACGCTGTCGAGCAGCGGGTCGCGGTTTTTTCCCGTGAACAATCGCCATTTGCCCTTAGTCGTCGCCGACTCATCGCCCTCATACCGGTCGGTCACCGTCCCGTCAACATCGAACGATCGCGTGAACCTGGAATCTCCGTCCGATTGCCAGGTGCCGATCAGAGTCTGCGCGAGCGCCGCCGTGGAAGAATCATTGAGCGGAGCCTCGCCGGCAGCGGGCCGGCGACCGGCCCCCTGGCATGGGTTCCTCGTGCCCGGATTAGCGAGTCCTGACGGCAGCGGGCCCAGAATACTCACAAGCGCCACGAAAGTATGCAACCTCAAGCTCGTATCCCTCCAGATCCGCCCCCTCCTTCCGGCCACGGCTTCAACGGGTCTTCGCCGCTGGTTGTATGTGTAGCGGGATGAATGCCCGTTTCACTCCCCGAGAATCGGGACGTGAAACATAGTCGCCATCGCCCAGTTCACAACAACGCGATCGGAGTGCCCATGAACGTCGGGGGACATTCTATTTCAGCGTCATACGAAGTGCAATCGGGGTAAATCTGCATGGTGTAGATGTGCATGCAGGATTGCCGTTTGTGCGTCACAAGCAGCCTCGCCGGCCTCCTTCGCTTCCACGGGTCTGGGCACTATTCGCATGGAGCCCATCGATCAAGCAGCGGACTACCTCGCGGCCACGGGCAACCAAGTACACGTGAAACGGGCCGGTTAGGCGGTTGTTACCTCATCGTAGGCCGCGATGCAAAGCCGTGACGGGCCTGCTCGCGGCAGAGTTAGCGTACCGTGCGTTCAATGGGGTGCGAGCAATGGAAAGCACGCTAGGCTGGCAGGACAAGGCATTCGCTTTCAGGATCGCTATCGTCCGTTCGAAGCAGCGGTGGAAGCTCTTCACATCGTTGCTGACCGAGCCTCGAATCGTCGATTGGCACAACCACCGAGCATGAGCCCGGTCGGCTAACCTGACAAGATGAGCGGGGCGGGGCCCGAACGGTTTGGGTACCGGCAGCAGCTTCGGAGGACGCTGCGCGCGTTTTCGAGCTTTGCCCTTTCGTTTTCGTTGATCTCGATGACCACCGGGATCTTTGGGGATTTCTCGCAAGGGCTGAGGCAGGCGGGGCCGGCGGTGCTGTGGTCGTGGGTGGTCGCGCTGGGCGGGCAGATGCTGGTGGCTTACGTGGTCGCAGACCTGGTGCGGCGGTACCCGGTGTCGGGATATGGGTATCAGTGGGTGTCGCGGATTCTCGGTCCCGGCGCGGGGTTCTTCGCGGGATGGCTGCTGTTGGTCCAGTGGACGACGGGACTGCCGGGGATCTGTGGCGTGGTAGGGGAGTATCTGGGCGCGCTTGAAGGCGGGCGGTACGCTGGGATTCCGGTTTCGCTGATCACTGTGGCAGTGATCAGCGCCGCCGCGCTGCTCAACATAGCGAGCATGCGGCTGACGGCGCTGTGGAACGACTTCGGCGTGATCACTGAGATCGTGGGATCGCTCGGCGTGGCATTGGTGCTGCTGGTGCTGTTTGGGATTCATCATCCGAGCCCGGCGCGGTTCCTGCTCACATCGACTAACTACTACACGCACCATGGAGCAGGATTTTCAGGGTTCGCGCTATCGCTGTTGATGGGCGCCTGGTGCTTGACAGGGTTTGAGGCGGCAGCGGATCTAGCGGAGGAGATCGAGGAGCCGGAGACGGTGGCACCGAGGGCGGTGATGCAGTCGCTGATCGCCTCGGGCGTGGGCGGGTTTGTGGTGCTACTCGGGTTTCTGCTGTCGATCCGAAACCTTGGCACGGCGCAGGCGAGCGCGGAGCCGATGCTGGACGTGCTGGAGACGCGGCTGGGAAGTTTCGCGGCGGGATTGGTGCTGCTGGTGGTGTTTGCGTCGGTTTTTGCATGCGCGCTTTCGACGCTGGCACTGCTGAGCCGGCTTCTGTTTGCGATGGCGCGGGACAACATGATTCCGGGGGCGAAGTGGCTGGCGCGCGTAAACACAAGGCACGGGACGCCGGTGGCGGCGATTGTGCTGGTGTGGTTCCTTTCCTGCGGCGTCGTGCTGGCATTGGAGCATGTGGCCTTGTTCACGGCGACGAGCGTGGTGGCGGGGTACCTCGGCTATGGCTTCATCGCGGCGGCGGGGCTGCGCGATTCCCAAGGGCTGGTGCGATGGGTCTCGGGCGCGGCGCTTGCCTGGTGCGTGTTCGTGACGGCGGCGATCACGATACCGGAGCCGTCGCCGGGCGCCGGGCATTTACCAGCGCGGGCGGCTGCGTGGGGACTGGCGGCGGGACTCGCGGTTTACGTGGTGTTCATTCGCGGGCGACTTGCGCGCGGCGAAGCAGGAGTGGCCGCGGAGGCTCTGATAAACTCGGAGTACCGATGACAGAGCAACTCGAGTTGGCCTCACGCTTGCAAGCGTACGACCAACACATCGCTGAGCTTCTGAAAGAGATCGCGGAACTTCCCAAGCACATCGCGCAGATTGAGAAGGCGCTTGACGCGCACCTGCGGCGGCTCGAAGCCGACCGCGCGGCGCTGGCGGCCAATCACCGCGACCGAAAGCGGCTGGAAGATGACGTGAAGCTCAACGAGCAGAAGATCTCGAAGCTGAAGGACCAGATGCTGCAGGCGAAGACAAACGAGCAGTATCGGGCGTTCCAGCACGAGATCGAGTTTTGCGAGAAGGAGATTCGCAAGGCCGAAGACCGGATTCTCGATCTGATGGGCGAATCCGAGCCGCTCGACCAGAACGTGAAGAAGGCCGAATCGGCGCTGGCCCAGGAGAAGAAGACGGTTGAGGGTGAGAAAGCGCAGGCGCGCGAGCAGACGGCGAAGGACGAGGCCGAGTTGAAACGGCTGCGCGAAGAGCGGGGGCATTCGCTGGGCGCACTGACGCCCGAGGTGCGGACCGCGTACGACCGGATCCGGAAGAAGTGGCATGGCACGGTGCTGGCCGAAGCCACCGACGGCCGCTGCGGCGCCTGCTACATTTCGCTGCGGCCACAGTTGTTCCAGGAGTTGCGTAAGGGCGACTCGCTGGTGTTTTGCGAAAGCTGTGGACGGTTCCTGTTCTACAATCCGCCGGTGGCGGTCGATTTGAGCGGCAACGTGCAGGCCGCGCCGAGGGATTAGCTTTACGCCTCCAGCCAGTTGCGGCGCTCGATGAAGGTAGCCGGCTCGTAGGTCTTGCCAGCCGCGAGGCGGCGCTGCTCCCGGCGGCTGGACCAAAGAAAGACAGGGCCAAGGATGCCTGACATGAGGCGGGCGGCAGCGCCGAATTCATTGCCGATGTCATGGCGCAGCGCGCGGATCTGCCGGCTCAGGCCTTCATTCGAATCGCGGAGGCGCCGCTCCATGGCCCAGAGCAGGCCGCTATAGGCGGTCTTGATCGAGCGGACTTCCCAGGCAAAGCGCGAACGGATGCGGGGATCGGGATCATTTTTGTAGCGCTTCCAGCCATCGAGCGTGGTGCGGCAGATGCGGAAGAGGCTGGGGCCGTTGCGTTCGAAATCCCGGCGGAAAGCCCAGTCGAGGAAGCGGCGGGAGTCCTCGCGCGAGATGGCGTTGTGCTTGAAGTTGAACTTGTACTGGCCGTGGATGTCGGCCAAGTCAACATCGAGCAGCAGGTTCTTCTCGAGCATCTCCTGATAAAGCGGCGTGCCCGGCACGGGCGTGTAGAGCATGAACTGATGAAAGTCGGTTTCCTGCGAGATGGCGTGTTCAATCTCCTCTTCGATGTTGTCGGGCGTGTGGTGTTCGAGGCCGACGATGGTGGAGCCGAGGAGCTTGATGCCGTGCTCGCGGAGGCGGCGCGTGAGCGTCTTGGTGTCCTGGCCCTTGAGCTTGGCGTAGCCCGCGCGGGGAGACTCGAGGCCCATCCAGATCCAGGAGACGCCGAGTTCGACTAACTCGCGCATCGTGTACTTACTAATTGCGTTGGCAGAGGAGAAAACGTAGAGGGCCCACGCCTTGCCCTTGGCTTTCATGTGTTCGAGCAGTTCCATGGCGCGGCGGCGGTGGAGAAGGAAGTTCTCGTCCATGAGGAAGAACGAGCGGACTTTCATGGATTCCTCCATCTCGCACATGACACGGAATAACTCGTCCCCAGTCTGGTAGAAGTTGAGGAACTTACCCTTGCCGCCGAAGAAAGCCGAAGTCGTGCAGAAGTTACAGCCGAGGGGGCAGCCGACGGATGGAATGATTGTGGCGGCGGTGTCGCCGCCGCCAGCAGGGACCTTGATGCCCATGGTGCGGATGTCGAAGCCGGAGACGATGTGGGGGTGGCGGATGGGGGCCGACACTTCTTCGCCGAGGAAGGCGCGCATCCAGGCGATGCCGTCGCCGCGGACGATGTGGTCGGCGTCGATCATGTGTTCTATGCCGGGGATTGCGGCAATGTGGCCACCGACGACGATGGTGGACTGAGGCGAAAGTTCGCGGGTCATGCGGCACATCTCGCGGACCTTGCCGACGTTGACAATGATGGACGAGATGCCGACGATGTCGTAGTGGTGGGTGGTGAGCTCGCGGGCAAAGACATCGCGTTTGGGAAAGTCGAGCAGAGTGGAGGGGGCTGAGATATTTTCCTGGATCATCATGATGCCCCAGGATCGGTGAAACATGCGGAGGGAGAATTCTCCCTGGCCGCGCGTCACCTGGTTGTGGTAAAGCTCCATCGGGTTGACGCGGCGGCTGCCGAATTCGTCGTCCTGCGCGTAGGGTCCGAAAACAGAAGTTAAAAGAACACGGGCTTGAGAGCCCTTTGGATGTACGGTCACTGTTAGATCCTGCCCCGATGTTACACCTGGATGGAAAGCCGGGACGTAATATTACTGTAATTTCAGTGTGAAATGCGTGAGTTTGGGCGGGACGTGCAAAGCCGCGCGTTGACGGCTAATGTGGAAAGGTGATGCCACGCCGGTTTTTTCCGCTTCTCATCGCTGTCTTCGGGCTCTCGGCCGCCGCACCCGGGCAGGTGCTGGTGCGGATGGGCACGCTCGCCCCGAAGGACTCGCGATGGTACCAGATTCTGATCGAGATGGGGCAGAAGTGGAGCCAGGCGACGGGCGGCAGGCTGAAACTGCAGGTGTATCCGGGGGGCGCGCAGGGCGATGAGCCGGAGATGGTGCAGAAGATGCGCATCCGCATGCTGCAGGCGGTCGCGCTGTCGGGAGCGGGGATGAGCGGGATCGACGCGAGCGTGTCGGCGCTGCAGATACCGCTGATGTTCGACTCCTATGACGAACTCGACTGGGTACGGGACCGGATTGCTCCTCGGCTTGAGAAGGCGCTGCTGAGCCGTGGCTATGTTGTGCTGAACTGGGCCGATGCGGGGTGGGTGCATTTCTTCAGCAAGCAGCCGGAGGTGATGCCAGACGACTTTCGAAAGATCCGGTTATGCGTGCTACAGGGCGACAGCGCGACGTATGAGCTATACAAGAACAACGGCTTTCAGCCCGTGTCGCTGGCGGCGACGGATATCCTCACCGGGCTTCAGACCGGATTGATCGATGCGTTTCAGGCGCCGCCTCTGGTCGCACTTACGAGCCAGTGGTTTGGCGGAGCGCGGAACATGCTGGACATCAAGTTCGCGACGCTGGTGGGGGCGACTCTGATTTCGAAAGACGTCTGGGACAGATTTTCGCCGGCCGATCAGAAGAAGATCCTGGATATCTCGCAGCAATCCGGCGTGGAGTTGCGGAAGGAGATCCGGGGGCTGGAGGACAGCTCAGTTGCGATGATGCAGACGATGGGGCTGGACGTGGTGACAGCGACGCCGCAGGCGCGGGCGGCGTGGAAGCAACTGATTCAGACGAAGCTTTATCCGGCGCTGCGTACGCACGGCATGCCGCCGGACTTGTTTGACGAAGTGAAAACGCTGAGCGCGGAGTATGACGCCGCGCATGCCGCCCCGAAGGCCAAAACGCGCACCAGGCGTGCGCGCGGGTCGTGAGCACCTCGTCTCTGCGGTCCAAAATCTTCGAGACGCCGGAGAATCTGCTCGCCACGGCGATGCTGTCGCTGATGACGCTGTTCCCGGTGCTCGAGATGGCGTCGCGGCGCGTGCGCTTCATTCCAAGCATTCCGGGCTCGCCGGTGTACGTGCAGCATCTAACGCTGTGCATTGGGATGTTCGGCGGGGCGCTGGCGGCGCGGTTTTCCCGTCTGCTGGCGGTTTCGGCGAGCACGCTGCTTCCGCGGGGGTGGCGGCGGCCAGCGGCGATCCTGTCGGCGGCGATGCTCGCGTCGGTTTCGGCGGCGTTGGCCTATGCCTCGTGGCAGTTCCTCGTCAGCGAGCGCGAGGCTTCGAGCACGCTAGTGCCAGGGATTCCGAGATGGTACGCGCTGCTGGTGATGCCGGTGGGGTTCGGCTGGATCGCTTTGCGAGCGGTGTGGCACGCGGATGCCAGGTGGTTCGGGAAGCTTGCCGCGGCGGCGGGGCTATTGGCGCCAGTGGCTTTGTATTCGGCCGATCCGTCGACGCCGGGTTTGTTTCCGCTCGGGGTGGCGCTGCTGTTTCTAGCGACGTTCGCGGGGTTGCCTGTATTTGCGGTGTTCGGCGGGTTCGCGCTCTTCTTGTTCTGGCATACGCAGAGACCAGTGGCGAGCGCGCCGGTGGAGATGTACCGTCTGGTAGCTTCGCCGCTTCTGCCTTCGATTCCGCTGTTTACTTTTGCCGGATACCTGATGGTCGAAGGCGGAGCGACGCGGCGGCTGCTGCGGATGTTCGAGGCGCTGTTCGGGTGGGCTCCGGGAGGGCTGGCGATCGTGACGGTGGTGATCTGCGCGATCTTCACCTGGGGAGGGTCCGGGCTGACGATTCTTTCACTCGGCGGACTGCTTGTTCCGGTGCTGATCCGGGCGCATTATCCTGAGCGATTTTCGATAGGACTTTTGACGGCGTCCGGGTCGCTCGGGCTGTTGTTTCCGCCGAGTCTGCCGGTGATTCTTTATGGAGTGTATGCGCAGACACCGATCGACAGTCTGTTTCTGGGAGGCATTCTCCCAGGGCTGCTGATGGTGACGCTCGTTGGGATTTTCGGCGTGCGGCAGGGCATTCACAGCGGGGCGGAGCGGGCGAGGTTCTCGGCGAAGGAAGCGGGGCGGGCGCTGTGGGAAGCCAAGTGGGAGTTGCTGCTGCCGGCGATCATGCTGGTGGGTTTGTTTGGCGGGTTCGGGACGCTAACCGAGGCGGCGGCGCTGACGGCGTTCGCGGCGCTCGTTGTGGAAGTGGGATTCTACCGGCAGCTTTCGATCCGGCGAGATTACGTGAGGGTGTGCGTGGAGTGCGCGGCGGTGGTGGGCGGGATCCTGCTGATTATCGGCAGCGCGCTGGCGTTCACCAATTACTTGGTGGATGCGGAGATTCCGTCGCGGTTGGTGGATTGGGTACGGCTGCATATCCATTCGCGGATCCTGTTTCTGCTGGCGCTGAACGCGGCGCTGTTAGTAGTCGGGAGTTTGATGGATATCTTTGCCGCGATTCTGGTGATTGTGCCGCTGCTGAAGCCGCTGACCGGAGTTTATGGGATCGATCCAGTGCAGATGGGGATTATCTTCCTAGCGAATTTAGAGCTTGGTTACCTGATGCCGCCGGTTGGGATTAACTTGTGCTTGTCGGCTTACCGGTTCGAAAAGCCGATGGTGACGGTCTATCGGGCGCTGCTCCCGTTTATTGCAGTGTTATTGATGGGCGTTCTGATTATTACTTACGTGCCGTGGATCACGACCGTGCTGCCGCGCGCATTTGGAAAGTGAGCGTTGCCGTGGCGCTTGCTCCGTTCCCATGGCCTATGCCGGAACTAGACACGCCGAGGCTGCATCTACGGAAGTTTGCGCAGACGGATTTACTGGCGGTGTATGCGTGGGGAAGCGATCCGGAAGTGGCGCGGTACGCGTTGTGGGATAGGCACGAGGCGCCGGTGGATACGCAGGCATTCCTCGACTCTTGCTTTCGCGAGTATGCCGAACGCGGGATCGGACCCGGGGCGGTGGTTCGCATGGATACTGGTGAGTTGATCGGCAACCGCTCGTACGGGCGGATTGTGCCGGAGGAGTCGAGGATCGAGCTGGCGTATTACTTCGCACGGCAGCATTGGGGGCATGGGTTTGCAACGGAGGCGGTGCGGGCGGCGATCGACTATGCGTTCGGCGTGATCGGAGTGCGGCGGGTGGAGGCGCGATGCGTCGTCGAGAACAAGGCGAGCGAGAGAGTGATGCAGAAATCGGGACTGGAGTACCGGGGGACGCTGCGATGTTAGTTGGGACAGCGGGACGAGATGGCGGATCTGATCACTTACGCGCTGGAGCGGTATCCGTGGCTGGGTCAGAAGCGGTAGGTGAACCATGGCCGCTGTGAACCATGGCCGCTTGCCCCGTTAGCGTAAGGGTGTCAACATAGGTCAGCAGCCGGACCATGAGGCGAGAGGGAACGCCCGGTGGACGGGAATCGAAGCGGAGGGTGCGATGACGCCTTTGAGCGCGTTGTGGTTGCCGATTTTGTTGTCTGCGGTGGTGGTGTTTGTGGTGAGCAGCGTGGTTCATATGCTGCTGCCATGGCACAAGGGGGATTACAAGAAACTGCCGCATGAGGCGCAGGTGCTGGATGCGCTTCGCCCGTTCGAGATTCCACCAGGGGATTACATGGCCCCGCGCCCACAGAGTACGAAGGATTTGGGCTCCGCCGAGTTCAAAGAGAAGATGAATCAGGGGCCGGTGATTGTATTGACCGTACTGCCCAGCGGACCGATGGCGATGGGACGGAACCTTTTGATGTGGTTTCTCTACTCGTTGATCGTCGGGTTATTCGCGGCGTATGTGGCGGGACGGGCGCTGCCGCCGGGGACGAATTACCTGCACGTGTTCCGATTCGTCGGGGCGACCGCTTTTATCGGGTACTCGGTGGCGCTGTGGCAGATGACGATCTGGTACCGGCGGAGTTGGATTACGACGATCAAGTCGACGATTGACGGGCTGCTTTACGGGCTGCTGACGGCGGGGATGTTCGGCTGGCTTTGGCCGCGATAGGCGGGCGCGAACGCTACACTATCCCTTTAGGGGTTTACATTGTCGCGTATCGCATCTGCATTTCGTAGTTTCTTCGCTATTTTGTTTTCCGGCGCTCTGCCGGAGGATGTCGCGTCTTCATTTGGGTATGTGAAAAAGAAGGCTGAGCCGCCGAAGCCGAAGTTTGTGCCAACGGCGGCGGACGGCGCCTTGCAGCTATTAGGCATTCTGCAGCGGGACGCACGGCTGCTGGATTTCTTTTTGGAAGACATCACGCCTTACTCGGATGAAGAGGTCGGCTCGGCGGTTCGCGATGTCCATGCCAAGTGCCGCGCCGCCCTGACGCGGTATGTGGAACTGGCACCGGTGATCGACGGGGTCGAGGGGACGTTTACGAAACTCGATACTGTGAATCCGGCGGCGGTGAAACTGCTGGGCAACGTGCCGGCGAAAGGCAAGGCGGCGGGCGGCGTGCTGCGTCATAAGGGCTGGCAGGCGCGGAAGATCGACCTGCCCGCGATTCCGGGTCCGGACGCGATGGCGATTCTGGCGCCGGCCGAACTGGAAGTCGAGTAGCAGCCTTGACGACTCCGTTTGTTGTCGGGATCGACCTCGGCACAACCAACAGCAGCATGGCGTATGCGCAGACGGGGGCCGCACCCGCCGATCCGTTGGCTACGCCTCCGGTGCATCCGTTCGCGGTCACGCAGTTGGTGAACGCGAGCGAGCCGAGGGAGGAGTCGCTGCTGCCGTCGTTTTTGTATCTGGCGGGACCGAACGATTTTCCCGCCAGGGCTCTGGCGCTGCCGTGGAGCGAGGACGCGCCGCTGGTCGGCTTGCTGGCGCGAAAGCGAGGGTCGGAAGTGCCAGCGCGGCTGGTGTCGAGTGCGAAGTCGTGGTTGTGCCATGCAGGAGTGGACCGCACAGCGGCCCTGCTGCCGCTGACCGCGCCCGAGGGCACGGAAAAGGTTTCGCCGGTCCATGCCTCGCGGCTGTATCTGGAGCATCTGCGGCACGCCTGGAATGAGGCGCATCCGGACGCTCCGCTCGAAACTCAACATGTGCTGTTGACGGTGCCGGCCTCGTTCGACGCGGTAGCGCGGGACCTGACGCTGAAGGCCGCCGAGGAAGCGGGCCTGGGCGATGTGGTGCTGCTCGAAGAGCCGCAGGCGGCTTTCTACGCGTGGATTGAGCGGCACCCGGACTGGCGCGAGCGGATTACGGTGGGCGATCTGATTCTGGTGGCCGATATCGGCGGCGGGACGACGGACTTCACGCTGATCGCGGTGACCGAAGAAGCGGGTGAGCTGAAACTCGAACGCGTTGCGGTCGGCGAGCACATCCTGCTGGGCGGCGACAACGTCGATCTGGCGCTGGCGCGGCACGTGGAGCAGGAACTCAGCGGCAGGAAGGTGACGCTCGATTCGCTGCAGTTGTACGGGCTGTGGCAGCAGTGCCGCGAGGCCAAGGAAGCGCTGCTGGAACCGGGGAACACGAAGGACTCGCTGCCGATTACGATCCTGGGGCGCGGGTCGAGCCTGATCGGCGGTGGGATCAAGGCGAAACTGATGCGTGCCGACGTGGAGCGGATCCTGCTGGATGGTTTTCTTCCGAAGGTGGAGAGCACGGACATGCCGCAGCGCGCGCGGGCAAGGATGGGGTTGGCCGAGCTTGGCCTGCCGTACGCGAGCGACGCGGCAATTACGCGGCACCTGGCGCGTTTCCTGCGGCAACCGGCGGCTGGAGCGGCGGGCGAAAGTGTGCGGCGCGGTCCGAGCGGGCTGGCGTGTCCGACGCATGTGTTGTTTAACGGCGGTTTGCTGCGGGCGGGCGCGGCGCGGGAACGGCTGATGGATACGCTGAATGCGTGGCTTGCGGCCGAAGGCGCGCCGGCGGCGCAACCGCTGCCGGGCGAGGACTTGATGCAGGCGGTTTCGCGCGGCGCGGCTTACTACGGACTGTCGCGTCTGGGGCGCGGCGTGCGCATTCGCGGCGGCGTACCGCGGACTTACTACGTCGGGATCGAAAGCTCGCTACCGGCGGTGCCGGGGATGCCCGCTCCGTTGAAGGCGCTGACGGTGGTGCCGTACGGGATGGAAGAAGGCACGGAACTGCGGTTCCCGGATCGCGTGTTCGGGCTGGCTGTAGGCGAGCCTGCGGAGTTCCGATTCTTTCATTCGGCGGCGCGGCGGGAAGATGCGGCGGGCACGCTGCTCGATGAGATGCCGGCTGACGTCGAGGAGCTTGCGCCCATGCAGGTGGAGTTGCCCGCCGAAGGGGCGGCGGGCGGGTTCATTCCCGTGACGCTCGAATCGGCGGTGACGCCGACGGGGCTGTTGCAGCTTTGGTGCGTGGCGCGCGACGGGCGGCGCTGGAAGCTCGAGTTCAACGTGCGGGAGCGGCATGCCGGATGAACATCGGGATCGATCTCGGCACCACGAACTCAGCCCTGGCGTTCATCGATCCTGAAGAAGCTGCTGGCGCGGATTTCCCGCCGATTCACGTGCTCGATATCCCGCAGCACGTGGCTCCGGGGCGGATCGAGCCGCGGCGGACGCTACCTTCGTTCCTGTTTCTGGGCGAGGAGACTTACATCGGCGCGTACGCGAGGGAGCAGGGCGCGCTGATTCCAACGCAGTCGGTACATTCGGCGAAGTCGTGGCTATCGAACCCGGATGTGGACCGGACGGCGAAGATCCTGCCGTGGGACGCGCGGGAAGGCGGGCGCGTGCTGACGCCGGTGGAGGTTTCCACGCGGATTCTGGCGCATATCCGCGATGCATGGAACAACGTGCATCCGGGTGAACCGCTGGCGGGGCAGAACGTCGTGCTGACGGTTCCGGCGTCGTTTGACGAAGAGGCGCGGGAGTTGACGGTGGAGGCCGCGCGCGAGGCGGGCATCGAGAAGCTTACGCTGATCGAGGAGCCGGCGGCGGCGTTTTATTCCTGGATTGCGAATCACCTGACGCAATCGCAGAAGCAGCTTGTGGACGGGCAGCTTGTCCTGGTGTGCGACGTGGGCGGCGGCACGAGCGATTTTACGCTGATTCGGGTGAACCGCGAGAGCGACCGGGTGGAGTTCACGCGTACAGCGGTGGGCCAGCATCTGCTGCTGGGCGGGGATAACCTGGATTTGACGCTGGCGTGGCTGGCGGAGTCGAAGCTGAAACGGCAGCTTTCGCTGCGGCAGAGAAGCGGGCTGCGGCGGCAGTGCGCGGATGCGAAAGAGCGATTGCTCGCCGATGCGGGTTTGCCGTCCGTGGAGATCACGGTGCTCGGTTCGGGGGCTTCGCTGATCGGCGGGGCGCTGAAGACGACGATTCTGCGGGAAGAGGCGCTGGAGCTGACGCTCGAAGGGTTTCTACCGATGTGCTCGGCCGAGGACAGGCCGAAGGAAGAAAAGAAGAGCCTGTTCCGCGAGCTGGGTTTGCCGTACGTGTCCGATCCGGCGATCACACGGCATCTGGCTGCGTTTCTGGCGGCGAACGGAAACGCGCGGCCGGACGCAATTTTGTTCAACGGCGGGTTTTTCATTCCGCAGGTTTGCCGGGACCGCGTGGCCGACGTGGTGGCTGCGTGGACCGGGCGGCGGCCGCTGATCTTCGAGAATCAGGATCTCGATCTCGCGGTGGCGGTCGGGGCTTCGTATTACTCGTACGTGCGCTCGACGGGCGCGGGGTTGATCGTGCGGGGCGGATTGCCGCGCGCATACTTTTTGGGCGCGGGGCCGGCAGGAGAGACGCAGCAGGCGGTTTGTCTGGTGCCGCGCGGGGCGGAGGAAGGCTCGGAAATTGAGCTGGACCAACCGGGGCTCCAGCTTGTGGCGAACAGACCAGTTTCATTCCGGCTGTACAGTTCGCTGGCGCGGACCGAAGACCGGCCGGGAGACACGATTACATTCAGGCCGGGCGATGAATCCGGGCTGCACTTGCATGCGCCCCTGCACGCGGTGATCCGGTTCGGCAAGCAGGGAGAGCGGTTGGTGCCGGTGAAGCTGGGCGCGCGGTTAACGGAAGTGGGGACGCTGCAAGTGTGGGCGGATTCGAAAGTAAGCGAGCATCGGTGGAACCTGCAATTCGACTTGCGCAGGGCGGCGGCGAAATCGGCGCGGCCGGCGGCGGTGGTGAGTGAGGAAGCGTCGAAGGCGGGGATCGAGCTACTGACCCAGACGTTCTCGCAGCGCGTGCTCCCGCCGGAGGAGTTGCCGGCACGACTGGAGCAGGCGCTCGCGCTGGGGCGGCTGTCGTGGCCATCGAGCGCGATTCGCGCGTTGGCGGATCGAATGCTCGAACTTGCCGACGGGCGCAAGACGAGCGCGGCACACGAAGCGCGGTGGCTGAACCTATGCGGATTCTGCCTGCGGCCAGGATTCGGGTTTCCGGGGGACGACTATCGCATCGAGCAGGCGCGGCGGGTGTATGCGTCGGGATTGACGTTCGCCAATCAGGTGCAGAACGAAATCGAGTGGTGGATCTTCTGGGGACGGGTGGCGGGCGGTCTGAACCGGAATCAGCAAGCCGATGTGTACCAGCGGCTTTCGCCGATGCTGCTGCCGCGCGGGCAGAAGAAAGTGCGTCTGAATTCGAGCCTGCTGCGGGAGATGTGGCGCACGGCGGCGAGCCTGGAACTGCTGCCGGCGCCGGTGCGGACGCAACTTGGGGACGCGATCATCGCGCGGTTGAAGACGGGCGAGTTTCGCGAGCCGGGACTGTGGTGCCTGGGGCGGTTGGGAGCGAGGAGGCTGTTTTACGGGCCAATCAACCAAGTGCTGCCGGCGATCACGGTGACGCGGTGGGTCGAGGCTCTGCTAAAGGTGGGCAAGGCGGATTCGGCACTGGTGGCGATGGCGCGCCACACGGGCGATGCGACGAGGGACCTGGCTCCCGCGACGCGGGAGCTCGTGCGGCGGGCGCTTCCGGAGGCGCTGCATGCGGTGCTCGAAGGCGAGGAAGAAGAAGATCTAAGCGGCGTATTTGGGGAAGAGCTCCCGAGTGGCCTCTTGATTGCGCACGCGCCGGTCGCCTGAGGGCGCGGGGCCTGGGTTAGAACGGCGATTGCGTTTTGCAATTTCGGGCACAGGACGGCTGTTATTGCGCGCCAGGCACGCGGGTGTGGACGGCGTAAAGGGATCCCTGCGTCAGGATGAAGAGCGTGCGTCCGTCCTTGCCACCGAAAAGCAGATCGAGCGGACGGTCCGGAACGTGGATTGAACCCGTGAGTTTGCCGGCGGGGTTGTAGACGAAGACGTCGCCGGCGGCGAGATAGACGTTGCCGTCGCGGTCCTGCGCGAGACTTTCCCCGCCCTGTTCGACAAACGGTTTCAGGTTGGCGAGGGCGCCGTCTGAGTTGACGGTGGCCAAATAAGTGCGCTCTTCGGCTTCGTTGGTTACGTAGAAAGGTTTACCGGGGGCAGCCTGGACGAGGCCATAGCATTGGAGGATGTCGGCGAACTTATAGGGTCCCGTGACGAAGGCCGGATCGGTAGCGATGAAGAGCGTGCGGTCCGGCGAGACGTATTGGGATTGCTTGCGTGTGGTGACGTTTTTCGCGAAGAGTTCGGGGAGCGTGACGTAGCGGAGCGTGGTGTGATCGAGTGTATTTGAGAAATCGCCGTTGACCCAATAGTCGACTGGGAGGACGGGCGTCAGGGAAGGGCGATCCGAGGAGGGTTCAGGGGCGAGGACGGTGATTTGGTCTTCGGGGGCGTCCGGGCGGAAGGAGTAGACGGAGAGGCCTTTGCCGCCGGAGGAGACGACGAGAAGATCGCCGGATTTGTCGAAGATGAGGTTGACAGGGTCGAGGAGATCGTCTCGGACAATTCGCAGGTCTTTTGTTTCCGGGTCGAAGCTGTAGATGCGCTGAAAGTGGGAGTCGACGAAGTAGAGGCGGCCGGAGGGATCGACCGCCGCGCCGGAGATGTTGTAGAAGCCGGAGACGAGTTTTTCGACGGGGAGGGTGCTTCGAGGAGGAGCAGTGGGACGGCCGGTGACGTCCAGCCAGGCGAATTCGCGGTCCCGGACGGCCGTGTGGAGGCTGGTGTCGTAGATGCAATCTTCAAAAGAAACCTTGCTTGAGCGGACGTGCTGCCGGCAGCCGGAATCGGCGCAGATAGCCATGGCACTGTTGCTGTCGACGTGGACGTTGCGGAAGTGGATCCCGTGGGAGTTGTAGATGCGGACAGCGTAGGGGACGGGATGGTAGCTGCGAACGACGCGGTAGCCGTGATAGTTGGCGATGGTGACGTCGTGGGAGCGGCTGATGGAAAGCGAGATGGCGGAGGCGCTTTCTTCGCGCTCGCCTTCGGTCTGCGGCGCGTATAACTCCCAGTTGGCGACGTTGTCGAGAGCAATCTCGACGCGGACGTGGTGTTCGGCGGAGAGTTCGTAAACTCGACCGGGCGTGGAGGTGTCCGAGACATAGAGGCCGGCGGCCGCGAAGGTGTCGGGCGTCCAGATGTTGGCGAATGTGCCTCCGCCGCCGTGGGTGATCCAAAGGCTGGGGAACTGCGAGTCCCAGCGGCGGCGCGGGTCGGGATCGGTAAAAAGGTTGGGTGCGTAGGGGTTGACGCGTTTGCCGTCGAGGCCGAGCGTGCCGTGGCCGCCGAGGAAGCGAACGTCGTCCATCAGCGAATTCTCGCCGGCCATCCAGAGTGCCCCGACGGCGCGGCTGTTGATGCCGTTGGTGTATAGGCCGATGCCGGTGACGATGTTCGTGCCGCCGCGCGGGGCCTCAAGAAGAGGAAGCGGCGCGCCGGGGCCTTGGAAAGCGGGCGTGGATTCGGGGATGTCGAACTGCGTGTGGTCCGGATGGAGGCCGATCAGGACGCTGTCGGGGCGCAGGTGAATGGTGTTGGTGACGATGTAATGGCCGGACGGGATGTAGAGAACCGGATGCGCGTTGATGGCCTCCTGGATGGCTGCAGTTTCGTCCGTGACGCCGTCGCCGCGGATGCCGAGCGAGCGGAGGTTGATCCAGGTGGATTCGGGAGGCAGGGCGCGGATAGCGTTTGGCGTTGGCGGGGGTAGGGTCTGCAATGGGACCGCGGTGAAGCGGGTTTGGATGGCGCCTGTGGCGCCGAATGCCGGAACCGAGAGGCCGTGGGAGAAGATTTTAACGTCGTAGGCGGAC
>JAJYCN010000065.1 GCA_021778335.1 Acidobacteriota bacterium | reverse complement strand
ATGGTGAGAACGGAAGAGGAAGTCAATGAATGCGAGACTTCTCGTGATGGACGGCGGCCAGAGGGACGAGGCTGCCGCGGCTGGTCCGCCGGTGGAGGACGCGCGCGCACTATTGCAGGTCAGCGCGATGCTTCACTCGTTCCACGCGATGTACAACGGACGTGGTTCGCCGGCGCGGAAGGTTTTCGAAGAGCACCTATTGTCGCTGATTCTCGAAATGATTCCGGCGAGCCGCGGGGCGATCGTTTTCCGTGAAGACAGTCTCGATGAGCCTTCGTTGCTGTCGCTGAAAGACGCCGAACCGCGTCCCGGCCATTCCGTGACGATAGACAAGCAGATTGTGGAACGGGTGTTGCGGGACAGTTGCGCGCTGCTGGTGGAAGCCTGCGAGCGGGAGCAATGCAGCGAGGGAATGCCGTCGTGCGCCTTGCTGGCCGCGCCGATGGTTTTGCGCGAGCACACCTGCGGCGTGATCTATCTGGAAGGCGAGGCATTCAGCGAAGCGCACCTGGAAACGCTCGCGGCCGTGAGCGATCTCGCTTCGATGGCGATGGAGAACGCCTATCAGCTGGAATGGCTCGAGACGGAGAGGGCGCGGCTGGAAATACAACTCCACCCGGACGGTCATATGATCGGCGACAGCGGCCGGTTGCGCGAGTTACAACGGAATATCGCGCGGGCCGCGCAGACCAATTCTACCGTCTTGATTACGGGGGAAACGGGTACGGGGAAAGAGTTAGTGGCGCACGCCATTCATCGGAACAGCCCTCGCGCGGATGCGCCGTTCGTTGCGGTGAACTGCGCGGCGCTGGCGGAGACATTGCTTGAAGGCGAGCTGTTCGGCCATGAGAAGGGCGCCTTCACGGGCGCGGTTGCGCAGAAAAAGGGGCGGCTCGAGTTGGCCGGGGGCGGAACGATGTTCCTGGATGAAATCGGCGAAATCCCCATGCCGCTGCAGGCGAAGCTGTTGCGGGTGTTGCAGGAGCGGCAGATGGAACGCGTGGGCGGGACGCGGCCGATCCGGCTGGATATTCGTTTGATCGCGGCGACCAACCGGAATCTCGAGGAGGCGGTGCGCGGCGGGCGGTTTTGGCAGGATCTTTATTATCGGCTGAATGTGGTGGTGCTGAAGACGCCGGCGCTGCGAGAGCGGCTGTCGGACATATTGCCTCTTGCGATGCATTTTGCGTCGCGGTTCAGCGAGCAGTGCGGCTGGGCGATTAGCGGCATTGCGCCCGAGGCGCAGGCTTACCTGGTGAATTACGACTGGCCCGGCAATATCCGCGAGTTGGAGAACGCGATGGAGCGGGCGGTGGTGCTGGGCGCCGGAGAAATGATTCAACTGGAGGACCTGCCGGAGGGGATCGGCGGGATTTCGAAACCCGCAGGCGTGGGCCCGGCGCTGCCGCTACAGGATGCGGTGGAGGAAGCGAGACGGCAGGCTGTCGCCCGGGCATTCGACCAGGCCAAAGGGGATCACGGAGCGGCGGCGGAATTGTTGGGAGTGCATCCGAATTATCTGTACCGGCTGACGCGGAATTTGGGCTTGCGGTGAGCGGGCGTAAGTCCGTAGATACCGCGGGGCATCGCAGCTTCGGCCGCTTTCGCGGCAACGACGGCATTCAAAGCGAACCTGATTCGATGCGGTCAAATCCCGGCTAATCTCCGACTTGCCGGCGCGGATCGAGAAGCGACTCGATTTGCTCTTCCGCAAGGCCGCTCTTTTCGCGGGCCACCTGGCGAATCGTGCGGCTGCTTTTCCATGCCTCCCTGGCCAGATCCGCCGCCTTCTCATAGCCGATCACGGGGACGAGTGCAGTCACCATGGCGAGCGATTGCTCCACGAATCCTTCCGCGCGGGCGCGGTCGGCATTTAGTTGGTCCACCAGCTTGACCTGGAGATTTCGTGATGAGTTGGCGAGCAACTCGATTGAGGCAAGCAGGTCATACGCCATTATGGGCATCATGACATTCAGTTCAAAGTTGCCGGCCGCGGCGCACCAGGCGACCGCGGAGTCGTACCCAATGACTTGAGCGCACGCCATCAACACGCTCTCGGCGATCACAGGGTTCACTTTGCCGGGCATGATGCTGGAGCCCGGCTGCACGGCCGGCAACCGCAATTCCCCGATGCCGCAGCGAGGGCCGGAGCCCAGCCAGCGAAGGTCGTTGGCGATTTTGGTCAGGGCCACCGCGTAAACGCGCAGGGCACCGCTGAGGAAACACGCCGCGTCGCGGGCCGCCTGCGCTTCGAAGTGGTTGCGAGCCTCGCGGAATGGGATGCCGGTTTCGCCGGCAATCTCCGCGATCGCGTCCGAGGCGAACTCCGGCGCCGCGTTCAGGCCCGTTCCCACCGCGGTGCCTCCCAGGGCCAACTCGTGGATACCAGGCAGGGCGCTTTCGATGCGCTCGCAGGCAGCCTCCACCTGCCGTGAGTAGCCCGAGAACTCCTGCCCCAGGCGCATCGGCACGGCGTCTTGCAGGTGGGTGCGGCCTATCTTGATGACGCCGTGAAACTCGTGGGCTTTGCGCTCGAAAGAAACACGGAGGTGGCGTGCGGCTGGAAGGAGCCGGTGGTGAGCCTCTTCCGCGGCGGCGATGTGCATGGCGCTGGGGATGACATCGTTACTGGACTGGCCTAGATTCACATGATCGTTAGGGTGCGCACCGGCCAGAAACCCAATCACCTCGTTCGCATTCATGTTCGTCGAGGTCCCGCTGCCGGTCTGGAAGATATCAACGACGAACTGATCGTCATACGCCCCTTCCACCACCTTCTGGGCCACCGCTTCAATCGCCGCCGCCAGTTCCGTGGGCAGCCGCCCGTGGCGGCCGTTCACGCGCGCGGCGGCCTTCTTGATCAGTCCCAGAGCCCGAATAAACGGCCTTGGGAATCGCAGGCCGCTGATGGGGAAGTTTTCGATGGCGCGAGCCGTGTGCGCGCCGTAGGCGGCGCCGGCCGGGACTCGTATCTCGCCCATCGTGTCGTGCGTGACGCGGTCGTCGCTCATGTCTCCATTGTGCGCCGGACGGGCAAGTGCGCCGCGCCGGCCGTGGAGCGTATCGTGAGCACTGCCGCTACAGGATACGGTGGAGGAGGCGAAACGGCAGGCTGTCGCCCGGGCATTCGACCAAGCCAAAGGGGATCATGGAGCGGCGGCGGAGTTGTTGGGAGTGCATCCGGATTATCTGTACCGGCTGACGCGGAACCTGGACTTGCGATAGCAGCCAACTGCAGACAGGGCGGAGCGCGATTACGCCGACGCGCGCACGAACGCCCAGGCGCCGGCGCGTTTATCGACCGGTTTGCCGAAGGCCTGCTCGGGCGCGCCCCGCGCGGCGCGCTAAGAAAACGGAGATGTGTGGATGACTTCCGTTTACTTGAGCCCGGATAGGGGGATGAGAACTGTTTCCAGTTTGGCTTCCCGCGGTCCCAGTTGAGATTCCCGCTCGAGTTTGCCGGGCATCGCGCACCGGGCCATGCCGTTACGGGTCCAGACTTCGGAGAAGAAGCGCCGGTCGCCGTAGCGGTGGAAGACGACGGCTTCGGCCGCCGTAGGGTTAGCCTGGTAGCCCGCGTTGCTTCTGGGCGCGAGAACGGAAACGGACTCGCCCGTGTGCGTGTTGATAATTCGCAGCACATCGGCCGCCGCCTCGGAGGGCAGCAGCATGTATTCGCCCGCCGGCAGCACCGCCGAGGAGACCGTGAAATCGAACGGGATGTTAACCACGGCCTTGGTTTGCGCCGGCAGCGCCGTGGCCCCGAGCGTTGCGCCCAGCACCAGGACGATTGCATTCAGCTTTGTCATATCGTGTGGTTCCCCTTTTCCGTCCCTCAAGTCCTTTCTTGCGGAACGAGGAGCGGATGGGCAAACGGCGAGCCAAACGCGCACGATGCCTGGTCCTTTTGATTAAGTCATTGAAAGCGAAGCAGGCGGCGCGTTCCTGGAGGGGGCCGGGGCGCGGAGGGAGTCATCGAAAGGTGAAATCAGGTCTTCGGCGTAACGAAATGGGGAATGAATACACTACCCACACAGAGGCCATGCAGGCCAGGCTTCTCGTGATCGGTAGTGATTCGGGGGGTGCGTCCTATCCGATCACGGACCCGGAGTTCCGCATCGGACGCAGCCGGGACAACCATGTGTGTCTTTCGGACCCTTCGGTTGCCGGCGCCCACTGCGTCATCGAGCGCCGGGCCGGCGGCTTTCTCATTCGCGATCTTGCCGGCGGCGTAGGCACTCTCGTGAACGGGACTTCCGTCAAAGAGCAAGTGCTCGCCGATAGCGACCGCATCACGGTCGGCGCCGTTTCGTTGCGGTTCCTGGCCGGAGACGAGGCGGCCGGGGCGGCGGAAGGCGGAACGCCCGCGGAAACCTGGCACGCCGGGGATGGGAGCACGCTGTTGCGAGTCAGCGCCATGCTTCACTCCTTTCAGGCGATGTACAAGGGACGTTGCTCCTCGGTCCGGAGGGTTTTCGAAGAGCATCTGTTGTCGTTGATTCTCGATTCGATTCCGGCGAGCCGCGGGGCGATCCTCTTCTATGAAGACAGCCTCGACGAGCCGTCGTCCGTTTCGGTAAGAGACACCGAACCATGCCTTCGCCGTCCGGCCACGATAGACCGGCAAATTGTGAACCGGGTTTTACGCGAAGCCTGCGTGCTGCTGGTGGCTGCATCCGAGCGGGAGCCTCATGGGGAGGGAAGCGCGTCCCTCGCCTTGCTGGCCGCGCCGATGGTTGTGCGGGAGCGCACTTGCGGAGTGATCTATCTCGAAGGCGAGGGTTTCAGCGAAACGCATCTTGAAATCCTCGCGGCCGTGACGGATCTCGCCTCGATGGCGATGGAGAACGTGTACCACCAGGATTGGATCGACACGGAGCGAGCGCGCCTGGAACCGCAACTTCACCCGGACCATCAAATGATCGGCGGCAGCGACCGGTTACGAGAGTCGCAACGGAACATCGCGCGGGCCGCGCAGGCCAATTCCACCGTTTTGATCATGGGCGAAACCGGCACGGGCAAAGAGTTAGTCGCGCGCGCCATTCATCGCAACAGCGTCCGTGCCGGGCAGCCGTTCGTCGCGGTGAACTGCGCGGCGCTAGCGGAGACGCTGCTTGAAAGCGAACTTTTCGGACACGAGAAGGGCGCCTTCACGGGCGCCGTGACGCTGAAGAAAGGGCGGCTGGAACTGGCGGAGGGCGGCACGATGTTCCTGGACGAAATCGGCGAGATGCCGGTGTCCTTGCAGGCAAAGCTGTTGCGGGTATTGCAGGAGCGGCAGATGGAACGCGTGGGCGGGACGCGGCCGATCCCGCTGGATATCCGGTTGATTGCGGCCACGAACCGGAATCTCGAGGAGGAGGTGCGCGCCGGGCGGTTTCGTCAGGATCTTTACTACCGGCTGAATGTGGTGGTGCTCAAGACGCCGGCGCTGCGTGAGCGGCCCACGGATGTCCTTCCGCTCGCCATGCATTTTGCGGCCAAGTTCAGCGAGCAGTGCGGCCGGCGGATCAGCGGCATTTCGCGCGAGGCGCAAGCTTACCTTATGCATTACGATTGGCCCGGCAACATACGCGAGTTGGAGAATGCGATGGAGCGGGCGGTGGTGCTGGGCGGCGGAGACATGATCCAACTCGAAGACCTGCCCGAGAGCATCCGCGAGATCGCCAAACCCGCCGGCGTGGGCGGGGCGTTCCCGTTACAGGACGCGGTGGAGGAAGCCAAGCGGCAGGCTGTCTCGCGGGCGTTGGCCCAGGCCAACGGGGACCACGGAGCGGCGGCGGAGTTGTTGGGCGTACATCCGCATTACCTGTACCGGCTGATGCGGCACCTGGGTCTGCGATAGAAGGAAATTGCGGACCGGGCGGAGCGCTCCGGCCGGAGCCCCACAGAGGCGTTCTCCCTGGGGCAACGGAAGCCGAATGGAGGCGGGCTTTCTTACCGGGTGGCGGCCAGCGGAAGGCTGACATCCGCCAGTTTCGCGTCAAACTGCTGCGATTTGAGTTCGCGCTCGAGCTTGCCGGGGACTACGCGTCCCTGCATACCGTCCGGCATCGAAATTTCCGAAAAGAAGTACTGGTTGCCGTAGTGATGGAACAGGATCACTCCCCGGCGCGACGAAGTCTGCCGGGGCGATCGATTGCTTGCGGGCGTCAGTACGGTGACGGTGACGCCGGTCCGGACGTTTTCAATCGTCATCGCACCGGTGGGGTTGAGCCCCGGCTGCACGGCATATGTGCCTGCCGGCAACGTCACCGTGGAAGCGACGAAGTCGAATGGAATGTCGGCGACGGCCTTCGACTGAGCCGAGAGCGTGGCGGCTCCCAGTGTGGTTCCCAGGACGAGAACGAGGGTCTTCAGATCTTGCATTGAGGTATCTCCTTTTTTCGTCCCGCCCTTTCTTTCTGGTCTTTGCGGAACAGGAGGACAACAGGCAACGATTGCGCCAAATGCAGACGGCTCGGGCGGTTTTCTTCAACTCGCTGAAAGGGAACGGAACGGCGCGAGACGTGGCTCGCGCTCGGGCGGCGGCGGGGGACATGTCGTAACCTTTCGGTGACTCCGGTCACCAAGTAAGGAAAAACGAGTGTGGGGCGAATGAGCGTGAAGAACGGCCCTGTGCGTGTCCTGTCACACGCGCACAACGGAGCCGCGCGGCTTGCGCCGCTCGCTGCCCTGTGCGTCTCCTGTCACACGCGCACGACGGAGCCGCGCGGCTTGCGGCGCCGCGGCCCTGTGCGTCTCCTGTCACACGCGCACAACGGAGCCGCGCGGCTTGCGGCGCTCGCGGCCCTGTGCGTCTCCTGTCACACGCGCACAACGGAGCCGCGCGGCTGGCGGCGCGCGCGGGTGGCGTCTACCGCCGGCCGCTTTCGACTTCTTCGAGCCAGTCGGGGCGCTTGAGGACTTCGCGGGGTTTGCTGCCGTCGGGCGGGCCGATGATGCCGTCGCGGTGCATCATGTCGAGGATGCGGGCGGCGCGGCCGTAGCCGAGGCGGAGGCGGCGCTGGAGGGTGGAAGTGGAGGCCTTGCCCATTTCGAGCACCACGCGGACGGCGTCCTGATACATGGGATCCTGCTCGCCGTCGAAGACTTCGGCGTCGCCGTCTTCCCCGGACTCGTCGTCGGTGGGCGGGGCTTGCAGGAAGGTCTGGTCGTACTCGGGCCGGGCTTGCGCTTTCCAGAACTCGACCACTTCGGTGATTTCGGCTTCGGTGACGAAGGCGCCGTGGACGCGGGTGAGGCGCGAGGAGCCGGGCGGGAGGAAGAGCATGTCGCCCTTACCGAGCAGATGCTCGGCGCCCATGACGTCGAGCACGGTGCGGGAGTCGACGCGGGTGGCCACGCGGAAGCTGATGCGGGAGGGGAAATTCGCTTTGATGAGGCCGGTGATGACGTCGACGCTGGGACGCTGGGTGGCGAGCACGAGGTGCATGCCGACGGCGCGGGCCATCTGAGCGAGGCGAGTGACGGCCTCTTCGACGTTGCCGCGTTCGAGCATCATCAGGTCGGCCAACTCGTCGATCAGGATGAGTATGTAGGGCAGCGGGGTCAGATCCGGCTCGTTGTTCTCTTCTTCGAACAGGCTGAGCGGGCGGGACTGCATCTGGCGGACTTTGCGGTTGAACTGGTCGATGTTGCGAACGCCGATGCTGGCGAGCAGTTTGAGGCGCCGCTCCATTTCGAGCACGGCGTTGCGCAGGGCGTTGGTGGCCTTTTTCGCGTCGGTGATGACGGGTGTCAGCAGGTGCGGGATGCCTTCGTAGATGCCGAGTTCAACGCGCTTGGGGTCGACCAGGATGAGTCGCACGTCATCGGGCGTCGACTTATAGAGGATCGACATGATGAGCGTGTTGAGCATCACGCTCTTGCCCGAACCGGTGGAACCTGCGATGAGCAGGTGCGGCATCGACTCGAGCGAAGCGACCTTGATGCGTCCGCTGATGTCTTTGCCGAGGCACATGGTGAGCTTCGAGGCGGATTGATCGAACTCCTCGCTTTCGAGGATTTGGCGCAAGCTGATGACTTCGCGGCGGCTGTTGGGGACCTCGATGCCGACGGTGGGTTTGCCGGGGATGCGCTCGATGAGGATCGATTCGGCCTGGAGGCCGAGGCAGAGATCCTCGCTGAGGGCGGTGATCTTGCTGTACTTCACGCCGGCCTCGGGCTTGTATTCAAACGTGGTGACGACCGGGCCGGGATTGATCTGCACCACGGAGCCGAGGACGTTGAACTCTTCAAATTTCGATTTGATGCGGGCGGCGATTTCCTTGAGTTCCAGGCTGTCGTGCGGATTGCGCGCCGGGACTTCGTTCAACAAGTCCGTGGGCGGAAGGTGGTAAGCGGCGGGGCGCGTTGGGGCGGGTTCGGGGGCTCGGACGGGAGCGGGCGGCGGAGGCTCGGGAGCGGGTGGGGGCGCGGCGGCGACGGGGCGCAAGTCCTCGAGCACGTGTATCGGAATTTCTTCGGCGGCTTCTTCCTCGACGGATTCGTCGGCGGGTTCCGGGATGTGGTCCTGTTCTTCCCACGGCGGGGTGCCGGCGGAGGCCTCGGCGGCGGCGGTTTCCGGAGAGCGGGCTGCGCGTTCGGCCCGGCGGCGTTTTCTGGCTTCGAGTTTTTCGGCGCGCTCTTGTGCGCGTTTGGCGCGGCGGAGGGCTTCGCGTACCTGGGCTGCTTCGCGCCGGCGCTTGCGCCAGGCGGTCCAGCGCGCGCCGATCGCCTGGAAGGCCCGGATGGGTCCGGCGAACCAGCGCTCGAGCGAGAGCACGGAGAAGGTGGAAATCAGATAGAGCGAGAGGATGGCAGTAGCGAAGGCCAGCAGAACGGCTCCGAGCGGATTGGCGACGGAGACCAGCCAGTCGCCGGCGAGCGTCCCGGCGAGGCCGCCGCAGGAGATGGCGCCGCCCCAGGGGCGCCAGGAGATGGTCAAGTCGAGGCCGGCCGAGATGCTCATGACGAGCGCCGCGGAGCCGGTGACGCGGATGACGGGCGCGCTGATTTCCTCCGAGCGCATCCACTTCCAGCCCAGGACCCAGAGCAGGAAGGGAAGCACCGCGGCGACGAGGCCGAAGAGCTGGTAGCAGATGTCGGCGATGCCGGCGCCGGCGCGGCCGATCAGGTTGAGCGGGCGGACGGCGGCGGAAGCGGTGTCCCAGGAGGGGTCGAGGGGGTGGTAGGAGGCAAGCGCCAGCGCGAGCAGCAGGCCGGCGACAAGATACACGAATCCCGCGGCTTCATTCAGCCGGCGTGAGGGAGTGGGTCCGAGAAATCTCATCCGCTCGATTAGCGGAAAATAACCAGGGCAACTCCAGTATGCCAGAGAATTCCCGGCTGCGCGCTATGATTTCCCCATGTCGCGTGTTCTTTGTCTCAGTTTGATGCTCCCGGCGATCCTTTGCGCCCAACCGGCGGTGCGGCAGCTTTGGAAGCAGAAAACGCTGGAACGGCTGTCGGCGTATGCGGCATCGTCTTCGGGCGTACTTGGGGTGTCGGCGATCGATTTGACGAACGGAGACCGGCTGGAGATGAGCGGCGACACGGTTTTTCCGACGGCGAGTTCGATCAAGGTTCCGGTGATGATCGGGATGTTTCGCGACGCGGCGGCGGGGCGGTTCAAGTTCAGCAATCCCGTCCGGCTGACCTGGGTGGGCAACGGCGATGACAGCGAAGGTCCGCTGAAGGAGAAGCTGATGCATGGGCCGGTGACGCTGACGGTGCGGGAACTGGTGGAGGCGATGATGCAGTGGAGCGACAATTCGGCGGCGAACGAGTGCATCCGGATGGTGGGGATGGAGCGGGTGAATGCGCTGGTCCGGGAGCTGGGGCTGCGGGACACGCATCTGCGGCGGTTCATGATGGACATCGCGGCGGCGCGGCGCGGGGAGGAGAACACGTCGACGCCGCGGGACCTGGCGCGGCTGATGGAGTCGATCTACGAACATAAGGCAGCGCGCGCGAAGGACTGCGACGAGATGCTGGCCATTATGAAGGGCGCGCAGCATCCGTTTCCGCGGGCGGGGATTCCGGCGAATGTGGAGATGGCGGCCAAAACGGGCAGTTTGGATGAGGTGCGGTGCGAGACCGCGGTGGTGTTTCTTGCGCACCGTCCGTTTGCGGTTACGGTGATGTCGGCGTATCTGGATCCGGGCGCGAACCCGGTGCCGGGGGCGGGGAAGATTGTGTTCGACTACTTCTCGCGGCTGGCGATCTCGAACGAATACGGGCGTCAGACGGAGTGACCGGGGCCGGTCCGGGGCCGCTAAAGTTCGCGCGCCGTTCCACCGATGAGTAAGAGGGCGGGAAGGCCCCGGCCCGGAAGGAAATCGCCCACGACCGTATGATTTCGATAAAACGGCTTCTTGAGGGGCAGCGCGACTCGGGGGATCCGGCTTTTTTCCGCCTGGCGTCCCTGCTGCTCGAGGCGATCGCCCTTCATGCGGTCAACTGCGAGACGGGCCAGTTTGCGGCGTTCCGCGACGGGGTGCGCAATATCCGCCTGGAAGTTGAGCAGGCCGAATCGACGGCGCACGCGCTATTGCTCAGCGGCGAGGCGGTGCACTCGATGGACGTGTACAACCGCGGCATCGAGGCGTATGTGCGAAATCAGGGGCAGGAGTTTCGCCAGATTCTGCGGATGCTGTCGCACTCCTTGCTGGAGGTTTCCCAGGCCAGCGACACGGCTTCGAGCAAGCTTCGCGGGATCGAGAAAGAAATCGAAAACGCCTCGCGGCTGGACGAACTGGTGCTCATCCGGGCAAGGTTGAACGAGTCGCTCCAGGCGTTGGCGGAGGAGAATTCGCGGCAGAGAAAGCAGGCGGCCGAGCTCGCCGACCAGTTGCGGGGGCAGTTGACCTCGGTCTGCTCGCAACCGGAGCGTCACCTGGACCCGGTCACGGGGTTGCCGGACGGCGCTACCGCGGTGGCCGAGATTGGGGCCTTGCTTGCCGGCGGCAGCCAGGAGGCGGGCTATGTGGCGGTTTTCCGGCTCGACCGGCTCGATGCGATCAATTCCCGATACGGGTACGCGGTGGGAGACCGGGTTCTGCTGTCGTGCGCGCGGCAGCTGGCGAAGCAGTTGGCCGGCGCGGACCAACTCCATCGCTGGCACGGGCCGGCTCTGGTGGCGATCCTGCAGCGGCCGGTCCGGCTGCACGACGTGCGCGTGGAAGTTTCCCGGATCGCCTCGATGCGGCATGACGAGCTGATCGAGCTCAACAACCGGTCGGTCCTTGTGTCGCTGTCGTGTATGGCCACCACAATCCCGCTGCGGGAGCATTCGAGCAGCGAAACGGTGGTTCGGACGATCGAGGGGTTCCTGCAGGCGTTTGCGCGCGAGCCTCGCGAGTAGGGGTTCGTCCGGGCGGATTTTCCGCTAAAGGCGGCGGGCGCGTCCGCCGATAAGACGATCAGGCGCGAAGCAGGAGGCGCGCGCGATGTCGACATCTTCCACCGGCACGTCCACTTCAACGGCCAACGTGTTTGCCCCGCTGGTTTTTACCGGTGTCAGCACGTTCTCCAACGACTTTCAGACCATTCTGAGTCACGCGCAGCAGATCGGCCAGATTCCGATTCGGCAGCTTCAGAACCAGCAGGCCCAGCAACTGGCGCAGAAACAGGCTCTCATTGCGCTGGAGCCGTACGTGGCGGCGATGACCAGCAGCCTGAACAGCCTTGGGTCGCTCGCCACGACGCAGGCGCTGTCGGCTTCGAGTTCCAATTCGAGCGTGGTGACGGCCACCGACACGGGGGCGACGGCTCCAGCGAGCTACACGATCGGCAACATCACGTCGCTTGCGAGCGCGGCGTCGGAAACCTCCGTCTCCGGATACGCGAATTCCACGACCGCGCAGGTGTCGAGCACGGGCACGCTGAATCTGATCGTGGGCTCGAACACGTACACGATCAATCTGACATCCCAGGAGAACAACCTGAACGGGCTGGTGAGCGCGATCAATAATCTCAATGCCGGAGCGACGGCTTCGGTGATTACCACCGGCAACGCGACCAACCCCGATTATCTGTCGATTTCGGCGACGAACACGGGCGCCACGACGCTGAAGCTGATGGACGACCCGAGCGGGACGAACACGAACCTCATCACGGGCAACCATCAGGGTACGAACGCGAGCTTCACCTTCGACGGCATCCCGGTGACTCGTTCGACGAACACGATCAACGACCTGGCTTCCGGCGTGACGTTCAATCTCGTGGGTACATCGGCCGGGTCGACGACCGTCTCGCTGACCACCGACCCTACGCAGTTGTCCGGCGCGTTGCAGAATTTCGTCAGCAGCTACAACAACCTGGTGAGCCAGATCGGCCAGCAGGTCGGCCCGGCGGCGGGGGCGTTGAGCGGCAACATCATCATCACGACGCTTGAATCGGACATGCAGCAGTTGAGCGCGTATCAGGGCACGGGCTCGATCAAGAGCCTGTCGGACCTGGGGATCACGTTTGACGCGAGCGGGCAGATGTCGTTCGACCAGAACACGTTCAACGCGCTCAGCCCGAGCCAGATCACCGGCGCGTTTCAGTTCCTGGGCTCGGCCACGAGCGGTCTGGCCGGGCTGGCGCAGAGCTTTACGCAGGTTTCGGACCCGGTAAGCGGGATGATCATCAACGCCGAGAACGGGATCGATCAGACCAACACGGACCTGAACAACCAGATTCAGACGCTGACGACCCGCCTGCAGGCGCAGCAGACGGCGATGCAGCAGCAACTTGCGGCGGCGGACACGATGATTGCGAACATGCAGAGCCAGCAGCAGCAGCTTACGGCGACGATCCAGAGTTTGGATTACGTTTTATTTGGCGCGCAGCAGCAGCAGGCCGGGTTGAGCGGGTTCAACGGGCCCATTAACGCGAGCACGGGGAGCGGCGGCTGATGGCGGGCTCGGCGTGGGAGCGGGCCACGGGGGCGATCGAGCGAGCGACGGCGCGGCTTGCGGCCGAGTGCCGCGTTCCCGGCGCTCCGGTTGCGGAACTGCTTGCCGAACGCGCGGCCGCGGTCACGGCGCTGGCGTCGCTCGACCCGTCCACCTGTCCGCCGTCTCTGCCGGACCGGCTTCGCGCCGCGCTTCAGGAGGGGGAAATTGCTTTGGAGCGGGCGCGGTCGCTTCGCCGGGATATTCAGGCGAGCGCGCAACGGGCCGTTCATCTGCACGCGGCGATCGCGCGGATGGCGCCGCCTGCGGCGGCGCACCAGGTCGACTGCGAAGGGTAGCGAGCGGCCAGCGTGCGGCAGTACACTGTGCAAGACAGTCCCACCATGCACGCGCGAGCGCTCGCATCTCTGCTCATTCCAGCTTCCTTGGGAGCCGTGGGAGCGCGGCATGAGCGCCTCAGTTTTCAGAGCCAGTCCGGGAGGATAGCGATCGAGGCGTGGATCCCCCGCGCCGCTCCCGCAAGGGGCGCCGCGGTCATCCTGCTCTATGGTTCGGGAGCAGAGCAAGCGTCCGGTATGCCGTATGCGCGTCTGGCGGAAGCGTTCGTGAGCTCGCGCCGCAGTGTATACCTTCCGCACTACCTCGACGCGACGAAGGGCAGCGCCAGCCGGCCCGAACGTCACTATGGGATCTGGTCGGGCACGGTGCGTGACGCGCTTGGGTTCGTGAAGTCCTCGGCCGGAATCTCCACGGACCGGATCGCGATCGTAGGCTATTCCCTCGGGGCATCGGTCGCATTGTGCACGGCCGCGATTGCGCCGGACCTTGCGGGGGTCGTCGATTGGAGCGGAAGCATGCCTGACGGCTGCCGGTGGGCACAGCGGCTGCCTCCCTTATTGATGATTCATGGCGCCCGGGATTCGGTCATCCCGCCGTATAATGTCCGGCAACTGGCCGCGTTGTGTGAACTGCGTGGATTTTCCTGCGAGACGCGCATTTTCCCTGGGGAGGGTCATAGATTTTCCGCCGGCGGATTGGCCCGGGCCGATCAGGACATCGAGACATTTTTGGATCGTACACTTGGATCCCCTTAGCTCAAACCGTGCGCGCGCGAGCTTGGCAGCCGTCCCGCGGGTCGCGCTAATGGCTATGGTATTCGCACAGTCGCTTCCCGCGTATGAGGCTGCCGGCGGTGCGCCAGCTCTGGGCGTGGACGAGGTTGTGCGGCGGGCGCAGGAGCAGTTCCAGCGCCTGAAAGCGAACCTGCCGGATTTCATCTGCTTCGAAAAAGTTGTTTCCCGAAGCTTCATCCGGGGTTGGCCGCAGAAACCAGTGGTAGTCGTTTCCCGTTTCACCGGCCGCCAGGTTCCCGACCCCAGTACGGACCTGAAGTTCCGGGAAAGCCGCGTGGTGAAAACCGTGAACGGACATCCGCCCCCGAAAGGTTGGCATTATGACGATCTGTTTTCGTTTGGCGGTGGCTTCAGTTCGGCGCTAGCTACCGTAATTGGAGCGCACGCGCCGCGGCACCAGACCTACCATTTGGGGCCCCGGGAATGGATCGAAGGGAAGCCGGCGCTGGTGGTCTTCTTTGTTTCGAAACCCAGGGATCCGGGATTGTTCATACAGATCGAAGGCCGAGCCGTTCCCTATCGCGACTCCGGGAAGGCGTGGATCGATCCGGTGAGTTTCGAAGTTCTCCGACTACAGCTTCGGCTCCGCTACGCCACTCGCCCGCCGAGAACGTTGACGGTTGAGATCGTCTATCGGGAGGTCGAGATCGCGGGCGGCGTCTATCCGTTGCCCGCGAAGGTGATCGCAAGGCAGCCAGTAACCCGGTCCCTCGGAGGGAGGTACCTGGCGCAGTATAGCGATTACCGCAAGTTCACCACGGACGCGACCATCGAATTCCCGCATTGAGGCACGCGGCCCATCCGCACCCGGTCAGTCTCGGTGGGCGTGGGCTTCGGCTTCGAGGAACTTTTCGGCTTCGAGGGCGGCCATGCAGCCGGTTCCGGCGGCGGTGACGGCCTGCTTGTAGACGCGGTCCTGGACGTCGCCGGCGTGGAAGACGCCGGTGACGCTGGTGCGCGCGCCGCCTTTGGAGACGATGTAGCCGTCATCGTCGAGTTCGATCTGGCCGCGGAAGGGCGCGGTGTTCGGCTGGTGGCCGATGGCGACGAAGAAGCCGTCGACCGCCTCGTCCCAGACTTCACCCGTGCGCAGGTTCTTCAGCTTCACACCGGTGACGAGGTTCTGGCTGATGTCGAAGACGTCCTCGACGATGGTGTTGGTGAGGATGCGCACTTTCGGGTTGTGCCGCACGCGGTCCAGCATGATCTTCGAGGCGCGGAACTCGTCGCGGCGATGGATGAGGGTGACGGACTCGCCGAAGCGGGTGAGGAACGACGCTTCTTCCATAGCCGAGTCGCCGCCGCCGATGACCATGATTTTGCGGCCACGGTAGAAGAAGCCGTCGCAGGTGGCGCAGGAGCTGACGCCGTGGCCGATGAGCTTCTGCTCGTTGGGCAGGTTCAGCCATTTGGCCGAGGCTCCGGTGGCGACGATGAGCGCTTTCGTTTCGCGCCATTCGCCGTCGATGCGGATGCGGAACGGGCGCTTCGACAGGTCCACTTCGTCGACCGTGCCGTGCAGGTACTCGGCGCCGAAGTTCTGGGCCTGCTTTTTGATGTTTTCGACCAGGTCCGGCCCCTGGATGCCTTCGGGGAAGCCGGGGAAATTTTCGACGAGCGAGGTGATGGAAAGCTGGCCGCCGGGCTCGTGGCCGGAGACGACGATCGGCTTCAGATTCGCTCGCGCGGCGTAGACCGCCGCTGTATTTCCGGCGCAGCCGGAGCCCAGAATGATCAGTTCGTGCATGGGAACTCTCATCCTAGCAAAGGCGCCGGCGCGGACCAGTTTATTGCAGGAAAGCGATGAGGCGCGTGACCGCGCCGCCGGCAAGCTGGTTGGCCAGGAACGCTCCGATGTAGGCCAGCACGCCCATGTAGGCGAACTGCACCGCCGGCCACTTCCAGCCGCCGGTTTCGCGGCGGACGATGGCGAGCGTGGACATGCACTGCATGGCGAAGGCGAAGAAGATGAGCAGGGCGAGGGCGCCGCCGGGAGTGAGGTCGGTATGGAGCGCCTGCTGGAGACCGTGCGAGGCGGCTTCGCCTTCCATGCCGTAGATGGTTCCGAGCGTGGCGACGATGGTTTCGCGGGCGGCGAGCGAGGTGAGCAGGCCGATGCCGATTTTCCAGTCGAAGCCCAGCGGCTTGATGAGCGGCTCCATGACGTGGCCGATCTGGCCGGCGAAGCTTTGGGCGATCTCCGGCGCCTTGCCGTTGTGAAGCGGAAGATGGGCGGCGACCCAGAGAAGCATTGCTACGACGAGGATGACGGTGCCTGCTTTGCGGAGGAAGACGCGGGAGCGGTCCAGCAGGCGCAGGCCGATGGAGCGGAAGGTGGGCCAGCGGTAGGGCGGCATTTCGAGCACGAAGGGCGTGCCGCCGCTCTTGAGGATGGAGGACTTCAGCAGACGGGCGGTGAGAACAGCGGCGAGGAAGCCCAGCACGTAGAGGCCGAGCAGAGCGGCGGCCTGTGCGCCGAGGATGGGTCCGAGCAGCGGGCGATTCGGCAGGAAGGCGGCGATGATGAGGGTGTAGACCGGGAGGCGGGCCGAGCAGGTCATCAGCGGGGCGATCATGATGGTGGCGATGCGGTCGCGCTTGTTTTCGATGGTGCGCGCGGACATCACCGCCGGCACGGCGCAGGCGTAGGCGGATAGGAGCGGGATGAAGGACTTGCCTTGCAGGCCGAACTTGCGCATGGTGCGGTCGGCGATGAGGGCGGCGCGGGCAAGGTAGCCGGAGTCTTCGAGGATTCCTATAAAGAAGAAGAGCAGCAGGATCTGGGGCAGGAAGACGAGCACGCTGCCGACGCCGCTCCAGACGCCATCGACCACGAGCGAACGGAGCAGGGGAACCGGGATATGCGGGGCAACCCACTCGCCGGAGGCCTCGACAATCGTCTTCATTCCGTCCATTACCGGCGTGGCCCAGGCGAAGATCGACTGGAAGACGAGGATGACGACGGCGAGGAAGATCAGCGGGCCGGCCCAGGGGTGGAGGAAAACCGCGTCGAGGCGGCGGGTCCAGCGGGGCGGTTCGGGAGCGCGGTAGGCGGCGCCGGCGCCGACTTCGGAGGCCCAGCGGCGGCACTTCGGGATGTCCTGCAGGACCGGAAGCTGAATGAGGGGCGCCTTGACCTTGGCGCGGCCGGCCGCGGTTCCCTGAATAAATTGATAGATCTTTTCGACGCCTTCGCCGGAGGCGGCGCTGATTAGGGCAACCGGGGCGCCGAGTTCGGCGGAAAGCTTGGCCACGTCCACTTGGCCGCCGCGGTTGCGCAGATCATCGGCCATGTTGAGGATCACGAGCGTCGGCAGCTTGAGGTTGAGAATGGGAGCGGCGAGGAGCAGGTGCCGGCCGAGATTGGTGCAGTCGAGGATGAGGAGGACCGCCTCGGGCTCCATGCCGGGACGCAGGCCGGTGAGTACGTCGTGGGTGACGCGTTCGTCTTCCGAGCGGGGCAGCAGGCTATAGACGCCGGGCAGGTCCACGAGCAGAACCTCGCGGTCCGCTTCGGCGCGGAGGCGGCCGACGTGGTGTTCGACGGTGACGCCGGGGAAGTTGGCGACCTTCTGGTGGAGGCCGGTCAGGCGGTTGAAGAGAGTGGATTTTCCGCTGTTGGGCGGGCCGACGATGGCGATGACGTGAGCGGCCTTGGCCGGTGGAGGGGTAAACTTCGCGGCCGGGCAGTCAGCGCAATCGTGGCAGCCGCTCACGCGCTTGCCTTCCTGGGGCGCCGGACGACGAGCCGGGATGCGGTTTCATAGCGCAGGGCGACTTCGGAGCCGTCGACGCGGTAGACGCGGGGGTCGCCGCCGGGCGCCGCTTTGCCGACAGCGATGGTATGACCGGGCAGGAAGCCCAATTCCATCAGGCGGCGGGAGATGTCTTCCGGGAGGCGGAGGTGGTCGAGGACCGCTTCCTGGCCGGGTTCGAGTGCGGCCAGATGCAGGAGCGAGCGGGTATCCTCGGAGTCGTTCTTCTTGACACTCACTTGCATCTACTCTCAGTATCGGTGGTTGGTTTTGGGGGAGTCAAGCGATTGGATGAAAAATTGGACCGTTTTGATCCGGTATTGACTTCCGGCATAGTGAAAAATGTTATACGAAGATTACTTGACAACACAATGCTCATATATCATACTGTGAATGTAGTAAGCTTATGACGGAGGTCAAACCAAATATCATGCCCATCGTGAAATACAACCCATTCGCCGAAACCGAGGAGTTCCCTTCCGGGCTCCGGCTCCTGCAGGACACGGTTAACCGGCTCTTCGCGGATGGCGGCGCCGCCCGGCCCTGGGCTCCGGCTGTCGACATTTACGAGACCGAGAACGAGTTGGTCTTCAAGGCGGACATTCCCGGCGTGGAAAAGAGCGCCATTGAGGTCCGCATGGAGAACGGCACGCTCGCGCTGAAGGGCGAGCGGAAGTTCACCGACGAGAGCAAGAGCGGTTACTACCGGGTGGAGCGCGGCTACGGCGCCTTCAGCCGCTTCTTCACGCTGCCGGAAACGGTGGACCCGGAAAAGGTCGCGGCGGATTATAAGGACGGCGTCCTGACTGTGACGCTGCCGAAGAAGGACATTGCCAAACCGCGGACCATCCAGGTGAAGGTGACGAACAACTAATAAAGCGGAGTGCCGACAGCTTCGTTTCCGTGAGCGGCGGTAATGGTGGCCGCGAGAGTATGGCCGCGCCGGCTCACGGATCCCGGCTGGGGGGCGGAGCGTGGGCCGCGGCCAAGCCGGTTGCGCCGTGGAAAGCGGCTGCCGCCCCGGCCGGATCTAACAACGGCTACTCTTAAGTTTGAGGCTGGGATGCTTCGGCATCCCTTTTTTGTCATGAACATGCTGAAAACGACATTCCTGCTGGCTCTGATGAGCGGTCTGCTGCTGGCGGGCGGCGAACTGGCCGGGGGCCGCAACGGGCTGTATATGGCTCTTGCGATCGCCGTGGCGATGAACTTCGCCGGTTACTTCTTTTCCGACAAGATCGCGCTGGCGACTTACGGCGCGCAGCCGCTGACGCCGGAGGAGAACCCGGAGATTTACGCCCGGCTGGCGCCGATTGTCCAAGGGCTGGCCCAGCGGATGAACCTGCCGATGCCCAAGCTGTGGCTGATTCCCGAGCAGGCGCCCAACGCCTTCGCCACAGGGCGGGATCCGCGCCACGCTTCCGTTGCCGTGACGGCGGGGATTTTGGGGCTGATGACCGACCGCGAACTCGAAGGCGTGCTGGCGCATGAGCTGGGTCACGTCATCAACCGCGACATCCTGAGCAGTTCTGTGGCGGCCACCTTGGCCACCGCGATTACGTTTCTGGCCCGGATGGCGTTCTGGTTCGGCCCGCGCAGCGACGACGACGAGCGCGGCGGGGGCTGGAGCGCGCTGATCATGATGATTCTGGCGCCGGTGGCGGCGCTGCTGATCCAGATGGCGATTTCGCGGACGCGCGAGTATGCCGCCGACGCGACTTCGGCCCAGGTGACGCGGGATCCCGAGGAGCTCATCTCGGCGCTCGGCAAGCTGGAAACCTACTCCCGGCGCATTCCGATGGGAAGCGTGACGCCGGCGACGGCGCACCTGTTCATCGTGAAGCCGTTTTCCGGGGCAACGATGATGCGTTTGTTCTCGACCCATCCGGCGACCGAGGACCGCATCGCCCGGCTCCGCGCCTGGAGCCCCACGGGAAAGTGAACACAGTCCGCGTCAGCCGCAAGGGGGCGGAGCGCCTCGCCTCGGGCCATGTGTGGGTGTTTGCCTCCGACGTCACGGACGCGGGCGGCGCCGGGCCGGGCGATGCGGTGGTTGTCGCCGGCCCGCGCGGAAGGCATCTCGGCGTCGCGCACTATAGCTCCACGAGCGAAATTCGTCTGCGGCTGCTCTCTCGCCGCGTCGAGCCGATCGAGCGCGAGTTCTTTCGTCAGCGCCTCGCGGCGGCGGGGAGTTTTCGTGAACGTCATGTCAGCGGCAGCGAGGCTTACCGGCTGGTTCATGGCGAAGGCGATCTGCTGCCCGGGCTTGTTGTGGACAAATACGGTCCGTACTTCGTGCTGCAGGCACTTGATCAGGGCATGGACCGGGCGCAGGCGGAGATCGTATCGGTACTCGATGAGCTTTTCGCGCCCGCGGGAATTCTGGCGCGCAACGACAACGCGGTGCGGAAGCACGAGTCGCTTGCACTTACGTCCGAGGTTGTTTCCGGGGTTGTGCCGGAGGAGATCACGGTTTCGATGAATGGCCTGAGCTGGCGGCTGGATCCGCGGCGGGGCCAGAAGACGGGCATCTTCCTTGACCAGCGGGAAAACTACCTGGCGGCCGCATCGTTTGCGCCGCGCGGGGAAACCGTGCGGGCGCTCGATTGTTTCACGTGTTCGGGCGGGTTCGCGCTGCATCTGGCCAGGCACGCCGAAACCGTTGAGGCCGTCGACAGTTCGGAAGCGAGCCTCGCGCTGGCGCGGCGGAACGCGGAAGCCAACGGCATCTCGAACGTCGAATTCCGCCAGGCCGACGCGCTGGACCTGCTCAACTCCTACGCGGGCGCGCACCGGCGGTTTTCGATGATCGTGCTGGACCCGCCGGCGTTTGCGAAATCGCGCAAGGCCGTGGCGGGCGCATTGCGGGGGTACAAGGAGATCAACCTCCGCGCGATGAAGCTGCTCGAACGCGGCGGCGTGCTGGTGACCTGCTCCTGCTCGCATCATGTGAGTGAAGCGGATCTGCTCGAAACGGTCGCCGCGGCTTCGCTCGACGCCGGGCGGACGCTGCGCGTGCTGGCGCGGCGGACGCAGAGCCTGGATCACCCGATCCTGCTTACCGTGCCCGAGACGCACTACCTGAAATGTCTGATCTTCGAGGTGCTCTGAAAGCCTATTCGGCCGCGGCGAGTACTTCTTCCGGCGATGGCACGCCACGTTCGGCGAAACGGATCTTGCCGCTTTTCCCGATGAGATAAACGGTCCGGCGGACGATGCGCCCGCCGGCGTGGTAGGTGCGCGCGAGGTGGCCGCCTTCATCGACAAGCAAGGGAAAGGGCAGGCTGCGGTTGGCGCGGAACTTTTCGTGGCTGGCGGCGTTCCGCGGGTTCACGCCGAAGACGAGCGTGTTCTTTTCCCGCGCCAGCGCCCAGTTGTCGCGGAATTCGCAGAGCTGTTGCCGGCAGACGGTGGTGTCGTCGCCGGGGTAGAAGACGAGCACAACGTTTTGCCCGCGGAGCGAGGCGAGGCTTACCACATCGCCGGTGCCGGTCGACAGGCGGAAATCCGGGGCGTCGCTGCCGGGGCTCAGGGGTTTATCTAGAAACCAGCGGAACATTTTTCCGGTGTCCTACCATTGCCAGGCGACGCCGGGTTCGAGGGGGTGCAGGTTCACGCCCGTGCCTTCGAGCAGCTTGCCGAGGGCATCGGGTGTTCCTCCGAGCAGAGGGAACGTGCCGAAGTGCATCGGCACCACGGTCTTGACGCCGAGGAGGCGCACCGCCAGCGCCGCTTCGCGCGGACCCATGGTGAAATGATCGCCGATCGGCAGGAAGGCCAGTTCCGGCGCGTAGAGTTCCTTGATGAGGGCCATGTCGGAGAAGACGTTCGTGTCGCCGGCGAAGTAGAAGCGGCGTCCGTCCGGCAGGTGGACGACGTAGCCGGCCGCCTCGCCGCCGTAGATGATTTTGCCTTCGTCCTGAATGCCGCAGCTATGCACGGCGTGGGTCATCGTCACGGCGACGGAGCCGGCCTGCTGCGTGCCGCCCTTGTTCATCGGCGCGCAGTTTGTGGCGCCTTTCGACTCCAGCCACGCGCACGTTTCGTAGATCCCGACGATCTTCGGCTGATGCGCCCTGGCGAGCGGCAGCACGTCGTGAATGTGGTCGAAATGTCCGTGGCTCACCAGAATCGTATCGACGCGCGAGATCTTGTAGTCCTTGGGGTATTTCGGGTTCCCTTCGATCCACGGATCGAAGACGAGCACTTCATGGAAAGGAAGCTCGATCTCCATCGAGCCGTGACCCAACCAGGTAATCGAGATCATTGTTGTTCCTTTCGACTCTGTTTCGATGCCGCGTTGGCGGCTTCGAGCGTAATTCCTTCTCCGTATTTCGCCAGTCCGGGGATGGTCACGGGAAGTTTGCCCGCGAAGCCGATCTCGCCGGCGAGCGCTTCGGCGACGGCGGTTTCGGTCACCGGCACGGTGCTGTAGGAGGCGACGTAGGCCTTCACTTGGGGAAACGCACTGCCCAGATAGGGACTGCCGAGGGAGACGAGAACGACGGGCGCCGGCGCCGAGACAAGCTGATTCACCAACGCCGGGAAACCTCCGGCGAGCGCCGTGTTGCCGCGGTATTCGGCGATGGTGACGTAAGCGGCGACGACGTTGACCTGGCAGCCGTTCACCGCCGCCGCGGCCTGCTGCAGGTCCGTGCCGGACATGGTTGGATCCAATAGCTGTGTCTTGATGCCGGGGAAGCGGGCCTTGAACTCGTCAATGAGATGCGGCCCCTCCTGCCCGCGGCGGCCCTCGGCGAGAACGGTGAGACACGCGTTCTGGTCCTTGCGCAGAGGCAGGAGATTGCCGTCGTTCTTCACGAGTGTCACCGCCTTTTCGGCCACCTTCAGCGCGCGGTCGTCGTCTTCG
>JAJYCN010000367.1 GCA_021778335.1 Acidobacteriota bacterium | reverse complement strand
ATAATATTCCAGTCGGCTGCCAGCTAAAATACCAGATAGAAAAAGATGGAAAGATTGTATTTGCCAATCAGGTTGCGGCCAATATTCCGGTAAACAGCTCACAATTTCAGGGATTTATTCGATTTATGTGCTGACGCAGTTCCGCAGCCAGTCGCTGCTGCAGCACTTGCGCGACGGGTGGGAAGCGAACGGACTGCTGCTGAGCAACTTCATCATTCCGGTTCCGGCGCAGATGCGGACCGCGGGCGAGGAGTGGGATCGCGGGACGGCGGATGCGCTGTATCAGAACATCAACCTGATCGAACAGGCCGACCCGCACCTGGTGGCGATCTTCGGCGCGGATCATATCTACCGGATGAATATCCGCGAGATGATCGAGTATCACGTCAACAAGCGGTCGCAGGTGACGATTTCGGCGATTCCGGTGGAGCGGGAACTGGCGTCGGAGTTCGGCGTGATCGAGACGCGCGAAGATTCGAGCGTGGTGGCGTTTCACGAGAAGCGGGCGGACGCGCCGACGATGCCGGGAGATCCGAACCGCGTGTACGCGTCGATGGGGAATTACATCTTTTCGACCAAGACGCTGGTGCAGGAGCTATACGCGGACGCTGCGCGCGAGGAAAGCTCGCACGATTTCGGGCGGGACATTCTGCCGGGGCTGATCGGGCGGGCGGATATGTTCGCCTACGATTTTCAGACGAACCGGATTCCGGGCGATCCGCCGGACGCGCCGGTGTACTGGCGGGACGTGGGGACGCTGGACGCTTACTTTGAAGCGAGCATGGACCTGCGGAACGTGGTGCCGGCGCTGAACCTGTACAACCGGCGATGGGCGCTGCGGACGGCCGGTTACTCGGATCCGCCGGCGAAGTTTCTTTACGACCAGGACGGGCGGCGCGGACATGCGCTGAACTCAATCACGGCGGGGGGCACGATTCTTTCCGGAGGGTTGGTGAGAGGGTCGGTGCTGGGGCGCGGCGTACGGGTGCACTCCGGGGCGTATGTGGAAGACTCGGTGATTTTCGACAACTGCGATATCGGGCGGCGGGCGAAGGTGCGGCGGGCGATTCTGGACAAGAACGTTCGCGTGCCGGAGGACGCGACGATCGGCTACGACCTTGAGCGGGACCGGCAGTTGTATCACGTGACCGAGAGCGGGATTGTGGTAGTGGAAGGGCACCGGTCGAAGACGGACATCGCGACGATTACGCTGTAGGGGGGGAGTTGGCCGTGCGTGAAGTATGTGAAGTTGCGGTTGGCGGCGCTGTGCGCCGTTGCGGTTGGCGGCGCTGTGCGCCGTCGCGGTAGCCGCGACCGGACAAACGGCGTTGACGGTCCGGTACCTGGACATCGGCGGACAGAGTGGGCAGTCGGTGGCGCTGGCTACGGATGGCGGCGGGAATCACTTTATCGTCTCGACGGTGATCGAACCGTCGGGGCGGCCGCAGATTCGGGTTACAAAGACAGATTCTCAGGGGAATACGCTTGCGGCGTTCGATTTTGGAGGAACCGCTGGGCGAGACACGCCGAGCGCAGTTGCGGTCGACGGGCAGGGGGACGTGTTCGTGGCCGGAACAACGACGTCGGGCGATTTTCCCACTACGGTCACGCTCGGGCCGACGACTGGCGGCGCGGCGTTTGTTGTGAAGCTTGACGGCGCGCTGACCGGTGTGCTGGCAGCGGTGAAGTTGGGCGGGACTCAGGGTAGCGCGGCGGGCGCGGCGGTGGGCGTCGATGGAAGCGGAAACGTTTACGTTGCGGGAGGCACCGATGCCCTCGACTTCCCCGTGACGCAGGGCGCATTCCAGACTTCGCCGCCGGTGCATGACGAGTTCGGGTCGGCGGGGTACGGTTTCTTGGCCAAGCTTAGCCCGGACTTGCAGCATCTGGCGTTCTCCACGTACTTCGGCGGCGGGCAGACACTTTGCCAGGGCGGGAGCGCGTGCATTGGCCAGTTCGGCAGTACGAGCGTGGACGCGTTGGCGATCGATACGGCTGGCGATGCGGTCCTCGGCGGGGGCACGACAGCGTCCGATCTTCCGTCCACGCCCGGAGCGTATGAGACGCAATGTATCTGTAATTACGAGCGAAGCGCCGGACTTGTCGCGAAGTTTTCACAAGATGGATCGAAATTATTGTGGTCGACGTTCTTGAATACGCTGGGGGAGCACCTAGATCCACTGAACTCCAATGTCCGCGTCCAGGCGATAGCGCTTGACCCTGCGGGGGACGTGCTTGTCGGTGGATCGGCCCCGGCCGGGTTTCCGACGACGACCTGGGCGGTGCAAACGCAGTATCCCATCCAGCCCGGCGCCGGAGCCCCGCCATACGCCGGGTTTGTGGCGAAACTGGACAGCATGGGCTCGGCGCTGCTGGACTCGAGTTATTTCGGATCGGCTGGGGTCTACTCGGGAGGCGTTCAATCGGTGGGCGAGGACTCGAGCGGAGAGGTGTGGCTGACCGGGAACTCCCTGCCCACGGCTCTGCCAGGCCCTGCAGTTCATCCGCTAGGTCCGGAATATGTGGCGAACATGGCGGCGGATTTTGGCTCGGTGGGAACGATGTTTACTGCGCCGCAGGGCGGGGCCGGCACGGCGCTGAGCGTGGCCGGAACCGGCACGATAGCGGCGATTGGAGGCCACGGTTCGTTGGTTCTGCCGGCGGGGCCTGGCGACGCTTCGATCGCGGGGGTGTTAAACGCGGCAGGAGGCGAAGTTTCAGGGACGGTGGCCCCGACGGAGGTGATCACGTTGTATGGTTATAACCTCGGGCCGGCATCGCCGCAAAGTGGAGTGATCTCAAATGGGGTGCTTGGCAGTTCGCTCGGCGGTTATGCGGTGTTGTTCAACGGTGTGCCGGCGCCACTGCTGTATGCTAGCGCGAACCAGATTAACTGCGTGGTGCCGGCGGAGGCGTTCGCGCGAGACATCGTGAGTCTGCAGATACGCACTCCGCAGGGCACGCTGGCCGGTCCGCCGCTATCTGTCTCGCAGGCGGAGGTAGAGATTTTTCAGGCCGGCAACGGGTACGCGGCGGCGGTGAATGAGGATGGGGAGGTGAATTCGGCAGCTCATCCGGCGGGACCGGGCTCGGTGGTTACCGTGTGGGCAACGGGGGCAGGGTTGTACTCCGGCGCTGGACTTCCGGTGGATGGAGCGATTATTAGCGCGGGCCCATTCGTCACGCCGGCGCTACCTGTATCGGTCGTAGCACCGCCGAGCCCATCCCCGCTGGCGCTTTATTCGCTCGAGGTCGAGTATGCCGGGGATGCGCCGGGCGAGGTGTTCGGCGTGATGCAGGTGAATTTCCGGCTCCCCGAGTTCTTCGCGCCTGGGACGTCGTCATACCGGATTGAGTTGCAGGTGGGAGGGTCGCTGAGCGATCCGGTATCGATTTACGTGCACCCGTGAGCGCGAATCAGCCGCGGATAAGGCGGCAGCACAGGAACGTGCCCGTGCCGGACGTGTCCACGATCACTCTTTAGGGGCGGGGTTGGCGACACGATGTCGGTCGAACCACCACGCCCAAATCGTGAGGAGGAGAAGGCCGACGATGCCTGGCCAGATAATCTCATCGGTACTGTTGGGAGGGCCGGAGAAACCGTCTCCTACATAGAGGATCAACAGGAGAAGAACGTAGCCGCCAAAGGCGTACCGGCCGATGCGATCGCGGGCGGAGGTGGTGTGCGCGTACAGCCAGACGGCGAGGGCGAGCATTGAAATCTCGGTCACCATCGTTCCGGAGATTGAATTCCATAATCCCAAGCCGAAGCGAGGGCTTGGGCCGGGATACAGCGGCATGTCGGGCCGGTGAGTGATCCAATCCAAAACCCAGTGGCTGAGGACGGCGATCCAGATGACGACGGCGCCTTCCCGGTAGCGGGTGAGGAGGTGGTAGGCGAAGGCGAAGAGGGTCGCCCAAGCGATGGACATGAGCAGGCTGTGCGACCACGGGTAGTCCCAGAGATCGAAGGGCGTGAAACGCGTGTTCCCGGGTTCAATTCGTACATGCTCCCAGCCGAGCAGAAGGAAAATCGGCCAGAGGACGTCGAGGAAAAGGGCCGCTACAAGTAGAGTCGCAACGGAGGAACGTGGTGCGAACTTTTTTCCGGCGAATCCGACCGCAAAATGCCCGATGAACATGGCCGTCTCAGCCGCGGATAAGGCGGACGGCGTCGCGGATGGAGGCGCCGTCGGACCGCGTGGCGGCGCCGGAGGCGGGTTCGGGCTTTTCGTCGCCTTCGCCGGGAGCGAGGAAAAGATTGGCTTCGAGGCCGTGCTGGCGGGTGTAGAGATCCCAGTAGCGGCCGTGGGCGGCGTAGAGCGACTCGTGGTTGCCGCGTTCGGCGATGCGTCCGTTTTCGACAACTAAGATCTGGGTGGCGCGGCGGATGGTGGAAAGGCGGTGCGCGATGACGAAGGTGGTGCGGCCGCGCATGAGGTAGGCGAGGCCTTCCTGGATGAGGGCTTCGGATTCGGAGTCGAGGCTGGAAGTGGCTTCGTCGAGGATGAGGATGCGCGGGTCGGCGAGGATGGCGCGGGCGATGGAGACGCGCTGTTTCTGGCCGCCGGAAAGCTTGACGCCACGTTCGCCGACGACAGTGTTGTAGCCTTCGGGGAAGCTGAGCGCGAACTCGTCGACGCGGGCGATGCGGCAGGCTTCGAGGATCTGCACTTCGCTGGCGGCGGGGCGGGAGAACGCGACGTTTTCACGGATGGTGCCGTCGAAGAGAAACGAGTCCTGCAGGACGACGCCGAGTTGGAGGCGGTAGGAGCCGAGTTCGACGGTGGAGAGGTCGA
>JAJYCN010000064.1 GCA_021778335.1 Acidobacteriota bacterium | reverse complement strand
ATCATCGAAGCCGCGCTGCCGAACCTGGCGGTCCTCTCGCACAGCGAGCTGCCCCCGGGCGTCAAAGTAGTCTCTCTTGGATCGGTGAAGTAATGTTTTTCCCTGGAATTGCCGAAAGTATGCCTGAGCGGACGCTAAAGGGCGCACAGCGCCGGGCGCGCACCATTCGGCCCATCGACGCCCGCGCCCCGCTGCGTTGTGCGCGCCATGGACGTGACTTGAGGAGAGGTTGGGTGAGGTAGCCAGAAGATGAGAATAAAATCGTTCTTCGCAAGTTCGGTGGATGCGGCGCTATGCGAGGCGCGGCGCGAACTCGGCCCGGATGCGATGCTGATCGAGTCCCGGCGCAGTTCGGGGGAAGCCCGCCGCTATGGGGAGTACGAGGTCGTCTGCGCGGTGACCAACACACCCGGCGCCGGAGCGGCGGGCAGAAACCGCGAAACCGGCCCGGAGCGTTCACGCCAGGATCGGAAAATCGAAGCCAAATCCGCGTCCGGTTTCGAAGCGCTTGTGGGCCGGGTCGAACGGCTGGCCCACGCCCTCCAACGGGCCGAATCGATCGCCGTGCGATTGAGCGTCGCCGAAGAGTTCGAGCCGGCGGTACGCGCGCTCGAAGCGTCCGAAGTCGACCCCGAGTGGATCGGCGCGATTCTCAACCTCGCTGAAACCTCTCAGCCAGCGGGCGCATCCGCCCTGGACCGCGTGGAGTCCGCGATCGCCCATTTCGTTCCCACCGGCCCGGCGGCCGGGGGAAGCGAAACTACCCGGCATCTGGTCGCCGTCGTCGGCCCGCCCGGCGCGGGAAAGACGACGGCTCTGGTCAAGATGGCCGCCCGCCATTCCCTGGCCTCCCGCCGTCCTTCGCTGATCGTTTCCGCCGACACCCAGCGCGTCGCCGCCTCGGAGCCGCTCCGCAGCTACGCCGCGATCCTCGGCGCGGCCTTCGTCGCCGTCGACAGCGTCCGCGGCCTGAAACAAACCATCGAGGAGCATCCCGGCAAGGAGTGGATTTGGATCGATACGCCCGGCTGGAGCGGGGCCGATTCGAACGACGCTGCCCCGCTGATGGAGTTCCTCGCCTCCCAGCCCCACATCGACACCCACCTGGTGCTCCCGGCTTCGATGCGGACCGCCGATCTGGCGGAGGCCACCCACCGTTTCCTCCCGGCACGGCCGGCGAAGCTGTTGTTCACCCGCCTCGACGAAACCCATGTCTATGGGCCGATGCTCAACGAAAGCGCGCGAACCGGGCTGCCGCTGTCGTTTTACTCGGCCGGCCCGCGGATTCCCGACGACCTCGCCGCCGCCGATCCGTCCGAGGTAGCCAACTGGATCGTCCGCGGTATGCGCGCGTCCCGGAAGGCGGCGTCCGCCGCCTCCGCCGCGGCCTGAAGGAGAACCCGTGTCGGCCAGCCCCAGACAACAACGCGGATATGACGAAGGAGCCTGGACCTCGCCCGAAGAACGCGAGCGTCTCATCCTCGAACACCTGCCCCAGGTGCGGCTCATTGCGCGGCGCATTCACGATCGTCTGCCGGAAAGCGTCAACCTCGAGGACCTTGTCTCGACCGGCATCGTCGGGCTCATCTCGGCGATCGACCGCTTCGATCCCACCCACAACGTCAAACTGAAAACTTACGCCGAATACAAGATCCGCGGCGCGATCCTCGACAGCCTCCGCGGGCTCGACTGGGCGCCCCGGCAACAGCGCCGCCGCACCAAGCAGATCGAAGCGGCCATCGCCATCGCCGAACAACGCCTCCATCGCGCCCCCACCGAAGACGAGATCGCCGCCGAACTCGGCCTCTCGCTCGAGGAATATCATGAGTGGCTCATCGACGTTCGCGGCGTCAACATGGGGAGCCTGGAAGGCGCTTCCCCGGAAGAGGACGGCCGCGATCTGCTCAAATACATCTCCGACGACGAGGAGCACTGGCCCTCCCGGCTGCTCGAGCGCAGCGAACTTCTTCGTCTCCTTGCCGCCGCCCTCGATCGGATTCCCGAAGTCGAGCGTCTCGTGCTCAGCCTCTACTTCCATGAGGAGCTCACCCTGCGTGAAATTTCCAAGGTCGTCAAGCTTCACGAGTCCCGGATCTCGCAGTTGAAATCGCAGGCGATCATGCGCCTGAGAACCTACATCGAGAAACGCTGGCCCATGGAAAGAGGAGCCTGAACATGCCGGCTTCCCCCGCTTCGCTCTGGGCCGCGCGGGAGTTTGCCAAAGGCCTGGCGCTCGCCATCGAGTCCATGACGGGCACGAAGGCCGTCGTGGAGGTTGAGGAAACTTCTTCGCAGCCGGAAGACCTGACAAAGCCGGGCACGCTCGTCTGGCGCCAGGTATTCAGCCACACGGCCGGCGCGGCCCTCGAACTCGCGGTCCCCGCCCGGTCGTGGCAGGGCATCGGAGACACCGTCCTCACCGCCGCCCTCATCGAGCAGGTCGATGAGGCGATGGCCCGGGACACGTTCCGGGAACTGGCCGGCCAGTCCTTTGCCGCACTCAGCCAAGCCCTGACGGCCCGCCTCGGCCGCGAGGTCAACTGCCTCGATCCGGATCTCTCCGCCTCCGCCGGCGGCGGCTTCCCGTTTTCCCTCCTCGTGCATGCCGGCGATGAAACCCTTCCGCTCTATCTGGCGGTCTCCGACGCCGCGGTCGAGCCCGGCGATTCCCCGGCCGGGCCCGCGCGCCAGACCGCCGTCGCCGGCCCGGCGCAGCAGCCGGGCGCCCTCGCCACAGAACACCTGCAATCCAAGCGGCTCGATCTCCTGCTCGACGTTCAACTCCCGGTGAGCGTGTCCTTCGGCCAGTCCCAGTTGCCGCTCAAGGATGTCATCAAGCTCACCACCGGCTCCATCGTCGAGCTCAACCGCACCGTCTCCGAACCCGTCGAGGTCATCGTGAACAACTGCGTCATTGCACGCGGAGAAGTAGTCGTGGTGGAAGGAAACTTTGGCGTACGCATTCAACATGTCGTAAGCCGCCAGGAAAGACTGAGGTCGATCGAATAATGCTGACTCTCCCGATGTGGGCCGTGTACACCGCGCTCGGCGTGGAGGCCCTCGGCCTTCTGGCCGCCTTGTTTCTATTTCTGTCGCTGAAACGCCAACCCGCCGGCGGCGCCCGGGAGGGGAAAGACGAAATCGAGCGCATCCGCGAGAACCTGGAAAGCCGCCTCGAATCGTTCGACACCCGCCTTCGCGCCGCCGAGGACCGTTCCACCGCGCTCGTTCCGCCCGCGCCGCTGCGCTCCGGATTCAATCTAAATAAACGAACCCAGGTTCTGCGCCTGTCCCGCCAGGGAGAAAAGCCCGCCGGCATCGCCGCCGCGCTCCAGCTTCCGCGTGCCGAAGTGGAGTTGCTCCTGCGAGTCGAGGAACTGGCCGCGGCCAACGGCTGAACCGCTACCGCTCGTGCAGCCGGACCGGCGTCACGCGCTGCGTGTCGCCGTCGAGTATCGCCGTGATCGTCCGCGGCTTGTGGTCGCGCGAGACGGTAATCGCACAACTGCCCCCGGCGTGGGCCGTCGCCTCGGCATCCAGCAGTTCCCCGGTCGTGGCCACCGGCGTGTCCTCGACCTTCACGATCACATCGCCGGCTTTCATGCCCGCGCGGTCCGCCACCCCGCCGCGCCGTACCGAGCGCACCAGCACGCCGGCCTTCACACCGAAATACTCGGCCAACTGGGGCGTCAGGGTTTCCACCTCGATTCCCAGCAGCCCGGCGCCTCCCATCGGCACCCATCCCGGAAACTCCTCGAACATCGGGTCTGGGGCCATCGCGTTGCCGGGCGGCGGCGGTGGCGCCGCGACGAATCTGGGCATCCCCGGTTGCCGTGCTCCCAGCACCACGCTCACCGTCTTCGAAGCTCCCTCGCGCCACACCTGAACCCGCGCCGGGCGTCCTGGCGGGGCGTTCCGGACCATCCGCATGAATGCCTCCACGCCGTCCACCGGCTGGCCGTTGAACTGAAGCACGACATCGCCCATCTTCAGTCCCGCCCGATCCGCCGGTGTCCCGTCCACCACCACCGATACTTCCACCCCATGGCCGCCGGGCACACCCAACGATTCGGCCCGCTGAGCCGGCAGTTCCCGAACACCGATACCAAGATACGACCCCGGGTGGGCCGCGGGAGCCGGGGCTTGCGCCATGACGCCGCATGCAAACACGGCAGCCACAATCGCCGCCGCAACCCCCGTTCTCGTCATCCTTTCCAACAAGCCCGGCATCTCCTGCGCCTCAGAACGTTCCGGCCGAAGCCTTCCAGGACGCCAGCACCCGCTCGCACCGGTCGCGGACGTCCTGGTTCTCTTCTCCGTGCATCAACTCCTGCAGCGTGCCCACCACGTCGTCGCTGCGCTTCTCCACCAGCACGTCGATCACTTCACTCCGCACGCCCGGATTTCGGTCGCTCAGCAGCACTTGCGTCAGCACGCGCCGCATCTGCGGGTCCCCCGCAAACTGCTTCAACCCCTCCAGCGCCGCCAGCCGCACGCCGGCGTTCGGATCGTGCTGGACCTCGTACAGAAGCGTCGCCCGAACGTCCTCGCTGTCCAACTGCCCCCGCAACAAGTTCACCGACTCGGCCCGCAGCCCCGGATCCCCAGGGTCCCGCGCCGCCGCCATCAGCAGCCGCCGGATTGCCTCGTCGTCCGGCCGCCCGGTCAGCACCCGCTGCCGCGCTTCCTCGACCACCACCCTCACCCGCCCCGCCGTCTCCGGTTCGACATACCGCACCCGGGACGCCAGCGGCGCGGCCAGCGACGCCTCGTCCGGCCTTCCCGGCGCCAACGGGCCAACCCTTGCTCCCAAGTATCCGGCCACCAGCAGAGCCATCGCCCCCAGCGGCTGCCATATCGGACTCACCAGCTTCCACTTCAGCCCCAGCCGCTCGGCCAGCCGCGTGGCCCAGCCTTTGGACTCCCGGGCAACCGCCACCCGAGCCATCAGCTCCCGCCGGCTCGAAGCCAGCATCGTGGGCGCCGGCGCCGCCTCCATCTCGTCCCAAGCCTCGTGCATCAGCCGGGTCCGTTCCAGCGCCACGCGGCAAGCCTCGCAGCCCGCCAGGTGCGTCTCCACCGCCTCTTCCTCGTTGAAGCTCAACTCGCCGTACACGTGCAGCGACAGCCGGAGCCTTACCTCGTCGCAAGTCATACGAAATCTCCCAGCGAGGCCCGCATCTTTTGCGTCGCGCGGAACAGACAGTTCTTCGCCGCCTCCTCGCTCGCTCCCAGCACTTCCCCAATTGCGCGCAGCCGCATTCCCTGGTAATGCCGCAGCTCAAATACCATCCGCTCCCGCGGTGTCAGCTCACCGAGCGCCTTCCCGATCCGCTCCCGCAGCTCGGCGCTCAGCAGCGCCCGCTGCGGATCTCCGTGCACTCTGTCCTCTTCCACCCGTTCGATCCGGTCGCTGATTGCGCCGTCCTCCGCCGCCGGCCGCTTCTGCTCATGCCGCACTTTCTTCCGCCGCAGCGCGTCCATGCAAAGGTTCGTCACAATCCGGTACAGCCACGTGTGAAAACTGCAGTCGAACCGGAACGAATTGAGATTTCGGAACACCCGCAGAAACGCCTCCTGGTACACGTCGTTGGCGTCCTCCGGTGACCGCAGCAGGTTCATCGCCAGGCGCAGCACGGCCTGATCGTGCATCCGCACAAGCTCTTCAAAGGCCCGCTCGTCGCCCGCCTGGGCCGCCCGGATCAACTCTGTTTCGTCCATTTGCCGCGGCGGCGCGGCCGCGCAGGGGACCAGACTTTCAGCGATTCCTTGCACCAACCGGTTAGACGCTTCAAACCGAAAACCGTCTCTACGCCGCCCACTCATCTTAGAATACGAGTCCTTCCCGCCGCGAATCGCCATCCGGCTGCCTACCCGGCCCGCCCGCAACATGCTATACAGGGACGGACCGCTCTAGGCGAAACACCTCCGTGAACCTGATCGTAATCGGCGAAATTCTCTGGGATGTATTCCCCACCGGCGACCGTCTCGGCGGCGCGCCTTTCAACTTCGCGGCCCACTCCGCCCGCCTCGGCCATCAGGTCCACTTCGTCAGCGGCGCCGGCGCCGACCCACGCGGCGAAAAAGCCCTCGAGGAAATGCGCCGCCTCGGCGTCTCCACCCGCTGGATGGCCCGCACCGATCAAGCTCCCACCGGCTACGTCACCGTCGCACTCCAAGCCGGCGAGCCCCACTACACCATCCACCGCCCCGCCGCCTACGACTTCCCCGCGCTCGATGACGCCCAACTCGCCGCCCTCGCCGCCACGCAACCCGGCGTCATCTACTACGGAACCCTCGCCCAAAGCAGCCCCGCCGTCCGCTCCGCCACCCGCCGCATCATCGATGCCTGCCCCAACGCGACTACCTTCTACGACATCAATCTCCGCCCCGCCAACGACGACCTGTCTCTCGTCGCCACCCTTCTTTGCCAGGCCAATCTCGTAAAGCTCAATGAGGACGAAGCCCGCCGCATCGCCTCCGCCTGGCAACTCCCCGCATCACCCATCGAAGCCTTCTGCAGAGCCCTCTCGTCCCGTTCCCCGATCCACGGCGTCTGCATCACACTCGGAGCCAAGGGCTGCGCCCTGCTGCTCGACGGCGTCTACGCCGAATGCCCCGGCGTCCCCGTTCCGGTCTCCGACCTCGTCGGCGCCGGCGACGCCTTCTCCGCCGCTCTCATCGACGCCATCAGCCGCCATCTCCCGCCCAACGAAGCCGGAGCCTTCGCCAACCGCCTCGGCGCCTTCGTCGCCAGCCGCCCCGGCGCCCTGCCCGAATGGACCGAGGCGGACCTCGATCGGCTATAATCGCTGCATATGAAACGCACGGAACCGGAACACGCCGCCCACAAGAGTCCCGCGGCCTTACTGCTCACCGTCGCCGGCGTTCTCGGGCGCCTCATCCCTCATCCGCCGAACTTCGCCCCGGTTGGAGCAGCCAGCCTGTTCTCCGGCGCCAAGCTCCCCTGGTGGCAGGCGTACCTCGTCCCGATCGCCGTCATGGCCGCCACGGATCCGATCCTCGGCGCTTACTACGGCGTTCCCGCCTTCTCCCGCGCCCAGATCTTCATCTACGCCAGCTTCCTCATCAGCGTCGCCATCGGCCGCGCCATGCGCCACCGCCTCACCGTCCCCCGCATCGCCGCCGCCACGCTGCTCTGCGCCACCCAGTTCTTCTTCATCACTAACTTCGCCGTCTGGCTTACCAGCACCATCTACCCGGCCACCCCCGCCGGTCTCGCCGCCTGCTACATCGCCGGCATCCCGTTCTTCGGCTGGACGCTGGCCGGCAACGTAGTTTACTCCGCCGTCCTGTTCGGGCTCGAAGCCTGGATCTCCCGCCTCACCCAAGCCCGCGCTCAACCGGCCGCCGCCTGAACTTTGCAGATCCCCGAACCGCTCCGCGCGGCGCTTGACGAGGAAGCCGGACGCTTCCCGTTGCGTGACCTCGCGGCCGCCGCGGACGCCCTTTCTCGCTCCTATCGCGACGCTCCCGCGTCGCCCCACCGCCCCTTCACGCCCCTCGAAGCGCTCGCCTATGCGCTAACCCGCATGCCCGCCACCTACGCCGCGGCCCGCTTCGTCTTCTCCAAAACCCCCGCGCAGCCCCGCGTCCTACTCGACCTCGGCGCGGGCGCCGGCGCCATCGCCTGGGCCGCCGCCGCGCAATGGCCCGGCCTCGAACGCATCGTCTGCCTCGAACGCGACCCCGAAATGGCCGCCTTGGCCCGCACGCTGCTCCGCCGCGCGAGCTTTCCGGTTCCGTTCGAGTTCCTCACCGCCGACGCCGCCGCTCTCCTGCCTCTCGCCCCCTGCGACATCGCGGTCTTCTCCTATTCCCTCGGCGAATTCCCCGCCCCGCGCCGCGCCCCGGCCGTCGAAGCCGCCTTCCGCGCCGCCCAACAATCTGTCATCGTCCTCGAACCCGGCTCGCAAGCCGGCTTCGCCGTCCTCCGCGACGCCCGCTCCACACTCATCGGCCAAGGCGCTTTAATCGCCGCACCCTGCCCGCACTCCGGCGCCTGTCCCATGCCGCCCGGCGACTGGTGCCATTTCGCGGCCCGCCTCGAACGCGGCGCCCTCCTCCGGCGTCTCAAGACATCCCAGTTGTCCTACGAAGACGAGAAATTCAGCTACACCGTCGCCACGCGCCACGCGCCAACGCCGGGCCAAGCCGTCGTGATCCGCCGCCCCGTCCAACACCCCGGCCTGATCGAATTGTCGCTTTGCACCCCGGATGGCCTCGCCGAAGCTCGAATCCGCAAGCGCGACCCTCTCTGGCGCGCCGCCCGCCATGCCTCCTGGGGAAGCCACTGGCCAAGCTAAAACGGCCGGGCTACAGGTCCGTCACGTGCTCCAGCCTGCCCGTGCTGTCGCCAACCGTCTCCGGCTCCACGCCCACTTTATCGAGCAGCGTCAAATACAGGTTCGTCATCGGAGTGGTCTGCTCGTACACCACGTGCCGCCCCGGCCGGATTGCGCCGCCCCGCCCGGCCAGCAGCACTGGCAGGTCGAAATGCGTATGCTTGTTGCCGTCCGCGATCGCGCTTCCGTAAATCGCCATCGTATGGTCCAGCAGGCTCCCGTCTCCGTCCGGCGTCTGCTTCAACCTGTTCAGGAAGTAGGCGAACAATTCCACGTGAAATTGGTTGATCTTCTGCAGCTTCGCGATCCACTCCGGGTTCCCGCGATGATGCGACAACGGATGATGCGGGTCCGGCACGCCGATCTCCCCATACGTCCGCACGCTGCCCTCGCGCCCCACCACCAGCGTCGAAACCCTCGTAGCGTCCGTCTGGAACGCAACCACCTGCAGGTCGTACATCAGCTTCACGTAATCGCTGAACAGCACCGGAATCCCCGCCGGTTCGCCGATTGCCGGCCGCTCCCCTGGCCCCCGCTGCTCCGCCATCTCAATCCGCTTTTCGATGTCGCGCACCGAATACAGATACTCGTCGAGCTTCACCTTATCCGGCGGCCCGAGCGTCGCCGTCAAAGCCTGCGTCCTCTCCTGCACCAGGTCGAGAATGCTCTGCCGGTCGCGCTCCCGCCGCGCCCTCGTCTTCGGATCCAGCCCCGCGTCCTCGCCGAACAAACGCTCGAACGCCGCCCGCGGATTCGTCTCCGGCGGCATCGGCGCCGTCGGCGTCCGCCAGGAAATGCTGTTGGTGTACGCGCAGCTATACCCGGAATCGCAGTTACCCACCGTCCGCGAATCCTCGCACCCCAGCTCAATCGAAGCCAGCCGCGTGTCCGCGCCCAGCTTCTTCGCCGCAATCTGGTCCACCGAAATGCCGTTGTGAATATCGGCGCCCGCCGTCTTCTTCGGATGCACGCCGGTCAAGAAACACGCCGCCGCCCGCGCATGGTCCCCGGCGCCGTCTTCGAGCGCATCGGCATTGTGATGCCTCAGCCCGCTGAGCACCACGATCTCCGAGCGCAGCGCCGCCAGCGGCTGTAGCGTCGCCGGCAGGTCGAACACCGCGCCCGCGGCCTGCGGCGTCCAGTCCTTCATGATCACCCCGTTCGGCACGTACGCAAACGCCATCCGCGCCGGCGCCGCCGTCTTCAGCCCCGCCGTCGCCGCCATCGCCGGCGTCATCGCGTCCAGCAGCGGCAGAGCCATGCTCACGCCCAGCCCCCGCAAAAACGTCCTCCTCGGTAGATGCTTATGAGTGATGATCATGACTTACTAACTTCTGCCCTTTCTCTTCCTGCATCTGGAACGGCATGCTGGTAACAATCCCTAACACCAGCGAGGAAAACTTATAATCGTGCGCCGCCATCTGTTTCACAATCCCGTTCACCGTCGGCCGGTCGTAATCTTCCACACCCCGGCCCAGCGCGTAGGTGAGCATCTTCTCCGCCATGCACCGCGCAAACGCCTCGCGGTCGCTCAGCAACACCGCCTTCAATCCCTCCGGACCATCGAACTTCCGCCCGTTCGGCAGCACACCCGAAGCGTCGATCGGAAATTTTCCGTCCTTGGTCCGCCACACGCCGATCGCGTTGTAATTCTCCAGCCCGAACCCCAGCGGATCCATCCGCGAGTGGCACGACGCACACACCGCGTTCGCCCGGTGCTTTTCCAACTGCTGCCGCAGCGACACCGACGTACCCACCTCCGCCACATCCAGGTTCGGCACATTCGGCGGAGGCGGCGGCACCGGATCGTTCAGAATGTTTTCGAGAATCCACTTCCCCCGGATCACCGGCGACGTCCTCGTCGCATACGACGACACCGTCAGCACGCTCGCCTGCCCCAGCACCCCTCCGCGTTCCGTGTTGCCCGCCAAATCCACGCGCCGGAACTCGGGTCCCATCACGCCGGGAATCCCGTATAACTCCGCCAGCCGCTGATTCACGTACGTATAATTTCCGTCCAGGAAATCCAGCACGCTCCGGTCCTCATGCACAATCGCCGAGAAAAACATCCCGGTCTCCTGTCGCATTGACATCCGGAGATACTCGTCGAACTGCGGGAACTTATCCCGGTCGGGCTGCGCGCTTTCCAGTGCGCGAAACTGCAGCCACTGCCCGCCGAAGTTATCCACCAGCGCCTCGGACTTCGCATCGCGCAGCATCCGGTGCACTTCGGCTTCCAGCACCTCCGGGTTCCGCAGCGTGTGGTTCCGCGCGCACCGCTCCAGTTCCTCGTCCGGCATGCTGCTCCACAGGAAATACGACAGCCGCGAAGCCAACTCAAAATCGTTCACCGGATACGCCGCTCCGTCCGCCACCGTCCCCGGATCCTTCTCAATCCGGAACAGAAAATCCGGCGACACCAGCGCCCCTTCGAGCGCCAGAGCAATCCCGTCGTTGAACGATCCGCCCTCGTGCCGCGCCTGCTGGTAGAGGCCAAGATATTTCTCCACCTCCGCATCGCTCACCGGCCGGCGGAACGCGCGCTCCAGAAAACTCGCCGTGATCACCCGCGGGCACGACGCATTGTGATGCCCGTCCAGATGCCCGCACACGAAAATCTTCCGCAGGCTCGCCTCGCTCGGCCCCATCACCTCGTGGTACGGCCCGACGGCCTCGATGTAGCTCAGGCGCGCATCGTTGGCCGGCTTCACTTCCTTCATCCGCGCCTCAACCCGCTGCTTGATCGCCGCCTTCTTTTCCGGCGTCAGATCCTTCCGCGCGTCAAGCGACGCAAAGAACGAACTCAAGTCAACCTTGGGAATCGGCCGCGACGAAGGCTTCGGCCCCCCGTAACTGGCCGGCAGCCCCTCATACAGATGCGGAATCGCCGCGGCCACCCAATGCTCGCCCGCCGTCACGTGTACCGTGCACTCCTTCGGCCGTCCCGTCAGGTCCTGCTCGCCCGGTGTCGAGCCCGGCGCGTTGTCGCCGATATCCAGATCCACCACGCACATCCGCGCCCCATCCAGCCACAGCGCAAGCTGAATCCCGTCGCTCCCGCCCGGCCGCGAACCGCCCGGATACATGCGGATCGTGTAATCGCCCTCCACCGGGAACCGGTACATCGCATGCACCGCGTTCGGCAGCGTCAGCCCGGTTTCGTCATACTGCGCCGGAGGCGTCTTCGTGTGCACGATTTTTCCCGGCCCGCCGCGCAGCTTCGCGAGCGACACCTGCATCGCGGCCGGCCCGTCCAGCGCCAGGCGCACCACCTGCTCGGCCGCCCGCAGATACCGGTCCATCAATACAGGCGACACCGTTAACACGTCTCCGATGTCGTCAAATCCGTATCCGGAGTCATCCTGCGGAAACTGGTCCGCCGGCCGCGTGTTCACTGCCAGCAGATCGCGAATCGTGTTGTTGTACTCCGCCCGGTTCAACCGCCGCGCCGTAACTCGTCCCGCCACCGGTTTCGCCAGCGCATCCTCCCTCTGGAACTCGGTGTCGAGCCACTTTGTAACCGCCGTAACACTCGTCGCCGCCGGCCTCGGCAACCCCTTCGGTGGCATCTCTCCGGCCGCAATCTTTTTCTCCACCTGCTCCCAGGTCGCCCGCGCCGCCGCCACCGCGTCCGCGTCCGTGAAGGACTGCAGGTTCAACCCGCCCGTCTTCAACTTCGCGTTGTGGCACAGGAAACAGTTCTGTTGGAGAAACGGCTCGACCGCGCTCTCAAATCCGGAAGCCGAGCCGTTCGCCGCCGGCCCCGCCGCGCACACTACCGCCGTCATCGCGGCGACCGCGAACCCCTCGACCCAGGCTTTCACGCGTAACACCAAAATACTAGGCGACCGGAATCGTTTCAATGTTACTCCTTTTTGCCCTTCCCTGGAATGGAAAACGGTGATAAATTGCTCATCGGACAAGGAAAACTATGAACCAGCCCACACGCCGCGGCGTCCTGGCGTCAAGTCTCGCCGCCCTCACCGTCGCCGCTGAAAACACCACCCCCGAGAGGGCAACCCACCAACCCTCCGGTCCCGCCATCCGCATTTCGGAGATGCTCGAGGTAAATGAAACCCACAAGATTCGCATCTTCAATCAGGTTGGCGTCAAGCACGCCATCGCCAACGTCGAAGGCGAGCTAAGTAAAGTGCCGCGCTCACAATATCGCGCCACTCTCGCCGGCATCCGCGGCAAGTTCGAAGCCCACGGCATGACCGTCGCCGGTGTCGAGAGCCACCCCGTCCCCGCCGAAAAGATCAAACTCGGCCTTCCCGGCCGCGACGAGGAAATCGAAAACTACATCGCCGCCATCCGCGCGCTCTCCGATAACGGCATCCCCATGGTTTGCTACAACTTCATGGCCGGCCTCGGCTGGTACCGCACCAAAACCAACATCCCGGACCGCGGCGGCGCGCTCATCAGCGAATTCGACGACCGCGACGCCGAGGCCCTCGGCCTCACCCAATGGGGCCGCGTCAGTGAAGACCAGATGTGGTCCAACATCGAGTACTTCCTCAAGGCCATCATTCCCGTCGCCGAAAAGGCCAACGTCCGGATGGCGCTCCACCCCGACGACCCGCCCCTCAATCCCCTACGCGGCATCGCCCGCATCGCCACCAGCGCCGCCAACTACCGCCGCATCATGAACATCGTCCCCTCTCCCGTCAACGGCATCACCTTCTGCCAAGCTAACTTCAAACTCATGGGCGAGGACATCGCCGCCCTCGTCCGCGAATGGTGCCCGCAAAAGAAAATCTTCTTCGTCCACTTCCGCGACGTCCGCGGCACGAAATACAAATTCCGCGAAACCTTCCACGACGACGGCCCCACCGACCTCGCCCGCATGCTCGCCATCTATCACGAGGCCGGCTTCGACGGCCCCATGCGCCCCGACCACGCCCCCACCCTCGACGGTGAACCAAACGACCACCCCGGCTACGAAATCTCCGGCAAGCTCTTCGCCTTCGGCTACATGAAAGGCGCCATGAACGCCCAGAACATCCCGTACGTGTAACTGGACTACGCCGCCGGAACCCTCACCACCAGCACCCGCTTCGGCCCCTTGCCGGCCTTCACCCGCGCCACTTCCTCCCCGCTGACCGCGTCGAGGATCGACGTATCGTTGTCGTCACTGTTACTAACCACGCCGTACTTACCGTCCGGCGAAAACGTGATCCAGTTCGGACACTTCCCGACGCGAATCATCGCCGAAGTCTTCTTCGTCACAACATCCCACACATACAAGCCTCCGTCCGCCAGGCTTGTCACCCACAGCTTCGATCCATCCGGCGTCAGCGCCAGCCCGTGCGTCGGCGTGTTCACCTCGAGCGGGCAATCGAGCGGCGGCGCCGGCGGCAGCGTCACCCGCTCAACCACCTTCCGCTCCGGCACGCTCGCCACCACAAACCCATGCAGCCCCGTCAGCGCCGAGTAAAGCGTCTTCCGGTCGCTCGTCACCGCATACGGCCGCGGAATCCCACCCACCGGCACCTTCGCCGAGTAAGTCATCGTCTTCAAGTTAACAACCTCGATCTCATGACTCCCCATCGACGAAACATATAACTCATCGTTACTCCCGGCATTGAAGCAGTTATGCGGCTCCTTCACCGGCAGCACTTTCACCACCTTCTCTTGGCGCATGTCCACAATGTCGAGACTGTTCCCGTTCCGGATCGGCACGCCCACATACCGCCCGTCCGGCGTCGCCGCGCACTCGTTCGGCCGCCCGGTCACCGGAATCGTCGCCGTGATCTTCCCCGTCCGGGTATCGATCGCCTTCAAATTGTTCTCGCTCTCGATCGTCACAAACACGCTCCGCCCGTCGGCCGGCGCGCACAACCCGTGCGGCTCCTTCCCCACGCGGATCGTGTCGACGGCCTTCATCGTAGACAAATCGATCACCGACAAGTCGTCTCCCAGGCTGTTGTCCACATACAGCAGCATCCGCGCCCCATCGCCCGCCTGCGCCCCAAGCGCCAGCAGAAACCACGCCGCCAAAATCCGCATCCTGTGCCTCCCTATCTTCTAATGCCGTACAGTCTACACCCGCGCCGGGTCCGAAGCTCCGGCACTCCTCGGCTACGCTGGAAGTGCCATGAAGCGGCAAGATGGATGTGTTCCTCTCGTGCGATGCGGTTCGCTGTCTGCAAACCGCCCATCGCAACTTGATTTCCTCTACCCAAATGCGCGAAATTACCCGAAATAGCCAATAATGGCCTCCTCCACAAATCCCTCTCCAACGCCCGCGCTTCTGCCCCCGCCGTCGGGCAGCTATGTCGTCCCGGAATGCCCCGAAACCCGTGCGATCGAACTCAGCCTCGTCCTGCCGACGTTCAAGGAGGCTCAGAACATAAAACCCGCACTCCGAGCTGTCTGCAACACCCTTTCCCAGGTGGAGAGCCTGACTTACGAGGTCATCGTCGTCGACGACAACAGCCCGGACGGAACCGCCGATCTTGCGCTGGAGCTTTCAAACACGATTCCCGGGATCCGCGTCATCCGCCGCACGCGCGAATCCGGATTGGCCACCGCCGTCATCCGGGGATGGCAAGCCGCGCGCGGCGAAATCCTCGCCGTCATGGACGCCGACCTGCAACATCCCCCCGAAGTCCTCGGACAACTCGTCCAAGCCATCCGCGGCGGCGCCGACCTCGCCATCGGAAGCCGCCACGTCGAAGAAGGCGGCGTCAGCGACTGGAGCATCCTCCGACGCATCGTCAGCCGCACCGCCCAGATGATCGGCTTGGTTCTGCTGCCCGACGTAGTCGGCCGCGTCAGCGACCCGATGAGCGGTTACTTCATGCTCAAGCGGCGCACCATCGCCGGAAAACCCCTCAATCCCACCGGCTACAAAATCCTCATCGAGATCCTCGGCCGCGGCGCCATTGGCGCGATCGTTGAAGTCGGCTACGTTTTCCGCGAGCGTCAGGAAGGCAGCAGCAAGATTTCGACCAGGATCTACCTCCAGTACCTGCAACACCTCTTGCGCCTCCGCGTCGACCTTCTCGCCCAGTCCCCGTTCATCCGGTTCTGCCTGGTCGGCGCCACGGGCTACCTCGTCGATATGCTGCTTCTTTATCTGCTGAGCGATCCCCAAGCGCTTGGGTTCGGCCTCACGCGCGGCAAAATCGCCTCCGCCGAAGCCGCCATCGTGAATAACTTCCTCTGGAACGACGCCTGGACCTTTGCCCGCCTCGTCGGCCGGGAGCGCTCGTTGCGAAAGAAGTTCCGGCGCTTCCTGAAATTCAACGCAATCTGCGCCCTCGGCCTCGTGTTGAGCGTCGTGCTGCTGAACATCCAGTTCAACTGGTTCGGCATTAACCGCTACCTGGCCAACACCGTCGCCATCGTGGTAACCATGCTCTGGAACTACACGCTCAACAAACGCTTGGGCTGGCGTACCACCGGCTAATTTACTTCTGCGCCGTCGGTGATCCGTTCGGCACCGCCGGCGAAGTCAAAAACGGCGTGTCCGTCACGTTCGTTCCGTCCATCCCGGAGCACCCCGGGGCTCCCGGTCCCTGCGCGCAGCCCCACCAGTTGTTCGAAGCGTCCACGCTCGCCGTTCCCAGGTTCATCACGCCCATGCCGTTGCCGTTCAGGTTGTTCCAGTTCACAGCCACGCTCTCCGGCGTATGCACGACAACATCAACCATCTCGTCCTTGATCACGTTCTTCGAAACCACGATTCCGGACGGCCCGGGCGTGCCATGAATATTGATGTACAAATTAATCCCGGTAGGCCCCGGAGTCGCCGCGTCCTTGGTATCGGGACCATTACCCGAGATATAGTTCCCAGTGATCGTGTTGCCATTCATGTTCTCGCCGGGCGAATGCGCATGCATCGTCACCCCCGGCAGACCGTTCCCGATGATCCGGTTGCCCGAAATCGTGTTGCCGGAAACCCGCGCGCCCGGAAGGAACCCGAACAATCCAATTCCCGCCCCGACGCCATTATTCCCGTTGTACAGCACATCATTGCCCGACACCGTGTTGTCATAAACGCCGAACGGATGCCCGTCGTTCAACCCGGGCGCCGGCGGATGCGAAGGAATCGTAATCCCGCAGTCCAACGTGTTGTTCCGCACAATGTTGTCGACGATCCAGTTGTCGTGTGTCGCCGCCGTCTCGTCGCTGACTAAAATCCCACCCGAATTGTTCTCGATCAGATTCTGCGCGAATTTCGACCAGGTCACACCCGACAGATGGATCCCTTCCCCGCAATCTTCACCCTCCGCCGTCTCGAATGCCGGGAGCCCAGGGCAGCTGGCCGTAGCGAAATCCAGACTCCGGTCATTTCCCGCCACCCGATTCCCCGTCACCCTAACATGGGAAGCATTCGTAATAAGTATCCCCTCGAAATTCGCGTTCTGCACCGTAAAGCCCGTCACCGTCACCCCACTGAGGCCCGAATGGTCCAATCCGTCGATGTAAATTCCATTCGCCAAGCCCGTCGCGTCGATAATCGTGTTCGCCGCGTTATGCCCAACCAAGGTGAGCGAAAGACCGATAACTACATCCTCCTGGTAAACGCCCTGCGCCACCTGAATCGTGTCGCCCGACGCCGCGTGGGCAACCGCCTCGCTAATCGTCGCATAACAACCCGAACCATGCGCATTCACGCATAACGTGGCAGCGCTAGCCGGTTGAACCATGCCGGCAGCCGCTGCGCACAAGCCGGCAAGGGCCGCGCCCAGGCCGATTCGACTACAGATCTCTCTCATCATCGTCTTCTCCTCCACAATTTGATCGAAAACTACCGCAACGGACTAACGCCCGTGGGATGGCATCCTCCTCACGCCGCAGAAACTGCGCGCGCCATCGGGAGGCCAATCAGACTACCCGCACCGTCAAACCCTACACCTTCCCCCATCCGGCTGCAAGCGGGTGCCGAAGATTCAGGAACACCTTGTTATCTTCGCCGGTTCAAGGGAGATTCCTTCCATGAAACGGCCGCGCCAGTCCTACATCTGGATCCTCGCGGCAGCAACAGTTGAACTGCTGCACTCGTCGCCATCCGCCGCGCTCACGTCGTCCGAACCCCTTCCCCCACGCTTGCCGTCGCCGCAACCATCTATCCGCTCTAAGACCATCGTGCGAAATCTCGCCAGCGAAGAGACAGACGCGCGGCTCATCGTCACCATCGGACACGGCCTCGACGACTGGGCCGCGCAGGCCGCCCAGGCCTCATAAGCTACCCGAATCTTCCCCGTCGATCGGCGCATCCGCCTCCGCACCTCCAGCGACGGCCCCGCAGACCCGCACCGCTGGCTTCACCGCGGCAACGCCCGCCAAATCGCCGCCAACTTCGACTTGAAAATTGCGGGTTCCGTCGAGCCCTCCGCCGGAGGCGAACCCACTCCCCGCTACCTCGCCGAACGCCAGAAAAAAATCCGATCGCAGAACATTCGAATCGTCTTCCTCGAACAGTCCGCCACCGCCGTCATCCAGAACCTCGCCAGGGACAACCACTTCGGCAGCGCCGAACTCGATCCGCTCGGCGGCGTCGAAGGTCGCGCAACTTACATCGACCTGATGACATTCAACGCCCGCGCCATTGACCGCGCCCACGCCTTCGAGGACTCCTGATACCGTCTCCGGAACACCGGCGGTCGCGGCCGTTCACCTCTGGCTCTCCTACGGCTCCGCCGGACCGGCCCTCCCCGCGCGGCGCGCGATCCGGCGTCGCCTACGTTCCCCAGCGCTTCACCTTCGATCGCAGCTTCCCGATCACCGTCCTAGAGTTCCTCCAACTCTCCCACCCCACCTGCCCACGCGAAAAAATCGCCGATTATCTTAACCACCTCAACACCGCCGCCACCCTCAACCTCAAGCTCGGATCGCTTTCCGGCGGCATCGACATCGCCGTCGAACCGGCCTTCTACGGCCTCATCCTCCTTCTCCATCACAAGCACGGCACCGGGGTCATGATCTCCCACGAACTCGATGTCGTCGCCACCTTCGCCCACACGTTGCTCTGCCTTAGCCGCCTCGATCATGTCCTCACATCCGACGCGCTCAAGCACCCCTACGGCAAGGAAGCCGCCGTCTATCGCTACCATCAGCGAGCCGAATGACCACGGACGTCCGCGCCATCTTCAGCCTCCGCTCCATGCTTCTTAACTAGCCTTCCCTCGCTTGCGTGTCAAACAGCTAATCTCGTCTACGTATGGCTACCCCGCGCATCATCCACGGCCTCGACGAACTCCGCGCGCTCTCCGGCGCCGAAGCCGGCCTCAGCCCCTGGCACACCATCACCCAGGACATGATCAATGACTTCGCCAGTCTCACCGGCGACCGCCAGTGGATCCACATCGACCCTACCCGCTGTGCCGCCGAATCCCCCTTCCACACCACCATCGCCCACGGCTTCCTCACCGTCTCGCTCCTCAGCGAACTCTCCCGCGAAGCCGTCGACGTCCAGGGCGATTTCAAACTCCGCATCAACTACGGCTTCAACCGCCTCCGCTTCCCCGCCCCCGTCCCCAGCGGCGCCCGCATCCGCGCCCGCCTCAGGGTCGGCAAAATCGAGGACACCACCGTAACCTGGCTCGTCACCGTCGAAGTCGAAGGCGCCTCCAAACCCGCCCTCGCCGCCGAGTGGCTCATCCGCTACGCCTGATCCCCCGCCCTCTCCCGCACCACCGCCGCCACCAACGCCTGCCCCGCCAGCGGCAACACCGCCGCCACCACGCACACCGGCGTGAATCCATACCGCTCAATAATCCCGCCGAGCGGCCGCGACACCACCGCCTGCATCGCCCCATAAGCGAACACCAGCGCCGACACGCCAAACGCCGCCCGCTCGGCCCCATACAAATCCACCGGCAGCGTGTACAGGTTCGTGCTCCACGCCGCCGTCCAGAAAAAACTCAGCGACATCCCCAACGTCGCCCAACCCGGCCCCGGCGCCAGCGGAATTGCCGCCGTCCCCAGCACCGCCGCCGCGCTCCCCAAACACACCCTCTTCCGCGCTTCCACCGCGCTCACCCCGCCGCGGATCAGCCGCCACGACAGCGACCCGCCGAAAAACGAACCCAGGTACCCCGCCAGCGGCACCCAACCCGCATAATCGGCCACCGCCGCCGCCTTCAGCCCATGCATCAGCTCCAGATACCGCGGCGCCCAGTTCGTCCACAAACTGTACACTGTCATCCCGGCCATGTTCGCCCCCACCATCGCCCACAGCCGCCCGTCCCGAGCCAACTTCCAACTCGACGCGCCTCCACCGCCACGCCCATCTCCCATCGGCGACGGAATCAGCCTCGCCGTCACAAGCCACACCGGAATCCACAGCAAACTCAGCGCGCCCACGCCCCCGAACACCCACCGCCACCCATACTCCCGCGTCACCACTTCCGCAAACTTCGGCGCCAGCCCCGCTCCCAGGCTCAACCCAAGCTGGCTCATCGCCAGCCCCACCGCCCGTTCCTCGGCCGGCAGATACATCCCGCCCATCTTCCCCATCGCCGAAATGCCGCCCGCCTCCGCCACGCCCAGCAGGCACCGCCACAGCATCAGTTCGCCAAACGAGTGCGACGTCGCCGAACCCAGGCTCGCCAGTCCCCACCCCGCCACCGAAATCGAAATCCCGCGATTCAGCCCCACGCGATCGAGAAACCAACCCATCGCCGGAGCGCTCAGCGCATACGCGATCGAAAACACGCTCAGCAGCAGCCCATAATCGCGATCCGTGAACCGGAACGGCGCATTCCGATGCCAGATCACCAGCAGCATCGCCAGCACCTGCCGGTCCAGGTAATTCAGCACGCACGAGCCGGCAAACACCGCCACCGCCACCCAGCGCCACCGCGCCCCCCGCGCCGCCCCCATCCGCGCCTACTTCAACTCCCGCAGCACATCGTCGAGCGCCGCCAGCGCCCGCGTGCCGTCGCCCAGCCCATCGAGCGGCGCCTGCAACACTCCCGCCGGCGTGAACTTCGCCCCCTTGGTCCGGCTCACCATCGCCATAAGTTTCACCGGATCCACCTTCGACGAGGGATGGAACTTCACGTTCAGCAATCCGCCGCGCCGGTCCGCCGCCTCCACGCCCATCCGCTCCGCCTCGCCCTTCACCCGCGCGAACTTCAGCAGCGCCTTCACCGCATCCGGCGCCGGACCGTACCGGTCCTCCATCTCGGCCAGCACCTTCGCCGCCTGCTCCTCGCTGTTCACATCCGCGATGCTCTTGTACGCCCGCAGCCGCTGCTGTTCGCTCGCAATGTACTCCGCCGGAATCCGGGCCTCCAGGCCCAGGTTCAACGTCGAGTGAATCTGCGGCGCCGTCTCCTCGCCCTTCAGCTCGCGCACCGTCTCTTCCAGCAGCCGCACGTACATATCGAAGCCTACCGCCTCGATGTGCCCGTGCTGCTCGCCGCCCAGCAGATTCCCCGCCCCGCGCAACTCGAGATCGAGCGCCGCGATCTTGAACCCCGCGCCCAGGTCGCTGAACTCTTTCAACGCCGCCAGCCGCTTCCGCGCCACCTCGCTCAGCTCCGTATCCGCCGGCACCAGCAGATACGCATACGCCCTCCGGTTGCTCCGTCCCACACGCCCGCGCAACTGGTACAGCTCGCTCAACCCATACCTTTCGGCGTGCTCGATGATCATCGTGTTCGCCAGCGGAATGTCCAGCCCGTTCTCGACAATCGTCGTACAAACGAAAACGTCGTACTCGTGCCGCATGAACCCGAGCAGAACTTTTTCCAGTTGCGCCTCGCCCATCTGCCCGTGCCCCACGCCGATCCGGCATTCCGGCAGCATCTCCTGAATCATCGCCGCCCGCTCGAAAATCGTATCGACGCGGTTGTGTACGTAGTAAACCTGCCCGCCGCGGCTCATCTCCTGTTCGATTGCCGTACGGACCAGGTTCTTATCGAACTTCGCCACCACCGTGTGAATCGCCAGCCGGTCCTTCGGAGGCGTCTCGATCACGCTCATGTCCCGCAGCCCCAGCAGCGACATGTGCAGCGTCCGCGGAATCGGCGTCGCGCTCATCGTCAGCACATCCACGCTCTGCTGGATCTGCTTGATCCTCTCCTTGTGCCGCACGCCGAACCGCTGCTCTTCGTCCACAATCAGCAGCCCCAGGTCCTTGAACACCACGTCATTCGACAACAGCCGGTGCGTGCCCGTCACAACGTCCACCTTGCCTTCGGCCAGATCCTCGAGCGCCTGCTTCATCTGCTTCGGCTCGACGAACCGGCTTAGCATCTCCACCCGCACCGGAAACGGCGCAAACCGCCGCTTGAACGTCTCGAAGTGCTGGAAACACAGCACCGTCGTAGGGGCCAGCACCGCCACCTGCTTGCCGTCGCCCAGCGCCTTGAACGCCGACCGCATGGCGACTTCCGTCTTGCCGAAGCCGACGTCGCCGCACAGCAGCCGGTCCATCGGATGCGGGCTCTCCATGTCCCGCTTGATCTGCACCACCGCGTCAAGCTGGTCCTTCGTCTCGGTGAACTCGAACGCATCCTCGAATTCCCGCTGCCAGTTGCTGTCGCGCGAAAACGCGAACCCCTCGGCCAGCCGCCGCTGCGCATACAGCTTCAGCAGCTCCTCGGCCATGTCGCGCATCTTCGCCTTGACGCGCTTCTTCGTCCGCTCCCACGTCACGCCGCCGAGTCTGTCCATCTGCGGCGCCGCTTCACCCCCACCCCGGAACTTCTCGATCAGATCCAGCCGGGCCAGCGGCACGTACAATTTCGCGTCGCCGGCGTATTCGAGCAGCAGAAAATCCCCGCGCTGGCCGTTTTGTTCCAGTTCCCGCACGCCGAGAAACTTGCCGATCCCGTGTACCGCGTGCACCACGTAATCGCCCGGCTCGAGATCCGCCGCCCCCGTCCGGAACGCCGCCATCTGCTCGCGCCTCGGCCCGGTGCGCGCTTCCACCCGCGCCTCGAACAGGTCGTCGCTGCCGATCAGCGCCACCTGCCGGTCAACGAACAACGCCCCACGCCGCACCCGCGCCCGCGTGATCAGCGTGTTCGCTTCGCTCCCGCCCAAATAGCCGCGCTCGGCCAGCCGCGCCTGCGAAGCGTCCTCGCTCGTCACCGCCACCTGGAACGGAATCGAGTACTCGCGCAGAATATCGGCCAGCCGCTCCAGGTCGCCCAGCGTCGCCGCGCAAAACACCACGCGATGTCCGGCCGCCGCAAGCTCCCGCGCTTCCTTCACCGCCAGCGGAATGTTGCCTCGAAACCCCGCCATCGGCCGCGTCTCGATATGCAGCGTCTCTATGCCTTCTCCTCCGCCAAGCTCGAGTTCGCGCAACTCCACCTCGGCGCGCCCCTCGATGCTCGCCC
>JAJYCN010000366.1 GCA_021778335.1 Acidobacteriota bacterium | reverse complement strand
ACGGCCTCGAGGAGTTCGAGCGCGACCTCCATCGCCACGTCCACCTGGAAAACAACATCCTGTTCCCCCGCGCGATCGAACTCGAAGCGTCGCTCCGGGAGGGAGCCCGTGCTCGCGTCTAAGTCCGCCGGACGAAACCCCACCCAGGTAATCGTCGAGCGCGAATCCAAACTCCAGACCCTCGTCACCGTCTACATCACCACCGGCCTGGTTTTCCTGCTGCTGCCCGGCACGTTCCTCGGCGTCTGGAACCTGCTGTCGATCAGCGCCCGCCACACCGTCGCCATGCTGCCCGCCGCATGGATCCAGGCCCACGGCCACGCGCAGATCTTCGGTTGGCTCGGGACCTTCATTCTCGGCATCGGGTTCTACTCGCTCTCGAAGATGGGTAACCTGCCCGCCTTCGCCGTCTCGCGCGGCTGGCTCGCCTACTTCCTCTGGACCGCCGGTGTGCTGCTTCGTTGGCTCACCGGCGTCGCCTCCCATCCCTGGCTCCCCGCCCTGCCCATTGCCGCAGTGCTCGAACTCGCGGGCTTCCTCGTCTTCTTCCGCACCGTCTCCGGCCACCGCCCCGCACCAACCTCCGCGCCTGGTCCAACGCCGTCAGCCAAACCCGCATGGATGCTCATCGTCATCGCCTCCACCACCGGCTTCCTCCTCACCATGCTCGTCAACCTCGGCGTCTCTATCTACGTCGCCGCGCGGGGCGCCGGCGCAGCCGTCCCCGACAGCCTCGATCAACGCCTCCTCATGCTCCCTGTCTGGGGCTTCCTCGTTCCCACCGTCTGGGGCTTCAACGCCCGCTGGCTTCCCACCTTCCTCGGTCTTCGCGCGCCGCGCAACGCCTGGCTCTACGCCGCCTGCCTCTCCGCCTTCGCCGCGGTCGCCGCCTCCGCCGCCGGCTTTCCTCTGCTCGCCGCTTCCCTCCTTCTCCCAGCCACCGCCGCCTCCATCGCCGGCCTCCGCGTCTTCGAGCCCGCCATCCAACCCGCCAAGCTCAACGGCGTCCACTCGAGCTTCCCCGCCTTCGTCCGCCTCGCCTACGTCTGGATGATCGTCGCCACCTCCCTCGGCGTCTTCGCCGCCCTCGCCGACCGCCATCACGGCATCTGGGGCGCCTCCCGCCACGCCATCACCGTCGGCTTCCTCGCCGCCATGGTCTTCGCCATCGGCCAAAAAGTCCTTCCCGCCTTCTGCGGCGCACGCGTCCTGTTCAGCCCCGCCCTCATGCTCGCCTCGCTTGTCTTACTCAACCTCGGCTGCATGCTTCGAGTCGTCAGCGAGGTGCTGGCCTATGAAAACTACGTCCCGTGGATGTGGCGCGTCCTCCCTGTCTCCGCAATCGTCGAACTTACTGCCGTGGCTGTCTTCGCGGCAAATCTTGTGATTACCTTCCTTCGTCCCCCGGCGCACTTAGTAAATATTCAGTCGCTCAAGGCCGCAACCCGGTCATAAACCCGGCATTCACGTTCCGTCTGAATGTAGCCTCGCTTGACTCGGCGCCGCGCCCGCCCGCTCACGCTACCCGGGGGATCAGGCGCACTTACTCGTGCCGCAGCGCTACCATCGGGTCCACTCGCATCGCCCGCCGCGCCGGTATCAGGCTTGCCCCGGCCGCCGTCACACTCACGATCCCCGCGCCGAAGATCACGCCCCCCAAACCCGCCGAACTTAGACCCGCCAGCATCCCGCTTAACACTCTCGTCGCCACGATTGCTCCCGCCACTCCCATCGCCACTCCTGCCGCCGCCATGCCCATGGCGTCGAGCAACACAAGGCGCCGGACATCGCCGCGCGACGCGCCAAGAGCCATCCGGACTCCGATCTCACGGGTCCGCATCGAAGCCGTGTAAGACACCACTCCATACAATCCCCCCGCGGCAAGCAGCAGGGCAAGCGTAGCCGTCAGCGCGAGTAACAACATCAAAAACCGCCGGTCCTGCACCGAGTCTCCAATCAGTGCAGTCATCTCGGCGCTAAGATATACCGGAACCGCAGGATCGATGCCAGCAACTAACTTCCGCAGCGGACTTACTAAGTCCGTCGCGCGCCCTCGAACCCGAAGCACAAGAAACTGCGCCGCTTTCAGGGCGCCGCCCGCCGCATAGATCTCCGGGTCCGCGGCCCGATCGAGCGAAGCATGCCGGATCGAACTTACAACCCCGATTACCCGCCTCCAATCCGGCGCCTGCCCGTCCGCGCAGTTCACGCAGATCCGCCGCCCCACCGGATCGCGCCCGGCAAAGAAAGCCTTCGCGGCGCGCTCGTCCACCAGTACCACGTCCGGAGCCCGTTCTTCCTCGTCCCGCGTGAACCACCGCCCGCGCAGCAGCCGCACACCCAGCGTTTGCAGATACTCTGCGCTTACCAGGTCGTACTCGGCTGTCTCCCGTTCCTTCCCGCCGGAAGCAGGCATTTCGTCGGTCCGCACATAGGCGCCATTGTTCTCTCCGCTGAACGGTAAAGCGTCCACCACGCCCGCCGATACCACGCCAGGCAAAGTCCGCGCCCGGTCAATCAGCCTCCGGTAAAACGCCTGCCAATGCCCGGGATTCTGATATTCCTGCCCCTGCGGCACGATGATCGACGCAAGCAATCCCTTCGGTTCAAACCCCACGCCTCCCGCCATCAAACGCACAAACGCATAGCCCAATTGCGAGCCCGCAACCACCAGCACCACCGTGAAGGCAACTTCGGCGATCACGATTCCGGTCCGCGCGCGTTTCCTCATCGCGCCCGTCGACCCTCTCCCGCCCGCGGCGCGGAACCCGCCGCCCGCTTCTACGCCCGCTCCGTCCCACGCCGGCGCGATGCCAAACAGCACGCCATTCCCGACGGCCGCCGCCAGCGCAAACAGAAACACCCGCCAGTCCACCGCGGCCTCAGCCAGTCTCGGCACATTCTGCGGCGCCACGGCGGGCAGCACGCGCCATGCCGCAAGCGCAAGCAGGTAACCCAGCACGCCGCCCGCCGCGGCCAGCACACAACTCTCGGTCAGCAACTGCCGCAGGATGCGCCACCGCGAGGCGCCCAGCGCGGATCGCACCGCCAGTTCATGCCGCCGCGCCAGCGACCGCGCAAGCAACAAATTGGCGACGTTCGAGCAACCAATCAGCATGAACAACACCGCCGCGGCCATCAGCACCCCCAACGCCGCGCGCGGCCCGCTGAGAGTCTGCTTCACCAGCGGCGCAAGCCGGATTTCCCGGTCCTGGTTCGAGCGGGGATACCGCTGCGCCAGCACGCGCGAAATCGATGCGAGTTCTTGCGCCGCCCCCGCTACGCTCACTCCCGGCCGAAGCCTCGCAACCGCGCCGTACGGCGTATTCCGCCGGTCGTCATGCGCCGCATCTTGCCCAAGCGGCGCCCAGAATTCCATGTACGGAGAAGGCGTCCGCACCGTCGTCGCCATGCGCAGCGGAAAGTCGAACCCCGCCGGCATCACTCCGATGATCCGGTATTCATAACCATTCGCCGTCAAACTTCGCCCAACTACATGGCGGTCTCCGCCGAACAGCCGCTTCCACAAACCGTAACTGAGAATGATCTCGTGGTTGCGGCCCGGCTGATCTTCTTCCGGCAGAATGTTCCGCCCGATCATCGGCGTCACGCCGAGCGTCGGGAACAAACTCGCGCTCACGTACAAGCCATAAAGAGCCTCGGGCAGGCTGCCGCCGGAACCCCTCAAGTTGAGCAGCGCGTAGTGGTACACCCCGGCCGAAGAAAAGCTCCCCTCTCCCCGCGCCACATCCTGCATATCGGACCACGACACCCACGGCGCAAGCCGTCCCCCGCTGCTCAATTGAACGAGTTCCCGCGGCCTCTCATACGGAAGCGGCTTCAAAAGCACCGCCTCTACCGCCGTAAAAACCACCGCGCCCAAACCCACCGTCACCGCGATCGACAGCACTGCGGAAGCCGCCACCGCGGGCGCCCGCCGGAATACGCGCATCGCGTACACGGCGTCCCGAAGAACTTCGGTCATGATTCCGGTACGACGCCCGCGCCGCGCCGCGGGTTTCGTCCTCCCGGAAACGTAAATAGCCGGGCGCGGCTTCGTGTTCGTTGAACCACGCCGGACTCCACTTGCGATACTGGGGGAGTCAAATTCGCGACATTACCATCTCCGCGCTGCACTAACGGTTACAACTCGATCGGTTGTGCGTAAACCTCGATGGCTTTCAAACACACCGTCTTCGGCCGCGTGTACGAATTCGAAAACCTTCGCGTCCTCCTCGCGAAAGCCTCACCGGCACGATCCGGCGACGAACTTGCCGGCCTCGCCGCCGCCACCGCCGAAGAGCGCGCCGCGGCACAGCTCGCCCTCGCCGATGTGCCTCTGAGGACCTTCCTCGCCGAACCTCTCGTCCCGTACGAAACCGACGAGGTCACCCGGCTGATCTTTGATTCGCATGACGCAGCCTCGTTCTCCCCTCTCGCACATCTCACCGTGGGCGAATTCCGGGATTGGCTGCTATCGGACGAAGCCGGCGCCGTCAAATTAGGTCAGTTGGCTTCAGGGATCATCCCCGAGATGGCCGCGGCCGTGTCGAAAATCATGCGGCTCCAGGACCTCATCGCCGTCGCCGCCAAAATCCGCGTCGTCACCCGCTTCCGCAACACCCTCGGCCTCGCCGGCCGCCTCTCGACCCGCCTTCAGCCCAACCACCCCTCGGACTCGCCCCAAGGCATCGCCGCCTCCATCGTCGACGGCCTCAGCCTCGGCGCGGGCGACGCCGTCATCGGCATCAACCCCGTCACCGACAACCCCTCCACTGTCGAAACTCTCCTCCGCCTCGTCGACCGCATTCGCGAAACCT
>JAJYCN010000365.1 GCA_021778335.1 Acidobacteriota bacterium | reverse complement strand
CGGTCGAAGACACAACTTTCGTCGAGCGCTACGTCGCCGAATCCCTCGCCGCCCGCGAGTTGCTCTACGTCGGCTTCGAGCGCCTCGGCATCGCCTACTACAAGAGCCAGGCCAACTTCGTCCTCTTCCAGGCCGGCGATCGCGCCATCCCCATTCGCGACGAACTCCGCAGCCGCGGCGTCCTCGTACGCGACCGCAGCTACGAACTCCCCGGCTGCGTCCGCGTCACAACCGGTACCCGCGAGCAGGCTCGCCGCTTCCTCGACGAACTCGAAAGGATCTGGAAGGCGTGACCGCCCAAAACAAATACGAAACCATTGTTTTCGACATGGACGGCGTGCTCGTCGATGTCACCGCCTCCTACCGCGAAACCATCGTCCGCACCGTCGAACACTTCACCGGCCAAACCGTCACCGCCACGCGCATCCAGGAATACAAGAACTCGGGCGGCTGGAATAACGATTGGCTCCTCAGCCGCCGCCTCGCCGCCGACTTCGGCGTAGACGTCCCTTACGCGGAAATCGTCGATTACTTCAACCGCGTCTTCCTCGACGAAGGTCTCATCCACCGTGAGCGCTGGATCGCCTCGCCCGGCCTCCTCGAACGCTTGGGCGAAGACCACCGCCTCGCCATCTTCACCGGCCGCTCCCGCCTGGAAGCGTCCATCACGCTCAACCGCGAAGGCTGGCAGGATAAGTTCTTCATCGTCACCTCCGACGATGTCGCCAATGAAAAGCCCGCTCCCGACGGTCTCCATCGCATCCGCGAGGTCTTCGGCCGCGGCCCGATGCTCTACATCGGCGACACGGTCGACGACGCGCGTGCCGGCCGCGCCGCCCAAGTTCCCTTCGCAGGCATCGCCAGCCCGGCAAGCCCGTGGCGCGACGAACTCGCCCGCTGCTTAGCCCAAGAGGGCGCCATCGCCGTGCTCGACGACATCAACCAACTGGAGACGATTCTTTGAGGAAAGCGTCAATCGTTCGAAACACCCGCGAAACCCAGATCCGCGGCACGCTGCGCCTCGACGGCCGCGGCGCCTACGACATCTCCACCGGCGTCCGCTTCCTGGACCACATGCTCGAACTGTTCGCCAAACACGGCGCCTTCGACCTCGAACTCCACGCGGAAGGCGACCTCGATGTCGATCAGCATCACACCGTCGAAGATACCGGCATCGTCCTCGGCCAACTCGTCAGCCAGGCCCTCGGCGACCGAAAGGGCATCCACCGCGCCGGCTACTTCGTCATGCCGATGGATGAAACGCTCGCCGTCGCCGCGCTCGACCTCGGCGGCCGCCCGGCGCTCGTCTATAAGGACCTCGTCCGCACCCGCCTCGTCGGCGACCTGCAAAGCGAACTCGTCGAGGACTTCTTCCAGGGCTTCGTCAACAACGCCCAAGCGAACCTTCACATCAAGGTCCTCTACGGCCGCTCGAACCACCACAAGATAGAGGCAATCTTCAAATGCTTCGCCCGCGCCCTCCGCTTCGCCTGCTCGAAGGACCCCCAGTTGCGCGGCCAGCTTCCGTCCACCAAGGGCCTGTTCTAATGATCGCGATCCTCGACTACGGCGCCGGGAACCTTCACAGTGTCGAGAACGCCCTCGACGCGCTCGGCGCTCAGCACGAACGCGTCCGCTCGCCCGAAGCCGTCCGCGCCGCCTCCCGCATCATCCTGCCCGGCGTCGGCCACTTCGGCCAGATGATCCGCTCCATCGAATCGCTCGGCCTGCGCGCGCCACTAAAAGAACGCATCGAAGCCGGCACGCCGTTCCTCGGCATCTGCCTCGGTCTGCAATCTCTTTTTGAACGCAGCGAGGAAGCCCCCGATCTCGAAGGCCTCGCCCTGCTCCCAGGCGTCGTCCGTAAGTTCGGCGCAGGCGCGCGCGTCCCGCACATGGGCTGGAGCCCGGTCACCCCGCGCGCGGGCGCAACCATGTTTCGCGGCGCCGCGAGCGATCCGTATCTTTACTTCGCCCATAGCTTCTACGCGCCGCTCGTCGATGCCACCGCCGCCGTCTGCGACTACACCGTGCCTTACACCGCCGCCATCGAGCGCGGAAACCTCTTCGGCGTGCAGTTCCATCCCGAAAAATCCGGCCAACTCGGCCTGCGCATCCTTCGTAACTTCGTGGAGGCGTCGTGTTAGCCCGCCGCATCATTCCTTGTCTCGATGTCACCGCCGGCCGCGTCGTCAAAGGCGTCAACTTCGTCGGCCTGCGTGACGCCGGAGACCCCGTCGAGTTGGCCCGCCGCTATAACGACCAGGGCGCCGACGAGTTAGTTTTCCTCGATATCACCGCCTCGAGCGACGCCCGCGAAATTCTCGCGGACTTAGTCGAGCGCACCGCCCGCGAAGTCTTCATCCCGCTCACCGTTGGCGGAGGCATCCGCTCGGTCGACGACGCGCGGCGGATTTTGTTCTCCGGCGCGGACAAGGTCAGCGTCAACACGGCCGCCGTGCGCCGGCCTGAACTCATCACGGAACTAAGCGAAGAGTTCGGCGCGCAGGCCGTCGTCCTCGCGATCGACGCCCGCCGCAATGCGAAAGGAAGTTGGAACGTATTCACCCGCGGCGGCCGCGACGATGAAGGCATCGACGCCGTCGAGTGGGCGCGCCGCGGCGTCTCGCTCGGCGCAGGCGAAATCCTGCTCACGTCCATGGACACCGACGGCGTCCGCACCGGTTTTGACTGCGAACTCACCCGCGCCGTAAGCCGCGCGGTTTCCGTGCCTGTCATCGCTTCCGGCGGCGCGGGCAGCCCGGAGGACTTCGCGCGCGTGTTCGAGGAAGGCGAGGCTTCGGCCGCGCTCGCCGCTTCCATCTTCCACTTCGGAACCTACGTCGTGGCCGGCCTGAAAAACTACCTCGCGGCGCGCGGCATCCCCATGCGTCCCGTGCCGAAGGAGAACTGAAACCATGGTCATCCCGTGCATCGATCTGCAGGGCGGCAAGGTCGTGCAGCTTGTGCAGGGCCGCGAGAAAGCGCTCGAAGGCGAAGCGCCGGTCGTCATGCTCAAGCGCTTCGAAGCGTTTCCCGAAATCCAGATCATCGACCTCGACGCCGCCACCGGCGACGGCTCCAATGATGCCATAGTCGAGATGCTCGCCTCCCGCGCCGTCACCCGAGTCGGCGGCGGAGTCCGAACCCCTGAGCGCGCCGGCAAATTAGTCGAATGCGGCGCGCACAAAGTCATCGTCGGCACCGCCGCGCTCGACGCCGCGCGCCTGGCCGAAATTTCCGCCGCCGCCGGACGCGACCGGCTCATCGTCGCCCTCGATTCCCGCGGCGGACGCGTCGTCGTTAAGGGTTGGCGCGAGCCAACTCAGTTCCGCGCCGAAGAACTCATCGAGCGCACCGCGCCTTTCTGCTCCGGCTTCCTCTGCACTTTCGTCGATAAGGAAGGTCTCATGCAAGGCACCAACCTGGACTGGTTCCGCTCGCTCCGCAAAGCAACCCCGCTCGAGCTATCCGCCGCCGGAGGCATCACCACGCTCGACGAAATCCGCGAGCTTACTTCGCTCAATATCCACGCCGTCGTCGGCATGGCCATCTACACCGGCCGCCTCGACCTCGCTGAGCTAGCGAAGATCGGCTGACGGCGGACCAAAGGACCGGAGGAAGAATCCCCTTGCACGAGAGCGCGTTGTTGTCTATACTGCACCTAGCTAGCTTGGTATGGGAAAAGGCAAGAACGACATCCTGCAAGGCACGCTGACCCTGCTGGTGCTGCGCGTGCTCGCCACCCGCGGCGCGCTGCACGGCTACGCGCTGACAGCCCTGATTCAGGAGACCTCGGCGGAACTGCTCCGCGTCGAAGAAGGGTCGCTCTACCCGGCGCTGCATCGCATGGAGCAGGAAGGGTGGCTCAAATCGGAATGGGACCTGACCGAACGCGGGCGGCAGGCGAAGTTCTACGAGATCACGGACAAGGGCCGCAAGCAGCTTGACTTCGAGCGCGAGAGCTGGGAGCGGCTGACCAAGGGCGTGGCGCGCGTGATGCGATACGCCTGAAGGAGCAGCATGGGTTGGCTGCGGCGAGTAACGAACGTCTGGCGCGGCCGGAGGCTCGACGACGATCTCGAACGCGAACTTAGCTTCCACTTACAGGAGCGTGTGGATGAGTTAGTCGCAGGCGGGATGAAAGAAGAAGAAGCCTGGCGCGCGGCCAGGCGGAAGTTCGGCAGTTACGCGCTCGAGAAAGAGAGGACGCGGGAGATGGACGTGGCGCGGTGGCTCGAGGCGGGGATCGCCGACGTGCGGTACGGGTTGCGGCAGTTGCGGCTGAACAAGGGTTTTGCGGCGGTGGCGATTCTGTCGCTGGCGCTCGGCATCGGCGCCAACACCGCGATATTTCAGGTGATCGACGCGAGCCAGATGCGCTCGCTGCCGGTGAGCCGCCCCTGGGAACTCGCGATGGTGGATCGGACGCCACAATTCTTCACGGCCGGCTTGTACCGGGCGCGGAACTCTGCGTTTACCTACGCGCAGTACAAGGCGCTTCAGGGGCCGGCGCATGCGTTTTCCGGGGTGCTGGCGTTTGGCACGGACCGGTTTAAGTTGAACCAAGGCGGCGTGGCGCGGAACGCCGAGGGGATCTATGTAAGTCCGAATTTCTTCGAGGTGCTTGGAGTTGCGCCGCTGCTGGGGACGACCGTCGGCCCGGAGCAGATCCGTCCGTCCGACCTCGAACCAGACGAAATAGTTGGCGTAGTACACCACGCCCATCTGGTCGGTCTCGGCGTAGCGCACCCGCAGCTCGCTCAACTGAACGTGGCTCATCTGGGGCGAAGAATAGGGTGCGGGTCGGGTTTGTAAAGGCGCCGAGGGCGCGCTAGAATGAGCG
>JAJYCN010000063.1 GCA_021778335.1 Acidobacteriota bacterium | reverse complement strand
CGATGACGTTGCTGACGATGACGATGAATGTGAACAGCCGCGTCTTCGCGGTGAGGGACAGCGCGCGCTCCGGCTTCGTTGGTGCTGACGGGGGCATGAACAACAGCTCTATTGTGCGGTAGCCGGCGTGCTCGTTCCGGCGCTTTGCTGCCGGGCGCGGACCGTTTTGCGCCGCTCCCGCAGATAACCGAAGAACTCCCGCCCTTCCCTCAAGCGGCGGCGCAGCATCTGCGCATCGCGCGACATCTCCCAAACGAAGCGGAGTATCGGCCGCGGACGGAAGTAGAAGCGGCGATACATGCGTTCCACCGCGTCTTCGATCGCCTCGGGCGACAGGTGCGGGTAGCGCAGCGTGGAGATCTGGATGCCATTATTGGCGATGAGCGCGCCGCTGCCCACCCAGCCGTTTTCCATCGCCTGCCGGTACAGTTCCGTGCCGGGGTAGGGCGCGGCGATAGAAACCTGAATCGAGAACGGATCCAGTTCCTCGGCGAAGCGGATCGTCTCGTCGATGGTCTCCTCGGTCTCGACCGGCAGCCCGATCATGAAAGTGCCGTGCACGCGGATTCCAAGCCGGTTGCAGTTCTTCATGAACTCGCGCGCGGTAGCAACCGTGAGCCCCTTCTTCATCCGGTTGAGGATCTGCTGATTGCCGGACTCAAAGCCGACCAACAGAAGCCGGAGGCCGTTGTCGCGCAACTGGCGCAGGGTTTCGTAGTCAAGATGGGCGCGGGCGTTGCAGGACCAGGTCAGCCCGAGCTTTTTCATGCCCTTGGCGATCTCAACCGCGCGCGGCTTGTTAATCGTGAATGTGTCGTCGTCAAACATCCACTCGCGCACACGGCTGCCGAAAAGCTCCTTGCCCAGCTCTACCTCGCGCAGAACGGCGGCGGGAGACTTCGTGCGGTAGGCATGGCCCCCGATGGTCTGCGGCCAAAGGCAGAACGTGCATTTGGCCGGGCAACCACGGCCGGTGTAGAACGACACGTACGGATGAAGCAGATACCCGATGAAGTATTTTTCTATCTGCAGATCGCGATGATAGACGGGAAGAACACTCGGCATCGAGTCCCAATCGTGAATTAGTTCACGTTCGGGATTGTGGCGGATATGTCCCGCATCGTCGCGGTAACTCAGGCCGGCGATTTCGTCCCAAGGCTTGTCCTGAGCCAGTTCGAGACACGTGTAGTCGAACTCATTGCGGCACACGAAGTCGATATTCGGCGCCTGGCGAAGCGTGTCGTGCGGCAGAACGGCGACGTGCGCTCCGATGAAACCGACTTTCGCCTTCGGATTTTTCGCCTTGATCGCCTCGGCGCAGCGGATGTCGTTGTTCAGGCTTGGCGTACTTGTGTGCACGATGAACAATTCGTAGTTGTTCACCACCGAGAGCACGTCCTCCATGGTCTGTTCGTGCGGCGGAGCGTCGATCAGCTTGCTGCCCGGCACTATTGCCGCTGGCTGGGCAAGCCAGGTCGGGAACCAGTAGGATGTGATCTCACGTTTAGCTTGATACCGCGCGCCGGCCCCTCCATCGAAGCCCTCAAGGGACGGCGGGCTCAAGAACAGCGTTTGTTTCACTAGTCCTAGGATAACCCAGCCGGCGGAACCCGGAGAAAAAACTCCGGACTTCCGGGGCACGAAACCCGCATGAATACAGGCTCGCAAGAATGATTCCCGGGCCGCGTTAGAATAGGAAATATGGCGAACACAAGCACGTCCGCCGGGACTTCCACGCCTGCTTTCCGCGCCTGGCTTCCCGTGGTGGCCCTTGGCTGGCTTATCCCCGGCGGAGGCCATTTTCTGCTGCACCGGCGCGGGCGGGGCGCTCTCGTCAGCCTCAGCGTGATCATGATGTTCGTCCTTGGCCTGATGATGCGCGGGCCGATGTTTCAACCGCAAACCGGCGATCTGCTCACGACGATCATTTATACCGGCGGGTTCATCGGCGACGTCTGCTCGGGAATTCTCTACTTTCTGGCGGTTTGGCTCGGTTATGCCCAGCCCGACGTTGCTGGACACGTGCATGACTATGGAGCGAAATTTCTCGTCGCCGCCGGGCTGCTGAATGTGCTTGCCTTGACCGACGCCTACGAGATCGCGATAGGGAAGAAGGACTGATGCCGAAACTGAATCTCGTCTCCCACTTCGAAGCGGCCCTGCTGTTCGCGCTGTTCAGCTCGATCGTTCTCGGCATCGTCACCAAGAAGACCGACAAGGAGCGGCTTCAGTACGGCCTGCGCTGCTTCGCCTACTTCGTTGGCTCGGTGTTCGTCATCGGCTGGCTGATGTATTTCGGCCACCGGTAGGCCTCAAGGTTCGCGGATCGCACGCCATGAAGACCTTCTACATCGAAACTTTCGGCTGCCAGATGAACGCGCACGACTCCGAGAAAGTCACCGGCACGCTGCTGGCCCGCGGCTATACGCAGGTGGAAGGTCCGGAAGCGGCCGACCTGGTGCTCTACAACACGTGCAGCATTCGCGATAAGGCCGAGCAGAAGGTGTTCCACCGCCTGCAGCAGTTCAAGCGCGACGCGGGCAAGGGCAAGGTGTTCGGCGTTCTGGGCTGCGTGGCCCAGCAAGAGGGCGAACGGATCTTCGAACGCGCTCCCCACGTCAGCCTCGTGGCCGGCTCGGCCAGCTACACCCGGCTGCCGGATCTGCTCGTGCAGATTGAAAACGGCGGGCGCCGCGTCACCGGCTTGAGCCTGGATACGGAGGAAACCTTCGACACGCCGTACACGCGGCGCGACAATCCCCACCGCGCCTACATCACCATCATCGAAGGCTGCGACAAAAGCTGCGCTTATTGCGTGGTGCCGTTCACGCGCGGCCCGGAACGCAGCCGCACCAGCGCGAGCGTGATGGCCGAGGCGCGGCAACTCGCCGGATCGGGCTATACGGAAATCCAACTCCTGGGCCAGAATGTGAACAGCTACCGGGATCCCTCGGAGGCCGGTTGGGACTTCGCTCGCCTGCTCCGCGAGATGGCGCAGGTGGACGGCATCCGCCGCGTGCGCTTCACTACTTCGCACCCGCGGGACTTCGTGCGGGACATCATCGACGCCATCGACGAATTCCCCACCCTGTGCAACCACGTTCACCTTCCCGTCCAGTCCGGTTCAACCGAGGTGCTGTCGCGGATGCGGCGGCAGTATAGCCGGGACGAGTACATGCGCCGCATCGAGTGGATGAAGAGCGCCAAACGCGACATCGCCATCAGCACGGATATCATCACCGGTTTCCCGGGAGAGACCGAAGCGGACTTCAACGCGACCCTGGCTCTGCTCGACGAAGTGGAATACGATTCCGTGTTCAGCTTCAAGTACTCCCCGCGGCCGAACACGCACGCTCTCGCTCTCGAGACCCAGTTGAGCGAGGAAGAAAAGGGCCGCCGGCTGACGATCTTGCAGGAACGGCAGCGTTCGATTCAGATCCGGCGAAACAGCCGGCTTGTGGGCACGCTGGAGGAATGTCTCGTAGAGGGGTATAATTTGGCCACCGGACAATGGATCGGCCGCACAACGCAAAACCGCACGCTGAATTTCACGCATCCCGTGTTCAGCGAGCCTCGCGACGGCAGGACGCTCGCCGGAACCTACGCGTCTGTGCGCGTTACCCGGTCCGGTCCGAATTCACTGGCGGGAGAAGCGGCCGCTGCGGCGTCCGCGGCCTGAAGGGAGGGATCAGATGGAAGTTGAAATGAAGATTCGGGGCCTGATGATGGACCCGGTCACCAATACTCCGATCGTTGTGCTGAAGGACGTCAACGGAACGGCGATACTCCCGATCTGGGTGGGCATTTTCGAAGCGAACGCGATCGCGCTCGAGATTGAGAAGGTGGCCACGCCGCGTCCGATGACACACGACCTCATCCGCCAGGTGCTGTTCGGGCTGAACACCGGCATGCGCAAGGTCGTGGTCAGCGAACTGAAGGACGACACCTTCTACGCCGTGATCTGGCTGGAGAAGGACGGCGAGTTGATCAGCGTCGATTCGCGCCCCAGCGACGCGCTGGCGCTGGCCCTGCGCCTCGATTGCCCGATCTACGTCGAAGAAGCGGTGATCCGCGGCGCGAAGGTCAACAACGCTTCGGCCGAAAAGGTCAACAACGAAGAACTGCGGCGCTGGCTGGAGAGCCTCAGCGACGAGGACCTCGGCCGCTACAAGATGTAGACTCCACTCCCGTGGACGAAATCTTCTCTCGCCTGGCGGAGGCCGGCATTCGGATTCTTCCCTTCGCCGAACTGACGCAGCACGTCGTATTCGAGCGCGATGGTTTCGTGGCGCTCGTCGAGCGGCATGGGGACGGTTTCGGGCAAATAGGGTCCGCCGGACTCCTGGCGCAGGAAGGATTTGCCGCACTCGTCCATCGGGAAGGACACGGCTGGTTCGTGGCGCGCGGATTCGCGCGGGAGGCGACAGAGGCTGAAGCAGCGGCGCTCCACCGCTTCAGCCAGGATCTTCGCCGCGCTCTCGGCGGCGATTAAACTCAGCTACTGCTTGGTCCGGTGGTGCACCGGGCGCCGCACCGGTTCTGCCTTCACCGGCCAGCCTTCGACATCCTTCTTCTGCACCGTGAAGGTCACGTTAAACGGGCTGGCGGTGAACTCCTTCGCCACGCCATTAAACGAGATCGCGGTTCCCGGATCCGCCTTCCCGGGCAGCGGCGCGTCGAGGTCGAGCGTAACTTCCGGAGTCGTCGAATCCGTGAGCGCCAGCACCAGTTTCTTCGGCCGCGTCTCGGGCTCCTGCGAGACCAGTTTCCCGCTGAACTTCTGAACGCCGCCGGCGCCGCCGGGCAGCGCGGCATCTTTCATGCTCGAGTCGAAATAGCTCTGGCCGTTGGCCGCCGTCAACTGGTCCTTAATCGACTTCCAGAGCGCAAGAGAGGGGTTGGCCGCGCGTTCTTTGTTCTCTTGTTCGATCTTGGCCTTCTCGATGTCCACCTGGCTCAGGATCTTGAAGCTGGCCGGCGGATTGGCCGAAGTCTTCGCCGTCGCCAGCAACTGGTCGAGCCCATCCGCGCTGCCGTGGAACGTCGAGTAGGCCTTCGTAAGATACGCCTTCACCTGATCGCGGCCACCGGGATTGAGCGAGCCCGCGCCATCGAAAGCCGCCGCCCGCGCAAAGTCATAAAGCGCCGCGCCCTGCTTATCCGGGTTCTTTTCGGCCAGAATCGTCGTTCCGCGCCAGTAGGAAACCTGTCCGGCGTTCGGGTTCGCCGCCAGGCTGGCCGTGAACTCCTTCTCCGCCGTGTCGTTATCCTTCTTCTGCATCGCCACCCAGCCGAGCGTCGTGTGCGCGGTGGCCGTAAACGAAAGCTGCGCCTTCGTCTTCTCCCAGTCCGCGTCGCTCATTTGCGCCGGCTTCTTGGCATCGAGCAGACCTTGTGCCGCCTTTTGCCCGAAGTCGAGATTATCGGGCGTCGGCGACGCCAGCGGCGTCTCAATGGTCGCCCAGTACAGCGCAGTGACGTTGCCGGGATCGGTGGTGAGCAGGTCCTTGGCCGCGTTGATCGCATCCTGCGGCTTGCCGGCCTGCGCGTACGTCGTCACAAACAGGGTGCTGCGCTGGTTCTTGTAATCGGACGTGGGGTACTTTTCCGCCCACGACTTCAGCAGATCGACCCGCTTGGCGGGATCGGTCTCTTTGGTGATCGAGACATAGAGGTCATACTCGGCCCGATCTTTCCATTGCGGTCCGTTCTGCGCCTGGCCGAACACACTGCCCGCGCCCATTGTGAGCAGCAGAGCCATCACGGCGCCCGCCGCGCTTGCTTTCACCGCCGAATTCCGTTTCATCGAGAAAAACACCAGCACCCTCCCCATCACTATTATGATTCGCTTCTTCCGTCCGGCTGCCGCGCAACAGGCGTCTGATTCGGGAATTCGAGGCCGGATGGTTTTCGATGCAATTGCGGAGTATATCGGAACGCCTCCGTCTGCCGCAACACACCCCCACCTTCCGCCATGCCCGGTTGCCTCCACCCGTGTCCGGTATCAGACACCCCTATCATCCTGCCCGATCATCCTGATAGATGCCTCCCGGTCCAAAGTTGTTCCCGTGACAGGCACAATTCTCCTGACGCTTCCGGAGAACCTACTTCAAACTCTTAAGATAAGCCATTACCGCCCCGGCGTCTTCCTCGGTCAGCTTGTAGGCCGGCATGGGAGGATCCGCCGCGTGACCCCTCGGATTCAATCCGGTGGTCAGGAACTTCACGAAGCCTGAGTCGCCCCAGCGCGTCCAGATCCGGCTGGTCGAGGTCAAGTCCGGCGCGCCCGCGTGCCAACCTGGAACCGGCTGGGCCGGTTGAAAACCCAGCGGCCCGCCCTTCATCCACTTGGCCGCATCCGGCTCGCCTTTCGCGTTCTTGGGCGTATGGCAGTCCTGGCACTTGGCAACCTCTTCCACCAGGTACTTCCCGCGCGCAACGGCCGCTTCCTGACCCGGCGCGGGAACGGCCCCGATGGCAAGTAAGGGCAGCAATGTCAGCAGATGCGAAATTCGCATGAGGATATGCTACCGCGAACGCCCGGCGGACGCACGGCGCCGCCGGTCCCTGCACGCCCGGACAAAACGGCCCGTCAATTGAGTAACGAGGCCCGCTCTAAGTTCCGGCCTCCAAAAGGAGCCCTATGCAAACGACGAGAATTCTTTTCCCACTGCTGTTTTCGGCCGTCCTGCCCTTGCTAGGCCAGAACCCCCAGCGAATCCTGGGCGCACCCAATCCCGATGCGGCCCTCCACGAATACCACTTCCCCGGCGGAGGCGATGACATCGTCCGCGTCTTTTACATAAAGCACGCGAACACGCCACAGGAACTCCAGGAAATCGTGACGCTCGTCCGCTCCGTCGCCGACGTACGCCGCTTGTTTACCTACAATGAGCTTCGAGCCTTCGCCGCGCGCGGCACAGCCGACCAGATCGCGCTGGTGGCCTGGCTGGTCGAGCAGTTGGATCAACCGGTCAAATCCGATTCCCCGGCGAAGCCGCCGCACGCGCCGCCCGCACGCTGATTGGGCGTACCATACAAGCGAATCCCATGGCTCAGACTTCTGAAACCTCCCGTGTCGCCCTCCTCGACGGAGCATTCGGCATCGAGAACCTGCGTATCGTCCACCGGCCCAAACCCGAACCCGGTCCCGGCCAGGCACTGGTGAGAATTCACGCCGCGTCGCTGAATTTCCGCGACTACCTGGTCGCCACCGGCCGCTACAACCCGAAGATGCCGCTGCCTCGCGTCCCGCTGAGCGACGGCGCGGGCATCGTGGAGGCCGTGGGCGGCGGTGTCACTCGTGTCAGGCCGGGCGACCGCGTCGCAGGCATCTTCATGCAGACCTGGCTCGACGGGCCGAACCGCGCCGAGCACGGCGCTTCCGCCCTCGGAGGCGCCATCGACGGCGTCCTGGCAGACCACGTTCTGTTCGACGAAAACGGCCTCGTCCACGTCCCCGGGCATCTCTCGCTCGCCGAGGCCGCCACGCTCCCCTGCGCCGCCGTCACCGCCTGGAATGCGCTCGTCGAGCAGTGCCGCGTCAGGGCCGGCGACGTCGTGCTCGTTCTGGGCACCGGAGGCGTCTCGCTCTTCGCGCTCCAGTTCGCCAGGCTTCACGGCGCCCGCGTGATCGCCACCTCCGGCAGCGACGAAAAGCTCGCGCGCGCCATTCAACTCGGCGCCTCCAGCGGCGTCAACTACAAATCCACCCCGGCCTGGGACAAGCGCGTGCGCGAACTGACCGGCGGCCTGGGCGCCGACCACGTCATCGAGGTCGGCGGTACCGGCACACTCCCCCGTTCCCTCGGCGCGGCCCGCACCTCCGGCAACGTGGCCATCATCGGCGTACTGACGGGCATATCGAGCGAAATTAACATCGCCCCGATCCTGCACAAACACCTCACGCTCCATGGCATCTACGTCGGCTCGCGCGCGATGTTCGAGGACATGAACCGCGCCATCGCGCAGCACCAACTTCGCCCGATCGTCGACCGCGTCTTCGAGATGGAAGAAATTCAAGCGGCGCTGCGGCACATGGAATCGGCCGCCCACTTCGGTAAAATCGTGGTCACCCTTCAAGGAGACTGAACCGCATGAGCGAAACGTCAGAGCGCGGCGCCTCGCGCCGGGATTGGTTTAAGGCCGGGGTCGCGGGTCTCGCCGGCTTAGCGGCTCTCAAGCCGGCGGTGGCGCAGACCTCATCGCCCGCCTCGGAATCCGTCATCGGAATGAAGTTCGAGGCCAAGCCAGAGATCCGCCTGGGCATGATCGGCCTCGGCGGCCGGGGCGGCGGCATGATCCATAACTACCTCGCCGTCGATAACCTCCGCGTCACCGCCGTCTGTGATATCGACCACTCCAAAGCGCTGGCCGCTCAAGCCGCCGTGGAGCGCGCCGGCCAGCACCCCCCCGCCGTCTACGGCAAGACCGAGCGCGACTTCGAAAACCTCGTCCGCCGCGACGATGTCGACTTCGTTTACATCGCCGCGCCCTGGGACTGGCACGTGCCGATGGCGGTCGAGGCTATGAAGCAAGGCAAGCACGCCTGCATCGAGGTTCCCGCCGCCACGACCATCGAGGACTGCTGGAAGCTCGTCGACACCTCCGAGCAGACCCGCCGTCACTGCCTCATGATGGAGAACTGCTGCTACGGCTACACCGAACTCCTGGTGCTCAACATGGTCCGGGCCGGACTGTTTGGCGAACTTCTGCACGGCGAGGGCGGCTACCTCCACGACCTGCGCGAAATCCTGTTTGAGGACCGCGGCGAGGGTCTCTGGCGCCGCTTCCCGCACACCAGGCGCAACGGCAATCTCTATCCCACCCACGGCCTCGGCCCGCTGGCCAACTACTTCGGCATCAACCGCGGCGACCGCTTCGACTACATGGTCTCCATGAGTTCCCCCCAGCGCGGCCTCGACGCCTGGCGCGAACAACATGTCCCGCGCGACAGCCCGAAATGGCGCGAACGATATATCTGCGGCGACATCAACACCTCGCTCATCAAGACCGTAAACGGCCGCACCATCACCCTCGGCCACGAAGTCGTCAATCCCCGTCCCTACAGCCGGGTCAACGCCCTGCACGGCGAGAAGGGCCTGTTCCGCGACTATCCGCCGCGCATCTACTTCGACGGCCAGCCGGGCGGCGAGAAATATTCGGACATCGACCAGTACAAAGCCGGCTACGAGCACCCCCTCTGGAAGCACCAGGGCGAACTGGCTCGCAAACTCGGCGGCCACGGCGGCATGGACTTTCTGATGGTCTACCGGCTCATCGAGTGCATGAGGGAAGGACTCGCCCCGGACCTGGACGTCTACGACGCCGCCGCCTGGAGCGCCCCCGGACCGTTAAGCGAAATGTCGGTCGCACAAGGCAGCGCGCCGGTGAAATTCCCCGATTTCACCCGCGGCCGGTGGAAGGAACAGCGCGGCTGGCTGGTGAATTCCTAGCCGCCCTAATCGATTTCTGCTATTGTTTCGGGCGCCGGGCTCACGCATTATCGCTCCCATGAACCTGATGAAACGTCTGCTCGCCGCCTCGTTCGCCGTCTCGGCCTTCGCTGCCGCGCCTGCGCCGGTCACCATTCAAGGTTGGGTCATCGATTCGTCGTGTACATTCACCCAGAACCTCGCTAAACCGATCAGCGCCGAGTGCGCAGTGGCCTGTGCGCGCAAAGGTTCTCCGCTCGTCATTCAAACCTCGGACGGGACCATCTATCTCCCGATCGCCGGCAAGATGCCCGCGGCCGGCCAGAACGCCCGCCTCATGCCCTTCGCCGGCCGGGAAGTCACCGTCACCGGAGTTCCCTACGAACGCGGCGGATCGCGCGCGATCGTGATTCAATCCATCGCTCTGAAAAAGTGAAGGGTGTTGCCATCGCCCGGTGCTGCCTTCGTACCTGGGAAGACTGAAGCATGCCGGATCAAACCTCGAACGTCTTGGTTTTGTTCTATTCCCGGGACGGCGCGGTTGAAGCTCTGGCCAAGGCAATCGCCGAAGGGGCTCGCGAGGCCGGGCAGAGGTGCGCCTCCGCTGCGCGCGTGAAACCTTACTCCGCCGGTGTCCGGTCCGCGTTCAGCGCCGCGCCGACAATGGCGACCTCGTTCGACGAGGGGACAACCTCGAAAACATAGCCCTGAAACGGGCTCATTTTCACCGTGTCGTTCAGGAAGCGTCCAAGGATCTCCAAGTCGACATGTTTCGAATTCGGGCCGGTGATGAAGAATTTCCCCGGTCCGCTCAAATGAATCATCGACGCCGTCGCCGCGGCCAGTGCCCGGTGCCAGAGGGCCACAAACTCCGCGCATCGCGTGTCGCCCTGCGCCGCCTGCGCGAACACCTCTTCGGGCTCGAGGTCCAGGAACCGCAGACGCATCGCCCGATGCCCCATGATGCCCTCCAGGTGCCCCACACCGCCGCAGCCGCAGAAGCGCTCTTTCGGGTCGAGGGAAACCACCATGTGGCCGCCTTCCCACATACCTTCGGTCCACGGATACTGTCCGTAGCCGATCCCGTTGCCGAGCGTCCAGACCCGCACCATCCGGTCAAGTTGCCCGCGCGTGCCGGCAAGTCCCGCCGCCACGATGTCGGCGTCGTTATACACAGAGACGGGAGCGTCAATCCCGTGCATGTGCAAAAAGTCGCCAAGAAACCGGCGAATATTGGTGCCCTTTAGTTGCTGCAGATTCGGGGACTCCTCCACCACGCCGTGCCGGATCACACCCGGAAGCCCCGCGCCGACCGCCATCACAGGCTGACCGCTCCCCGCTTTGACTATCAGTTCCCCGATGCACTCGACGATCTGGTCGGCCGGCAGCGAGGCGAGTTCGTCGGCCGTGCATCCCAGCAAAGGTTCGGTAAACGGCTTGCCGTTCTGCCCGCCGTCCTCGACCATGCCGGCCACCACCCGGTCGGATACCAAAACGCCAATTGCGCGCCGCATGAGTTATAGCCTCGTCAGCTTATTCAGGCCGTTAAACGCCGCCGCCTTGTAACACTCGGCCAGTGTCGGGTAATTAAACACTGTGTTTATGAAGTATTCCACCGTTCCGCCCAAAATCATAACCGCTTGGCCGATGTGAATCAACTCCGAGGCGCCCTCCCCGATGATGTGCACGCCAAGCACCTCCCGGGTCTCGCGGTGGAAAATGATCTTCAGGCGGCCCGCAGTATCGCCGCGGATTTGACCACGCGCGATTTCGCGGTAATACGACAACCCCACCTCGTAGGGAACGTCCTCGTCGGTAAGCTGTTCTTCCGTCTTGCCGACAAACGAAATCTCGGGGATCGTGTAAATGCCGTACGGATAGCTCGCGGGATTCGACTTCACCTGCTTGCCTACCGCGTGGGCGGCGGCGAGCCGGCCCTGCTCCATCGACACCGATGCCAGGCTCGGGAACCCGATCACATCCCCCACCGCGTAGATGTGCGGCTGCGCGGTCTGGTAATCCGCATTCACTTTAATGCGCCCGCGCGAGTCCGCCTCGATGCCCGCCGCCGCCAGGTTCATTTCGTCGATGTTGCCCTGCCGGCCCACCGCGTATAGAAGCGCATCGCCCGAAATCTTCTTCTTGCTTTCGAGCATCGCCACCACGCCGCCCTCCGGCGTCTCTTCCACCGAGGAAACCTCCTCGTTCAGCCGCATCGTCACCCGGCTGTCGCGAAGATGGTAGCTGAGCGCTTCCACAATCTCGGAATCGGCGAACTCGAGCAGCCTCGGACGCCGCTCCACCAGAATCACCCGGACGCCCAACGTCGCAAACATGCACGTGTACTCGACGCCGATCACGCCGCCGCCCACTACGATCATCGTCTTCGGCAGGTCCGCCATCGACAGTATCTGATCGCTGTTGATAATCGTCCGGCCGTTGATCGGCACCTTCGGCGACGCCGCCGGCTTGGTGCCGCAGGCAATGACAATCGTCGTGGCCTGGTATTCCTGCGTCCCCTTCGCCCCATCCAGCCGAATCCGGTGAGAATCCACGAACGCCGCCGTCCCGATCAGCAGATCGATGTTGTTCCGCGACAACTGCGCCTGGGTGACGTCAACCTCGGTCTTGATCACGTGCTGGACCCGGAACGCCAGGTCCCCCATCGTGATCTTTTCCTTCACACGGTAGTTAATGCCGTAGATGCTTTGATACTGATACCCGGAAAGGTGCAGCACCGCCTCGCGAAGCGTCTTGCTCGGAATGGTCCCGGTGTTGATGCAAACACCGCCAATCACACGGCTCTTCTCGATAAGAGCGACCTTTTTCCCCGACTTTGCAGCCTGTATCGCCGCCCGCTGTCCCGACGGACCCGAGCCGACCACAATCAGATCGAAGGTTTCCACGACTTCCCCAATTTAGCAGTAAGTACGCTAAACCGCGAGGACGCGGCGCGCACAGAGGTTCGGAACATACATTCCGACGCGCGCCCCGGCCGTTCCGTTGCGCCGGAACTCCCGCGCGGCGCGCCGGCCGCATCGCCTATTGCGTTTAGGGATTTTGTTCGCGGTTCTTCACTACCTGCGCGGCGAAGTGGCCGGGAAAGTCTTCCAACGCCTGGATCGTTACCTCATCGCCGTGATGGAACGCTTTCCACTTCACTTCCTTGCCGTCTTTGAAAAATCGCGTCTTGTGTGTGATCGAGAACGGCATCACGTTCTCGTCGCCGCGATCGAGCGTAATCTCTTTTTTCGAGATCGTATGAATGGACCCATGCAGCTCCGCCGGGATCCCCGGCACTTTGAGCGGCATGGGCTCGTCGTACTGCGCGAAAGCGCAGAGCGCGAACGCAAAGACGATAAGCAGGCGCAACATGATTAACCCAGGGTGTTGATCGCCGCGGGATGGCTCGCTTCAAACGCCGCTATCGCATCCACCTGCTGCAGGATGTAGCCCAACTCGTCCACGCCTTCCAGCAGACAGTGGCGGGCAAACTCGTCCACCGGAAACTCCACGCGGCGTCCGTCGCTCAAATGCACAGCGCAATCTTCGAGGTCCACCTTCACCGGGCTCTCGGTGTTGGCGAATAGCCAGCGATGAACGTCGGCCGGCACCACGATCGGCAGCAGCGAGTTTTTCAGCGAGTTTTGCTTGAAAATATCGGCGAACGAGGTGCTGATCACCGCGCGGAACCCGAACTGCGTCAGCGCCCACGGAGCATGCTCGCGCGAGCTTCCGCAGCCGAAGTTGTCGCCGGCCAGCAGAATCTGCCGCCCCTGGTAAGCCGCCTGATTCAGCACGAACTCCGGGTTCGGAGATCCGTCGCTCAGGTAGCGCCAGTCGCAGAATAGCTGGTCGCCCAATCCGTCCTTCGAAGTCGTCTTGAGAAACCGCGCCGGGATGATCTGGTCCGTATCGATGTTATCGGTTTTGAGCGGAACCAGTTTGCTCTCAAATGCTATGAACTTTGTCATGTCGGCAACTCTCTCCTACGCCATATGACGGACGTCGGTCACCACGCCGGTCACCGCCGCCGCCGCGGCCGTCAGCGGGCTGGCCAGGAAAGTCCGGCCGCCCTTGCCCTGCCGCCCCTCGAAATTGCGATTGCTCGTCGAGACGCTGTACTCGCCCGGCTGAAGCTGATCGCCGTTCATGGCGATGCACATCGAGCAGCCGGCCTCGCGCCAGTCGGCGCCCGCCTCGCGGAATACCCGGTCCAGCCCTTCGGCCTGCGCCTGTTCCTTCACCTGCTGCGAGCCCGGCACCACCATCACCCGCACGCCCGGATGCACCTTGCGCCCCCGCAGCACTTGCGCCGCGCTTCGCAGATCCGAGATCCGCGAGTTGGTGCAGCTTCCGATGAACACGACGTTCACCTTATGCCCCAGAAGCGGCTTGCCCGGCTCGAGATCCATATACCGCAGCGCCTTGGCAAGCGATTCGCGCTCCAGCGGATCGCTGACGCCGCTCGGGTCCGGAACCGGCGCCGTGATCGGAATCCCCATCCCGGGGTTCGTTCCGAAAGTGATCATCGGTTCGAGCGCGGACGCGTCGATCGTGATGCTTTTGTCGTACGTCGCGCCGTCGTCGGCCGGCAACTGCTTCCACCGCGCCATCGCCGCGTCCCAGGCCGCGCCCTTCGGCGCAAACGGACGCCCGGAAATGAACTCGTACGTCGTATCGTCCGGCGCCACCATCCCCGCGCGCGCGCCGCCCTCGATCGACATGTTGCAAATCGTCATCCGCTCGTCCATCTTGAGCGAACGGATCGCCGGGCCGCAGTACTCGAACACGCAGCCCGTACCGCCGCCGATGCCGATCCGCGCAATCAAGGCCAGAATGATGTCCTTCGCCGTCACGCCCGGCCGCAGGGCCCCATCCACCTTCACCTGATACGTCTTCGAGCGGCGCTGCAAAAGGCACTGCGTGGCCAGCACGTGCTCCACTTCGCTCGTGCCGATGCCGAAAGCCAGGGCGCCGAAAGCCCCGTGCGTCGCCGTATGGCTGTCGCCGCAGACCACGGTCATCCCAGGCTGCGTAAGCCCCTGCTCCGGTCCGATGACGTGCACGATGCCCTGCTTGTCGCTCTGGAAGCCGAAGCACGGAATCCCGAACTCGCTGCAGTTGGCTTCGAGTTGCTGCACCTGCTTGGCCGCGATCGGATCCACAATCGGCAGCGAGCGCGGCGTGGTCGGCGTGCTGTGGTCCGTCGTCGCCTGCGTCAGGTCCGGCCGCCGCACTTTCAACCCGCGCCGCCGCAAGCCGTCAAACGCCTGCGGCGATGTCACTTCATGCACCAGGTGTAAGTCGATAAAGACCAGCGAGGGCGCACCGGCGCGCTCGGCCACCACATGGTTGTCCCAGACTTTTTCGATGATCGTCCGAGGTTTCATCACATCCCCTCTCACTTCCCGCCCCGAATCCGCTCTGCAATCGCCGACCCCACGTCCGATGTCGTCGCCGGCGTCCCCGCGGGCTTCAGGTCCGCCGTCACGCGCCCCGAGTTCAGCACATCTTCCATCGCCGCGTTCACCGCCGCGGCTTCCTGGGTTAAACCGAAGCTGTATTCAAGCATCGCCGCCACAGAGCCGATCGCTCCCAGCGGATTGGCCTTGTTCTGCCCCGCGATGTCCGGCGCCGAGCCGTGCACCGGCTCATACAACCCGGTCCAGGCACCCGACGGCCGCCGGTCGCCCAGCGACGCCGACGGCAGCATCCCGATCGAGCCGGCCAGCACCGCGCCTTCGTCACTCAGAATATCGCCGAACAGATTCTCCGTAAGCAGCACGTCGAACCGCCGCGGATTCAGCACCAACTGCATCGCGCAGTTGTCCACCAGCAGGTGATCCAGTTGCACATCCGGAAAGTCCTTCGCCACTTCAATCACCACCCGCCGCCAGAGCTGCGAGTTCTCGAGCACGTTGGACTTGTCGACGCTGGTCAGCCGCTTGCGCCGGCGCTGCGCCAGGAAGAACGCCACCCGCGCCACCCGCTCGATCTCCGGCCGCGTATAAAACATCGTGTTGACGGCCTGTTCTTCCGCGCCCGAACCCGAAATGCCCCGCGGCGTGCCATAGTAAAGCCCACCGGTCAACTCGCGCACGATGATCATGTCCGTGCCCGAAACGAGGTGGTTTTTTAGCGGGGAAGAGTCGACTAGCGCCGCATAAGCCCGCACGGGCCGCAGATTGGCGAACACGCCCAGCGTCTTGCGAAGCCCCAGCAACCCGCGTTCCGGACGCTTGTCCGGCGGCGCCGCGTCAAACTCCGGCAGACCCACCGCGCCCATCAGCGTGGCGTCGGCCGCAAGCGCCTTCGTCACCGTCTCCGGCGGCAGAGGATTCCCCGTCTGATGAATCGCCGCGCCGCCCAGCAGCGCGTGATCCAGCTTCAACGGATGGCCATAGCGCTCGGCAACGCTCTCCAGTACCTTGACGGCTTCCCGCGTGACTTCGGTCCCGATGCCGTCGCCGGGCAGAATCAGAATGTTCAGTTGCATGCTCTCGGTAGGGTAACGCGCTTCTCGCACCGCTCGTTACCGGGCGCGAGGGGGAACGGACGTCGCCGGGAGGGCTCTATTGCGCCGCCGCGGCCGCCTGGCGCTCCTGAATCAGCGCCAGAATCTCGTCGTTGCGTAGTCCTTTCTTCCGGTCCGCCAGCGCCGTGAACCGCTGGTATACGTGATCCAAATCTTCCTTCGACAATTCGAAGCCCAGATCCTGGCACCGCTGCTTCAGCGCATGCCGTCCGCTGTGTTTGCCCAATACCAGTTTGCTCTCCGGCACGCCGACGGATTTCGGATCGATGATCTCGTAGGTCGACCGCTCCTTCAAGTACCCGTCCTGGTGAATGCCCGCTTCGTGGGCAAACGCGTTCTCTCCCACAATCGCCTTGTTCGGCTGCGGCCCGAACGTGATCGTTTGCGCCAAAAGCTGGCTCGCCGAATATAGATGCTCGCTTGAAATCTTGGTCTGGTAAGGCAGCCGGTCCGGCCGCGTCTTAAACGCCATCACCACTTCTTCAAGCGCCGCATTCCCGGCCCGCTCCCCGATCCCGTTGATCGTGCACTCGATCTGCCGCGCCCCAGCCTGCACCGCGGCGATCGAATTCGCCACCGCCAGGCCCAGATCGTCGTGGCAGTGTACGCTCACCACCGCGCTGTCGCCGAGCGCCTTCGCCATCCGCCCGATCAGAGCCGCATATTCCTCCGGAACCGAGTAGCCGACCGTGTCCGGCAGGTTCACCGTCCGGGCTCCTGCGGCAACCACCGCCCGGCATACCTCTTCGAGATAATCCGGGTCCGTCCGCGTCGCGTCCTCGGCCGAAAATTCCACGTCGTCGGTGTAGTTGCGCGCCAGCGCCACCGCGGCCACCGCCTCGTCCAGCACCTGCTGCCGGCTCTTCTTGAGCTTGTACTTCAAGTGAATATCGCTGGTCGCGATAAACGTATGAATCCGCGAACGTTTCGCCGGCCGCAGCGCCGCCGCCGCCCGCTCCACATCTCCCGTCGCCGCGCGTGCCAGCGCCGCTACATGGGCCCAGGAAAACTCCTGGCCGATCTTCTGTACCGCCTCGAAATCCCCTTCCGAGGCAATCGGAAATCCGGCTTCCAGGATGTCCACTCCCAGTTCCACCAGCTTCGCCGCCATGCGAAGCTTCTCATGCACCGTCATGCTGCAGCCAGGCGACTGCTCCCCGTCTCGGAGCGTCGTGTCGAAGATATAGACTCGGTTAGTCATCGTTCCTCGGGATCTCTTCTATTATCCGGTGCCCAGTTTGATTTAGCAAATTTATAATAGTCGCGCCATGCATCAGTTTTCATAATGATATAAAATTGGCTTATGGAACCGTACCTCCTCAAGGTCTTCCTGACGGTGGTTAACGAGAAGAGCTTCTCCCGCGCCGCCGAGCGTTTAGGCCGAACCCAGCCTGCGGTCTCCCTGGCGATTTCGAAGCTCGAATCCGACCTCGGCGAACGCCTTCTCGACCGCGGTGGCAAGAACCTGATGGTTACCGACGCCGGCCGGATCGTCCTCGAGTTCGCCCGCCGATTCGAGCACCTTTCCTCCGACATGGACAACGCGCTGGCCGAGCTGCGCGACAACTCCGCCGGGCGCCTGATCATCGGCGCCAACGAATCCACCACGCTCTACCTTCTGAAGCACATCACGCAGTACCGCCGCCGGTATCCGAAGGTGAAAGTTCAGGTGCGCCGGTCGGTTTCAAGCGCCATTCCCGGCGAGATCATCGACGGCGCACTGGAACTCGGCGTCATCAGCTACGACCCCGAGGACGAGCGCCTCTCGAGCCAGGTCATTTTCAAGGATCACCTCGCCTTCGTCGTCTCGCCCGACCACCGTTTCGCCTCGCTCAACGAAGTCGCTCTGACCGAGCTTGGGATGGAAACATTTATCGCTCACAATGTTTTATCTCCCTACCGGGCCTTCGTCGTTCGCGAGTTCCAGAAGCGCAAAGTCCCCTTGAACATGGACCTCGAGATGCCCACCGTCGAGACGATCCGCAAACTCGTCCAACGCAACGAAGGCGTGGCGTTTCTTCCGCGCATGTGCGTCGAGCCCGAGTTGCAGCAGGGGACGCTCAAAGAGGTCCGCGTCCCTGAACTTCAGCTTGACCGCAACGTCCGCCTGGTCTATCCCGCGCGCCGCGCCCTCAGCCACGCCGCCAAAGCTTTTCTCGATCTGGTAACGGAACAGCCCCAGGAAACTTCCCAGCCTCCCTCCAGATCCGTCTGAGCCCCACCGCAGTGGCGTCCGGATTGCACAGCGGGAGTGTCGCCATGAGAACTCTCGCTGCAATCCTGCTGTTGTCCGCTCTTTGCGCCATAGGCGCTTCAGCGCAATCCATTCAGGTACTCAACGCCGCTTCCTTCCTGGCGAATGAAGCACTTACCCCGGGAACGATCATCTCGATTTTCGGTTACCGGATCGCCACGGAAACCGCACAGGCCGGAAACCCTCAGAGTCTCCCGACCACCCTCGGGGGGGTGACAGTGAAAATTGGTAATACCCCTCTCGCACTTTTTTACATATCGCCCAACCAGGTGAACGCGCTGATCGGCACAAACGTCGCGCCGGGCAGCTATCAGTTAACTCTGAACTCGCCCGTGGGAACCTTTGGCACTCCTATCACCATTAGCGCCGCCGCGGCTCCAGGTCTGTTCTCGATATTCGGTACCGGCACGCGCGATGGCGCGGTCCTGAACGCCATTACGTTTTCCCCCGGCCCGTTCACCGTCACCACGCATGGCGCTCCGACGTATTTGTCCATCTACGCTACGGGCCTGAGCCTGTCCGCCGCGCCCACGGTCACCATCGGCGGCACGCCGGTAAACGTGACGTTCTACGGCAACGCCCCCTGCTGCGCCGGTCTGCAGCAGATCAACGTCCAACTGCCTCCATCGCTCGCCGGCGCCGGACGCGTCGAGGTCGCCGTGACCGCGGGCGGTATGGTCAGCAACGTGGTGGAGATCGTCATTCTGCCCAGTCCAGGCCAGGGCGCCTTCCCGCCGCAAGCCGAAAACACGCCCCGCGCGCGTGAGTTGGCCGATGTGGCGTGGATCCCCGGCACGCACCTGGCTCTCGTCACCGACGAGGAAGACGACGTGGTCCGCGTCGCCGACCTCGACGCCCGGAAAATTACCAACGTCATCGATCTTCCCTCCGGCAGCGGCCCGAACGCCGTAGCCGTCAACGCCGCGGGAGCGATCGCCGCGGTAACCGAACGCGACGATGCCTCGCTCGCCTTGATCGATCTCGCCACTGGCAACGTCACCGCGCAGATCCCCACCGGCGGCGGCCCAAGCGCCGTCGCCTTCTATAACAACCTCGCCGTCGTCGCCAACGAGGACTCGAACACCGTATCCGTCGTCGACGCCACGGTGCCGCAAGTTACCGCGACAATCCAGGTACCTCGTGCACCGCGCGGCATCGACATCGACCCAACAACCGGCATCGCCTACATCGCCTCCGAAGACGCCGGCATGATCGTCGAGATCGACCTGAACACGCTCAGCGTGAAGAACCAGATCTCGCTTGGCCCCAACAGCCGTCCGAAGGCGATCGCCCTGCTGCCGGCTCTCGGCTACGCCCTCGTCGTCGAACCGAGTGACGCCGGTGGGGACAGCATCGTCGCCGTCGATCTGTCGACCGGCGCCCTCCAGACGACCGGATTCCAGGTCGCCGCCGCCGGGAACAACGACCTCGTCGTCTTCGGCAACGACGTCTACTTCGCCGACCAGACCGGGTCTTCGGTCACCGTCGCCAAGGCCGGCGTGAATAACAACCAGTTCACCCTCACCGCGGAAAGCCAGGTTCCGGTCGGCCTCGGGCCCCGCTCCCTCGCCGTCGATCCCCTCGATAACTTCCTGCTCGTGACCAACGAAGGCGACGGTACGCTGGCGTTACTGAACCTGAGCACGCTTCAGATGGCGGGCACCATCGACGCCGTGAAAGCGGAGGGAGAGGCCGAAGGGGAAGACGACCATCATGACCGCGGCGAAGCCGGCAACCAACCCATGGTCATGGGCGTCCAGCCCGCATCCATCCAGCCGGGGCAAACCGTGAACCTCACCATTAACGGCATGAACCTCCAAGGCGCCACCGGAGTCGACTTCCTCGCCTCCGCCAACGGGAACGCGCAGGGCAACGGCGACACCGAGCGCCGCCGCCACTCCGACCACAACGGCCAGGGAGGCTTCACGAACGCCGATCCGGACGTCACCGTCACCGGCATCCAGGTATCGCCCGACGGCACGCAACTCACCGCCGTGGTCACGGTCTCGACGGCGGATACGCCCGGCACTCGGGTGGTCACCGTCCTGACCCCGAACGGCGAATCACATCCCAACGCCTCCGCGCACGACACCGTCGCCATCGGCGGAACCGCGCCCTCCAACCAGGGCGGCAACGGAAACGGAGGCCAGGACCACTAACCCTCCCCTGCCCAGAGCTTGTTACTGGGACGCCCCGGTCTGCGCGCCTGCAACTCCCGCTCGCGCGCCGGCCGGGGCGTTTTTTCGAATCTGGTCGAAGTACCGCTGCACGTACGTCTGATACGCCAACGGCACTTCGTCCCGGTCCACGATGCCGCCCGCCGCGGTGTGCGCCGCCTTCTGGTCGGAATACTGCGTCTTAAGCTGCTGTCCGTTCGAACTGTTCTCTACCGTCATCTCGCCGGTGACGCTTGCCGAGCGCTTCCCGATCAACTCGCTGATCTTGCCCATCGCCGCAAGCTCCTCGGCCAACCTCGTGTCCTTGCTGCCGTCCTCGCGGCCGATGCCGCTCTGCGCTTCCGGCGAATTGTTCTTATCGCCCTCGCGGCCTGTCCCGGCCTGCGCCGCCTCCACCTTCTGCCCAGCCACCGAGGCCGCGTCTCCCTGCTGGCTCGCATCCGGCGCCCCCTGCTGGTTCTGCGCGCTCGCGCCGTTGGCGCTGTTCGCAGCCTGCTTCTGCCCCTGCGAACGATTGCCCTCTTGCGCCGATTTGGCGTCTTTGCCGCCTTCCTGCGAGCGCGCCGCGGACTTGAACTTATCCATCAGATCCGAGATCGCATCCCGCGCCCGCTGCATCAGGCTCGGGCTGGCGCTCGCATTCGACGATTTCCGGCTCGCCTCCTGCGCTGCTCCATCGCGGCTCGGCGTGTCGCCGGTGCGCGCGTCCTTCTTCCCTTCCCCGGCTCGATCGTCATCGGAGGCCTGAGTGCCATCCTGGTTCGCACCGGTGGGCGTCTCCTTGCCCTCGGCCTCCTTCGCCTTGGCCTGCCCCGCACCCTTGGCGCCCTCTTTCGAGTTGTCGACGTTCGGCTCGTCAACCGTGTTCAACACATCCGGCGGCGCGTCTTGGGTCTGCCCCATTCCTTCCTGCGTGGCCGACGCCGGATCTCCCGGCACGGGCGGCATCGCAACCGGGTCGCCGCTTCGGGAACGGCGCCCTTTCCGCGCCAACTTCGCCAACTCCGGCGCCGGAGCCCGTTCGAAATGGATCGCAATCAACGGCGAGCGCAGGTCCAGCTTCCGCGTGGTCGCGTAGCGCAAGAGCATAAGGCCCACGGACACGCCCAGCAGCACAAGACATGCAACCGCGGCGCGGGGCCGCCGCGGCGGTAAGGCCTGGTTGAGTCGCGCAGCCTGCGCCGTTTCCTCGGCCTGCGCCCGCTGCCGCTCTACAGCCTCCGTGGAACCTTCGCCCGGGCCCGCATCGAGGAAATAAACCGCGGTCGCCAGCGTATCGTGGAGTTGCAACTGCTCGTCGATGCGCCGCGCGGCAGCGAAGCGCGAACCGATGCCTCGCCGCGCCCGCCAACCGGCGTAAGCCAGCGCCACGGCGGCAGTGGCCAGCGCCCACGCGCCGGGCCGGCCCGGCAAACCCGCCGCCAGCAGCACCACCAGCGCCGCCATCGCCACGGCGAGCACGTCCGTCAGCGCTTCGAGCGCAAGCTGCCGCGCCTGCCGCCGGCGCGCTTGCCGGAGCAGGTTCTCCAAGGCCGTGCTCCTGTCCGCGAAACGCGTAGCTGCCTCCCGAGCCCTTTCTGCACTGATTATGCCAAACCCTTACGCGGTTCCGGCGCCACGCCCACACGAGGCCCCGCACTATACTGAGGAACGTGAAGCAGCGGCTCCAAAACGCGCTCATCGTCTTCGGCTATTTCACCGCCATCGGCGTCCTGCTGACGGGTTACCGCTACCTCGAATACACCTCCAATCGCAAGCACGTTTCGCTCCTCGACCCCCTGATCAGCGAACTGATCACCGGGGCGTGGATGGGGGCGCTCCTGTTCCCCTTCGTCGCGCGTCTCGCCCGCCGGTTCCCCATCCGCCGTTCCAACCTCCTTTCGCGCCTCCCGCTGCACGCCGCCGCCCTCGTCGCTTACTCTCTCATCCACACGTCGCTCATGTGGGCGCTTCGTTCTCTCCTTTTTCCGCTCTTCGGCCTCGGCCACTACGACTACGGCGTCATTACCGCACGCTACCCGATGGAGTTCTTCATGGACGTGGTCTCCTACACGCTCATGGTTAGCATCCTCTATCTGTTCGACCGCCATGTCCGCGCCGCCCAACTCGAGGCCTCCCTCGCCCAGGCGCGCCTGGAGAACCTCCGCCTACAACTGCAGCCGCACTTCCTCTTCAATGCCCTGAACACCATTTCTTCCGTCGTCTATGAAGACCCGCGCCGCGCCGACTCGATGATCGCCCGCCTCAGCGCCCTCTTGCGCGCCACGCTCGCCGACTCCGAGGCCCAGGTTGTCCCGCTCGACCGCGAAATCGAAACCCTCGAACTGTATCTCGACGTCATGCGCCAGCGCTTCGAGGACAAGCTCAGCGTCGACGTCCACATCGCCCCGGAAGTCCGTAACGCCCT
>JAJYCN010000062.1 GCA_021778335.1 Acidobacteriota bacterium | reverse complement strand
AAACTCCGCTACTCGCCCAAACGGAACGTGCCGACGAACGAGCTTCTCCGGTTCGGGTACGACCACACGGTGCCCAGCTCGCTGCCCTGGAACCCGTCGGCCACCGTGTACGCCGCCATCGCATGATCCACGTGCCCGGCCAACGGCGGATACCACACTTCCTCGTTGTGGCAAATCTGGTCGCCGTTGTTCAGCGGACGCGTCGCCACCTCGGCTTCCTTGCCCGCCTTCATGCAAAGCTCGCGGCTGTGGACGCTCGCGTTCGCCATCGTGAAGTCGATCGGCTGCGCGTCCACCCGGACTACTTCGGAAAACAGATCGCCGCCCATCTCCTTGGCAAACGCCGCAAGCGCGCGCCGCTGCGCCGAGTTGGCCCGCGAGTCCACGATCAGCACGCTCTTCACCGGATACGCGCTCGCCGTCACATCGCCCAGCGTGTTGCTCGCGCGCAGCACGCCCATCACCGACAGCCCGTCGAGCGAAACGCCCTGGTACTGCCCCTGCTCAATCTTCCAGCCCATCACCGCGAGGTCTCCGGTCTGGCTGACTTCCGAATTCGCAAAACACGGCCCGGTGTAAACATCGGCCGTGCGCGCTTCAATGTATTCGCCGTGCAGGCTGGTCGCCCCATTCGAGGCAGGAATGCTGGCAGCCCGGACGCCGACGGCGAGCACGGGCGCAGCGAGAAGAACCGGCAAGAAAGAGGATAAACTTCTCCGCATAACACTAAAATACCACCAACCCTCGGCACAAAAACCCGGCCCACCGCCTCCAACTCTGCTATCGTCGAACCTGCCCCACGCGAAACCGCCTTGCGACGCCTCGCCATCGCCGCCCTCCTGCTGCTCCCCGCCGCCCGCGCGCAACTCCTCCAACCTTTCTCCCTCGACCACCGCGCCGCTTCTTCCTCCCCCGCCGATCTCTCTTTCCTCCTCGATGCCCCCGCCGGCAAAGACGGCTTCATCCAAATCCGCAACGGCCATCTCGCCAAAGGCAACGGCGAGCGAATCCGATTCTGGGGTGTCCACTTCACCGACTGGAGTCCCGGCTCCGTCGAAATCGTCCCGAAAGAGGACGCCGCTTTCTGGGCCTCCACGCTAGCCCGCTTCGGCATCAATCTCGTCCGCCTTCACTTCCTCGACCTGAACTCGCCCCGCGGCCTTATCGACGCTTCTTCTCCCGACTCCTCAGCTTTCGACCCCGCCCAACTCGACCGCCTCGACTACGAAGTCGCCCAACTCAAACAACACGGCATCTACGTCGACCTCAACCTCAACGTCGGCCGCTCCTACAAAGCTGGCGACGGTGTCCGCGACTTCGATAAGATCCGCTGGGCCAAGGGCCTCACCCTCTTCGACCCGCGCCTCATCGAACTCGAAAAGGACTACGCCCGCCGCCTCCTCACGCACGTCAACTCCTACACCCACACTGCCTACCGCGACGAACCCGCCGTCGCCCTCGTCGAAATCGTCAACGAAAACGGCCTCTACCTCGGTTTCCGCGCGCCCACGCCCTACTACGGCCAGGAACTCACGGCCCTCTACAACGCCCCACTCCCGCGCCTCAAGCCTGACGAAATCGCCTCCGCCTCACCGGAACGTTTTCGCACCGAAATGTTGTTTTACATGGACGCCGAAAACCGCTTCTACCAGGACATGAGCGCCTACCTCCAGCACACCCTCGGCGTCCGCTGCCCCATCATCGGCACCGCAGACCACGCCCACTCCTCCAGCCCCTACCCCATGCTTTCTTCGCTCGCCAAACTCGACGTCCTCGACGGCCACACCTACTGGGAACACCCCGGCGCGCCCCCGCCCCACAACACCCCCATGGTCGACGACCCTCTCCACTCCACCGTCGTCCAACTCTCGCGCACCGCCTTCTCCGGCAAGCCTTACACCGTCAGCGAATTCAACCACCCCTTCCCAAACGACTACCTCGCCGAAGGCATCCCCATCCTCGCCGCCTACGCCTCCTTCCAGGACTGGGACGCCGTCGTCGCCTACACGTTCGAACCCAAACGCGACCCGACATGGAAACCCTACATCGGCGACCCCTTCGACATCTCCCTCGACCCCGTCCGTATGACGCAGATGGCCGCGGGCGCGCTCCTCTTCCTCCGCTCCGATGTCCACCCGGCCCGCCAGACCATCGAGCGCACTTACTCGCCCCAACAAGTAATCGACAGCCGCCGCCTGCCTCGCGCCGAGCAACCATATTACACGCCCGGTTTCCCGCTCGCCCTTCCGCTCGAACACGCCGTCCGCATCCGTTCGCTCGACGGCCCGCCCACCGGCGCCTTCCCGCCCGCGCCTTCAAACCCCATCGTCTCCGACACCGGCGAACTCACCTGGTCCGCCTCCTCGCCCCATACCGGCCTCGTCACCATCGAAACCCCACGCACGGAAGCCATCATCGGTTTTCTCCCCGCCCATCCGCTCACGCACCTCGCCGCTGAAGTCAAAAACAATTTCGCCGCAATTGTTCTTTCCTCCCTCGACGGCCAACCCTTGGCCCAATCCTCCCGCCTGCTCCTCACCGCCGCCGCCCGCGCCGCCAACACGGACATGAAATGGAACGCGGATCACACCCGCCTCGCATCCCAAGGCGGCCCGCCCACCCTCATCGAGCCCGTCACCGGCTCACTCACCCTCCGCGGCCTCACCGCCGCCCGCGAAGTCTTCGTCTCCCCACTCGACGGCGCCGGCCGCCCCATCCGCCAAACCACCGCCTACCGGACAGGCATAGGATGGAACTTCCCGGTCGGAGACCCGGCGACAACCTGGTACGTCATCTCCGTCCGTCGAAAATAGCATCACCCGCTAACTCACGGAGCACTCATTTGACCGACCCGAACGACACGCTCTCTCGCCGCGGCCTCCTCAACCGCGCCCTGCAAGCCGCCGCCCTCACCACTCTGCTCGACGCAACCCCCGGCGCCGAAGCGCAGGACGAATCCGCTCCCCGCATCCGCGAGTCCTTCGACGCCGAGTGGAAATTCTTCAAAGGCGACGCCCCCGGCGCGGACGCGGTCTCCTTCAGCGACTCCCACTGGCGCGGCCTCACTCTCCCGCACGACTGGAGCATCGAAGGCCCCTTCTCACGCTCCGAGCCAAGCGGCGGCGCCGGCGGCTACGCCCCCACCGGCATCGGTTGGTATCGCAAACATTTCACCGTCCCCGCGTTTTATCGCGATCGCAAGGTTTCCATCGAATTCGACGGCGTCTACCAGAACAGCGAGGTCTGGCTCAACGGCCACTACCTCGGCAAGCGCCCCTACGGCTTCATCACCTTCGCCTACGACGTCACTCCCTACCTCAACTTCGGCGCTCCCAACGTCGTCGCGGTCAAGGTCGATAATGAACCCCAGCCAAGCTGCCGCTGGTACTCCGGCTCAGGCATCTACCGCCATACCTGGCTCACCGCCGTCCACCCCATCCACGTCGCCCTCTGGGGCACTTTCGTCACCACGCCCCGCATCACCCCCGAATCCGCCACCGTCCACGCCCGCACCCTTCTTCGCAACACATCTTCCGCCGCCGCCGGCTGCACTCTCACCACCGCCATCCTCGACGCAAACGGCAACACCGTCCAGTCCACCGAATCCACTCAGTCCATCCCCGCCGGCAACGAATACGAATTCTCCCAGGAACTCGCCGTCGCCCAGCCCCAGCGCTGGGGCCTTTCCACTCCCACTCTCTATACCCTGCGCTCCACCGTCAGCGTCGCCGGCGAAGTCACGGACGTTTACGACACCCCCTTCGGCATCCGCGAAACCACCTTCGACGCAAACCGCGGCTTCTTCCTCAACGGCGAACACGTCAAAATCAACGGCGTCTGCCTCCACCACGAAGCCGGACCCGTCGGCGCCGCCGTCCCGATACGCGTCTGGCAGCGCCGCTTCGAGCTCCTCCGCGCCATGGGCTGCAACGCCATCCGCACCTCCCACAACCCTCCCGCCCCGGAATTTCTCGACCTCTGCGACCGCATGGGCTTCCTCGTCATGGACGAGCCCTTCGACGAGTGGAAGTCCGGCAAAGGCCAGGTCCACGGCCACGGCTACTCCCGCCTCTGGGATGAATGGCACGTCCGCGACGCAACAGATTTCCTTCGCCGTGATCGCAACCATCCCTGCATCGCCCTCTGGAGTTGCGGCAACGAGATCCCCGATCAGCTCAGCCCGCAAGGCCCCGAAATCCTCCGCGAGTTACTCGCTCTCTTCCATAACTTAGACCCAACACGCCCCGTAACCGCCGCCTGCGACCAGATCGCCGCCCAACCCAAACGCGCTCCCGTCGAGTTTCTCGACTTACTCGACATCGTCGGCTATAACTACGCCGACCGCTGGCGCAACCGCCGCGAACTCTACTACAGCATCGACAAACTCGCCCACCCGAATTGGCGCATGATCGGAACCGAAAGCTCCGGCATGGGCGGACCCCGCGGCGACTACGCCGGCCTCCTGCCGCCCGCTCCCGGCGAAACTCCTCCGGCCGCACCTGTGCGCCCCGGCTTCTACTTCGGCTCCCGCGCCGGCCGCGCCCTCGACACCGAAAACCTCTGGCGCTTCGTCCGTACCCACGACTACGTCTCCGGCGACTTCATGTGGACCGGCATCGACTACCTCGGCGAAGCCTTCGGCAGTTCCCGAGGCGCCACCGCCGGCGTCATCGACACCTGCGGCTTCCCGAAAGACGGTTACTACTTCTACCAAAGCCAGTGGGTCAGTCAGCCCGTCCTCCACTTGTTCCCCCACTGGAACTGGAAAGGCCGCGAAGGCCAGTTCCTCCCCGTCTTCTGTTACACCAACTGCGAAAGCGTCGAGCTATTCCTGAACGGCAAATCCATCGGCGTAAAAGGCTACTGCTTCCCTCGCTACGGGATGGAAGGAACTTACGGCCACTACGACCCCGCCAAAGTCAACCCCAACCGCACCACCTCGGATCTTCATCTCTCCTGGGACGTCCCTTACGAGCCCGGCACTCTGAAAGCCGTCGGAAAGAAACAAGGCAAGGTCGTCGCCGAAACCGAAATCTCCACCACCGGCGATCCGGCAGCGGTCGTCCTATCGCTCGACCGCGACGCGATCCAGGCCGACGGCCGCGACGTCGTCCATGTCGCCATCCGGATCGCCGACGCCCAGGGCCGCGTCAACCCCCTCGCCGACAACACCGTCACCCTCGATGTCCGCGGCCCCGGCCGTCTCATCGGCGTCGACAACGGCAACGTCTCCGACATGACCTTCGACTTCAAGGCCAACCACATCGGCGCCTACCACGGCCTCTGCCTGGCCATCGTCCAATCCTCCGGAACGGGCCGGATCGAAATCAACGCTACCTCGCCCGGCTTGAAGGCCGCCTCAACCACCGTCACTTCCCACGCATGACGCGCTTACTCACTTACTCACTCTTACTCGCCTCGCTGGCGGTCGCGGCGAACGCGCAGCCTCTCCTCGCCCCCACCCCGCCCATGGGCTGGAACAGTTGGGATGCCTTCGGCACCAGCGTCACCGAAGCCGAGGTCAAAGCCAACGCCGATTACATGGCCGCCCACCTCGCTTCCTATGGTTGGCAATACATCGTAGTGGACATCCAATGGTCCGAGCCGAATCCAAAGTCCCACGGCTACCGCCCGGACACCCAACTTACGATGGACTCCTTCGGCCGCCTCATCCCCGCGCCGAATCGTTTCCCTTCCTCCGCTGACGGAAAGGGCTTCGCACCGCTCGCCGCCTATGTCCACTCCAGGGGACTCAAGTTCGGCTTTCACATCCTACGTGGCATTCCCCGCCGCGCCGCGGACCAGAACTTACCCATCTTCGCAAGTAAGTACCACGCCTCCGACGCCGCGGACCGCACTTCGCTCTGCCGCTGGAACACCGACATGTATGGCGTCCTCGCCGATAGCCCCGCCGGCCAGGCTTACTACGATTCCATCGCCCGCCTCTACGCCTCCTGGGGCGTCGACTTCATCAAAGCGGACGACATGTTCGGCCCGGGCCCCAACGGCGCACACACCGCCGAAATCGCCGCCTTCCGCCGCGCCCTCAATGTCACCCACCGCCCCATCGTCCTCAGCCTTTCACCGGGAAATCACGATACTTCGCTTGCCTCGTTTCTCGCCGCCAACGCCGAGATGTGGCGCATCTCCAACGACCTCTGGGACCGTTGGGACTCGGTCAAACGCCAGTTCGCCAATCTCGCAAAGTGGAACCCGTTTCTTCAACCCGGCCACTGGCCCGACGGCGACATGCTCCCCCTCGGCCACATCGGTCTCCGCGCCGAACGCGGCGAGCCCCGTATGTCGCTGCTCACGCACGACGAACAGCAAACCCTCATGACGCTCTGGTCGATCGCCCGCTCCCCGCTTATGTTCGGAGGCAACCTGCCCGATAACGACGCCTTCACCCTCACCCTGCTTACGAACGCCGAAGTCCTCGCCGTCAACCAGCACGCAACCTCCAACCAACAGGTCAGCGCCAGCGGCAACCAGGTCGTGTGGTTTGCCAAAGCCGCTGGCTCAAGCGACCGTTACGTCGCGCTCTTCAACACCGGCGACGCCCCCGAATCGATCAGTGTCCCAACCCTCCAGGGCAGCTATATCGCGCGGGACCTCTGGACTCACAGCGACCTCGGTCCCATCGACGTCAGCCGGACCTTCCCCATCGCCCCGCACGCCAGCCTCTTCCTGAAACTGTCGCCCTCCACTCCCCGAAACACCCCGTAGTTGAGCCTCCGGCGCGCCGAAGCGAATGAAGGCCGGTAATTCTCTCGATAGGCGAATCGCTGCTACCATCTGGAACCATAACCGAGGCGCGACCGCAAGGGAGCGTCCTGCCGCTCCCCCGCCGGCAACTGCCGGCGCAACACACGCTACTTCTTCCCCTCCGCCAACATCTCATTCACTTGCGCCAGGTTCTCTTTGGCGAGTTCATGCCCCGGCTCTATCTTCAACGCCGCTTCCAACTCCCGCTTCGCCTCTTCCAACCGCCCCAACTGCGCCAGCGTCGCCCCGAAGTTCGCGTGCGCATTCGCGTCTCCCGGCTTCAACCGCGCCGCTTCGCCGAACTCCCGCGCCGCCTCGGCCGGATTGTCTTGGGACGAGTATGCAATGGCCAGGTTATAGTGCGCGTCAAAGTAACCCGGCCGCAAAGCCAGCGCCTCTTTCAGCCGCTCAATCGCCGGACCCACCGAGCCATTGGACAGCAAAGCGCTCCCGAGAGCATTGTTCACCACCGGGTCCTTCGGCCGAAGTGCCGCAGCCGCCTCATAGTGCGGCAGTGCTTCCTTCACATCCCCTCGCATCGAGCAAATCGCGGCCAGGTTGTACTGCGCTTCAAAATTCGTTGCGTCTTTCTCCACCTCGTGCCGCGACAGCGCCTCCTGCAGCACCATCCGCGGATCCACCGTCGAATCCGGCTGCGCATGAGGCAGCACCTGCAGCCACAAATGCGCCATCTCGTCCGTGGCGCGGTTACCCCCCAATACGCGCTGCGGCGGGTGATTCGGATTCGCGATGTTATCCTCCGAATTGTCATACGTGTAGCGCATGGAGATCACCGTGCCGCGCCGAAGCGTCACGGGCTTCGCGTATGTGAACACTGCCTGCCAGTTCACGTCCCAGTGCGGTATATGGATGAGGGTCTTCTTCGTCCCATCCGGCATCGTCACCATCGCAAGTATGTCTTTCCCCAGATAGTGCGCATGAGGATACACCGCCAACACATCCACATCGAGCGGCAGCGTGAAGCTGTCCGTTACGGCAAAATCTTTCACTCCAGCCGGAATGTCCAGCGCCGAGTCGTGCTCGATTTCAAGCAGCATCGGTTTCTTATCCGCCGGCTTGTCCGTGAAATACAACCCTACCGTCGGTTGAATCGGCTCTGGCTTCCCCGAAGGCTGTAAGTGTGCGTTCAGAAGTAAGTCGGTGCCTTTGTCGACGCGGAACGCCAACCCGTCCGGTTCCGGTTCAATCCGGGTTCCCGGCTTCCAGAACAGTAAGTGGCTGTCCGGGTCGAACACCTCGCTTTCCACGCGAATCTCCATCCCTCCGAACCCGTCGCCCGGCGTCTTTTCCATCTCCCGCGCCGTACCCAGCCGGTCGAGCAGGATATTGGCGTGATGCACCACCTTTTTGTTCCCCGGCCGGATTTCGATCGCCTTTACCCACCGCGTCCGCTCCACCGGAATCGGCAGCACGAAGTTCCAGTAAGTGTCGCTCCCCGAAGCCGGCAACACGAACGGCTTCGGCGCCTTGAGGATCATATCCGGCTTGCCCAACTGCCATCCTTCGACAAAGTGCGGCAGCGCGGGCAGGTCCTTCGCCGCGCCCTCCAATTCACCGTCCTTCACCCATCGCGCAAAGAGCGCAATCTGCTGCGGCGTCAACCGCGCGTCGTCGGCGAGCGGATAATCGCCCTTGTCCGGCAGCCAGGGCGGCATGAACCGGCTCGCCGTCACTGTTACAATCTGTCGCGCGTGGCTCGCCACCTCGCGATAGTTCATCAGCGGAAACGGCCCACCTTCCCCCGGCCTGTGGCAGGGGGCGCAGTTGTGAAACACAATGGGCGCGATCTCGCGGTTAAAGGTGACTTTTCGCGGGCCGTGCTGCCCCATCGCCGCTTCCCCCAGAAGCAGCGCGAGTCCGGCCACCGAAAGGGCAAACCGCCTCATTGCAAGTCGGAGATGTAACAGCCTACAGCCGGGGCGGTGCTCACCGCCGGCCGTTTCCCGGCCACCGCGGCCGCCAGCGCATCCGCTAACTCGTGCGTCGTCGGCTCGCGCCGCGCCCGCCCGAAGTCCTCATACCAGTTATCGATGCGCCCATGGTAGAGTAACTCGCCATTCGCGCTGAACACCGACACCGACGGCGTAATCTCCGCATCACCCACCTTCACTAATCCCCGCCCGGGGTCCTGCAGCGCATCCAGCTTGTACTCAAAATCTTTTAGATACTTCTCAATCACCGGAACCGTATCCGTTTTCGCCGGATACACCAGCCAGAACTTACTCTTCCCCCCATACTCGGCCGCCAGCTTCTGCACCGTCGGAGCGTACCGGCTCGACACCGGACAATCCGTCCGTACATAGACAAGCACTGTCGCCTTCCCGCGATCCGCCGCCAGCGGATCCACCGTCCGCCCTTGAAGATCAATCCCCGTCGCGGACCGCGGCCCTGACGCCGCCACCGCGGCGACCGACAGGGCGGCCACCAGACACAGCCGCGCTCCCGCGTGCAATCCGCGATCGACTACTCGGCGCATTAACATTTCTCCCCGCCGGCTTCAACCGTGCGCCGGCGTACCCTGCAACGCCGATATTCTACCGCACGGAAAGAATTCGGCCTTACTCGATGGTTACGTGTACCGGGTTTGCCGCAACCCCGTTCGCCGAAACAGTCAACGTCACCTCGCCCGAGCCCTTCAGCGAATAGGGCAGCGCCACATTCACTTGGTCGAGTCCCGCGTACGTCGGCTGCGCCCCCGCAAACGACGGCTTCAAGGTCTGTCTCGCAACCTGCACGGACACCTCCGTTGCATTCCGAAGCCCCGTACCGAACAACTCCAGGTACACTGTGTCGGTCTGTGGATCGAGATCGATCGGAACGGGCACAATTTGGCCCGTATTCGGATCCACCTGCTCCATCGCCTCCTGTGTCTGCGTCCCGTCCGCGTGTACCCGCACCAGCGTCGCCGCGGCCAGCCCATCGGAATTCGCGACGAACATTCCCGGTGCTACCCGAGCGATGCTCGTGCCGCCGGTCGAAACCTTCCCATCTCCGGAGGTCAGCCGTATCATCGCCGCCCCATACGCGACGCCATCCGGTATAAGGAAATTCACCTGCGTCGGTGATACGTAGAACAGAAGCGCCTCCCGCGCGACTCCGTTCGAGTCGGTCACCTGAATGCTGGTTCCCGCCAGATCCGTGCCAAGCGTCCCTGAAGCCGCTTGGCTCTTGGTGGCCAGGTCCAAACCGAAAACGGACGCAATCGACGAGCGAGCCACCGGCGCATTCGCGGCGAAACTTGCCCCGTTCACCGTTGCCGCCGCCTGCCCCGGTGAGACATTCAGCATCGCTGCCACCGCGTTAATCGGCGAGCCCTCGACAAGCACCAGGTCCGAGTCATGCCCGGCCGCGATCCCGGCGGCGGCGAGCGCGACAGGCACGATTCCGCTCGAAACAACGTTTTCCGGTTGAAATGTTCCGTCTCCGTTCCCCACCAACACGCTCACGCTTCCGGCAACGATCGCATTTTGCGGTGCGGACGCAATCACAACGTCGCCCTTGCCGTCATGATTGAAATCGCGCGCCAGTATCGCCACCGGAGTTCCGTTGATCGCCTCGGCCGAGCCTGGCCGGAAGCTGCCTGCACCGTTGTTGAGTAGAGTCACGACCGAGGAGCTTCGATCCGCGTTCTGGACTGCGATGGCGAGGTCCAGCGCGCCGTCCCCGTTGAAGTCCCCCGCCGCGGCGAGCGAGGCGAAAGCCGTTAGCGGGAACGGCGACGCCGAAGTGAAGGTCCCGTCGCCGTTGTTCACCAGCAGATCCACCTGCGATCCCGTACCGCCGGCGTTGTCCAACACCGCAATGTCCGGCTTGCCGTCCCCGTTGAAATCGGCGGCGATTGCGGCCAGCGGCCCGACACTCGTAAGGTACGTCTTCAAAAGCGTGAACGCACCGTTACCGTCGCCAACAAACACAGCTACGTCATTCGAGTTAGCAACCATCAGGTCCGCGTGCCCGTCTCCGTTGAAGTCCGCCGTTGCGATCGAGACGGTGTTGCCTCCGGTCGAGGGAAACGAAACCGGCGGTAGAAACTTGCCGCCTCCCGAGTTCAGCAAGACAGTTACTTGCGCGCCGGAAGCGGTCGTCGTCGCGAACGCGAGGTCGGGCATGCCGTCGCCGTTGAAATCCCCGCTTGTGGCCTGCATGGAGGAAAGGGCAGGGATTGAGGCAACGGCCAAAGGCGCTCCGAACGCCCCGGACCCCAGGCCGGGAAACAGATAAACCTGGCCGCTGTACGATTCCGCGCTCACCGCGTCCGCCTTGCCATCCCCGTTGAAGTCCGCCACAGCGAGCGATTCCATCTGGAGATAACTCTGCACGCCGGACGCGGGAAGGATGGCGAGCGCGGAAGCCTGGAACGTGCCGTCGCCGTTGCCCAGCAGAACAGACACCCCGTCCGAACTCGGATCGCCCGCAATCACCAGTGGATTGCCGGACGCTACGAGAATGTCCTGCTTCGAGTCGCCGTTGATGTCCGTGACAATCAGCGCCGCCGCCGGACTGCCCGCCAGGTAGAACGCCGGAGGACCGAACGTTCCGTCGCCGTGGCCCAGTTGCACAGCCACGCCTGCCTCGCTTGCGAACGCAGCATCTGTTTTGCCGTCTCCGTTGAAGTCGCCGGTCGCCACAGACGCGGCGTTCCAGCGCACCGTTCGCGGCGCTGCCGCCGCATTGAAGGTGCCGTCTCCATTTCCGAGCAGCACGGCTGTCATCCCGAGCGGGCCCCCGGCGGTGATCAGATCCAGCTTGCCGTCCCCGTTGAAATCGGCGGCCGCGATCGTCGCTGGCAGCACGCCGGCATTGAAGTTCCGCGCCGGCAGGAAGGTTCCGTCGCCTTTGTTGAGCAGGACGGAAATGTTTTCCGAACTCGAATTCGCAATCGCGATATCCGGCTTCCCATCGCCGTTGAAATCCGCCGCGGTCATGGCTACAGGCCTCGCGCCCGCCGCGTAGCTCGCCTGAAATTGGAACAAGCCGGCCGCGGAGCCAAAGAACACATACACGCCGCCTGCATCCGTCCCGCTTCCCGCATCAAGCACGAGCAGGTCCGGCACGGAGTCGCCGTTCACGTCGGTCAGAATCACACCCACCGGCTTACTGCCGGCTGGATATGTAGTGCCGGAAAATTCCTTAGCTCCCAGTCCCCCGGAAAAAACCTCCACCGCCGTCGCGTTCTTCGGTAAGAACGCGAGCACTCCCGTCGTGCTCGACATCGGAGCCACGGCGACGGTCTGCGACGGCACGCCGGGCCGGCTCAGGTACTCGGCCAGAACCGGAAGCCCGCCCATCGGCGTCCCCGCCGGCGGCGTAACTCCACACGGCAGAATCAGGCTGAGATCGTTCTTTGTTGTTTTAAGCAGCGAATACGGCGCGGCCGTCGTGAGCGTGTAGGAATCGAAAGTTCCGTCAAAGTTCCGCAGCAGTCCCGTGATCTGTGACCCATCCGGGGACAGAAGCGGCGTGTAAGTCGCGCCCGAGAACCGCACCGGATCGCAGTGCGTCTGAGCAAACAGGGAAGGTACAAATGCAGCGGCGAATAAGACCGCGGCACATCGCTGTGACATGATCGTCTCCTCTGGTGGCCGCGAGCCTACCGACTACTCTATCACGCCGGCGATCCCAGCTTATCCCTTGTTCATGTCCCGATGCGTTTCTTTGGCCTTGTAGCCCGCCGCCGCCAGCCGCTTCCGAATCTCACTGGCAATCATCACCGACCGGTGCTTCCCTCCCGTGCACCCAATCGAGATCGTCAAGTAAGTCTTCCCCTCGCTGATGTAATGTGGGATCAGATACACAAGTAACTCGGAGATCCGGTCGATAAACTCAACCGTCTGCGGGAACGAGCGAATGTACCGCGCGACCTTCGGATTCCTTCCTGTCAGTTCCTTGAATTGCGGAATGTAGTTCGGATTGGGCAGAAAGCGCACGTCGAACACGAGGTCGCTATCAGCCGGCACGCCGTGGCGGAATCCGAAACTCGTCACGTTAATGCGCAGGTTGGCCCGCTGCTGCCCTCCGAACTTCTCGGCGATCACCTCGCGCAGCTCATGCACGTTCAAGCGCGTCGTGTCGATGATCGGATCGGCCAGCCGCCGGATGGGAGCCAGCAGCCGCCGCTCCTCGGCGATGTTTTCCGCCACCGTCGCCTGCGCGCCCAGCGGGTGCGGCCGTCTCGTTTCGCTGAACCGCCGCTGCAGCGTCGCGTCGTCGGCCTCCAGGAACATCAGCTTCACCGGGAACCGCGCCTTGAGTTTCCGGAACATCGCCGGAAACGCCTTCAACGCGCCGCCTTCACGGATATCCACCACCAGCGCTGCCCGGCTCACGCGCGATGAGTCCCGCGTCAGGTCGGCGAATTTCGGAATCAGCCCGATCGGCAGGTTGTCGACCGCGTAGAAGCCAAGATCCTCGAGCGCGCGCAGAGCGGTTCCTTTTCCGGAACCGCTCAGGCCCGTGATGATGAGTAACTGTGCCGCCGCGGCGGGCGCACTTTTACCCCCCGCCGAAGACATCTTACCGGTGCGCTTCACTCGCCTTCGACCAGGTCAAAATGCCCGTCGCTGCGGCGCACCAGCACCGACATCCGCTCCGAGTCCGCGTCCTGAAACACGAGGAAATTCTCGCCGGACCCGATTTCGAGCACAGCCTCTTCCGGCGTCATCGGCTTCCTCGTGCGCCGCCGCGCCACCCGCACCACCTTTGGCGCCGCCGCGGCCGCTCGCGCCGCCGCCTTCTTCGCCGTCCCATTCAGCTTCACCGGAGCGATGTCAGCCGCGGCCGCCTCCACCACCGGTTCGCGCTTCGGCGCCTCCTTGTGCCGTTTGGTCGTCCGCCAGCGCGCACGCATATTCTGCACCTGGCGCTCGAGCTTGTCCGCCGCTTCCACCATCGCCGTGGCCAGGTCGCGGTCCGCGCCCTGACCCACCAGCGCATGGTCAAATGCATTCAGAGTCAGCTCGACGACCTGCAGGTGCCTCTGCTGCCGCACAACCACGCGCACTTCCCGCTCGCGGCCGTGTTCGAGCATCTTTGAGATCCGGTTGAGCCTCGCGTCCAGCTTCGCCTGTTGGCGAGGAGGAAACTCCTCCGGTACCCCGGTGTAAGTGAGTTTCATTGCGCTACCTCCCGAATGGGATTGCCTGAATTATGGGACGCGCGCCGGCCGCGCTTAGTCTCGACGCCGGCGCTGATGTGTGGACGGAATTCGCATGTCCTCGCGATACTTGGCTACCGTGCGGCGGTTCACGTCGATCCCGCCCGCGCGCAGCCGTTCGGTGATCTGTTCGTCGGTGAGTGGGTGGCACGCATCCTCCTCCTCGATCATCTTCTTCACCATCCGCTTCAGCTTCAGCAGCGGCGTCGAACTCCCGTTCACGCCCTGAACCGCCTCGGAGAAAAAGTACCGCAATTCAAATACACCCTGCGGCGTGTGCGCGTACTTGCCCGCCACCGCGCGGCTCACCGTCGAAGGATGCACGCCGATCTCCTCGGCCACTTCCTTAATCATCATCGGACGCAGCGCGTCGATACCCTGTTCCAAAAACTCCGTCTGGCGCCCGACAATGGCCTGGCAAACCTTGAGGATGGTCTGCTTCCGCTGCTCGATGTTCTTCATCAGCATCAGCGCCGACGTGTACTTCTCGCGGATGAAGTTCCGTACTTCCTTCCGCGGTTCCTCCTCGCGGCTCACCAGCCGTTTGTAGCTCGAATTCAAGCGCAACTGCGGAATCTGGTCGTCGTTCAGCTCGATGAGATAACTGTCGCCGTCTTTCGAAATATAGACGTCGGGTTCCACCGGCCGCGCACCCGAGGTGGAAAAACGCAACCCCGGCCACGGATCCAGGTGCCGGATGATGTCCACCGCGATCTTGATATGCTCCATCGGCCGGCCCAGCGCTTTGGCCAATTCCTTGAACTGCTTGTGCTCAAGCAGTTTCAGGTGCTGGTCCACAATCTGCCACGCCACGCCGCCCTTGGCCCCGCGGCTCTCCAGTTGCAGCAGCAGGCACTCCTGAAGGTCCGCCGCCGCCAATCCCGCCGGCTCCAGCGATTGGATCGCTTTCACCGCCTCGCGCAGTTCCTCGAGCGTGTGCCCGCTCATCTGCGCCATCTCTTCGAGCGATGCCTCCAGGCGCCCGTTCTCGTCCAGGTTGCCGATGATGTAGTACGCCGCGTCGCGCACCGCATCCGGCATCGCCTGCACGCTCAACTGCGACTCCAGGTGGTCGGCCAGCGTCACTTCCGAGGCAAGAAATGTCTCAAACGAAGGCTTGTCGACTTGCTCCGATGCCGGACTCTTGAATCCGGGGTCGAGGTAGTCGTCGAAAAACGAACCGAAGTCGATCTCGTCGAAGGTGTCGGCGGACGTCGCCGGCGCCGCGGGAATCTCCTCGGCCGCCGGCATCGGAACCTCGCCTCCGCCCGGCGCTTCGCTTTCGCCCGCCGCGGCGGCCAGTTCTCCGGTCTCGGCCAGCTCCGGCTCCGCGGTCTCCGGACCGATCTCCAGCCCCGCGGGGTCCATCGCGTTCAGAAGGGACTGGTCCGCCGGCGACCCTTCGCGCGTGGCCTCGGCCTCCAGCAGCGCCTGAATCTCTTCCTGGGTTACCTCTTCGCCGCCATCGGCGGCCAACTCAAGAACCGGATTCTGATCCACCTCCTGCGCAATCAGGTCGCGCAGCTCCAATGAGTTCATTTGGAGCACGGTGACCATCTGGACGAGGCCCGGCGTTAGTGTCTGCCGGAGCCCGACCCGGAGTTGAACGCCCTGCGTCAGCATACAGTTCACCCTCATCATAGCAACCCGGCATGAAAGCGGTTTCCCAAGTCCGGCCCGCTGTGGCATCATCAGACTCACCATGCCCGGCGCCGCCAAGCCACTCCGGCGCGAACTCGGTCTCCGCGACCTCGTTCTGGCCCAGGTCCTGTGCGTCGTCGGTTCCACCTGGGTGGGCGTGGCCTCCGAACTCGGCCCCGCCAACGGCTTTTTCTGGCTCGCCGCCATCGCTCTGTACTACCTGCCGCTCGCCGCCGTCGTCATCCATCTCAATCAGCGCCTGCCGCTCGAAGGCGGGCTGTACCAGTGGGCCAAGGCCGGTTTCGGACATGCCGGCGGGTTCTTCGTCGCCTGGAACTTGTGGGTCTACGCGGTCATCTGCACCGCGGCCATCGTGTTTACCGCGCCCACCGGCATCGGCTACATGGCCGGTCCCTCCGGCGCCTGGATTCCGGCCAGCAAACCCGCCACGCTCGCCATCACGGGCTTGGTGGTCGCGGGCATCGCCTGGGTCGCCATCCGCGGCCTCGGCGCCGCCAAGTGGCTGCACAACGCCGGCAGCGTCATGATCCTTCTCGCCTACGTCATCCTTCTGCCGCTGCCGCTCTGGGGCCTCGCCACGCACCGCCTTCCCGGCTGGCATCCGTTCGCCTGGAAACTGCCCTCGGCCAACTGGTACAGCCTCGCCGTTTTCGGCCAGATGACCACCGGCGCGCTCAGCGGCTTCGAGTACGTGGCCATCCTCGCCGGCGAGTCGCGCGACCCGGCCCGCAACATCGGCAACTCGGTTCGCATCTCCGCGCCGGTCATCGCCCTGATGTTCGTCCTCGGCACGAGTTCGGTGCTCGCCTTCTCCGGCGGCGGCCCGATCGACTTGATCGGACCCATCCCCCAAACCTTCCGCCGCGCCTTCGGCAACCACGGCCCCGCGTCCACCCTCGCGCCGTTGTTCATCGTGCTGCTGGCCGCGCGCTCCATCGCCAGCGCCAGTCTGCTGTTCACGGGGCTGACGCGCCTGCCGATGACCGCCGGCTGGGACCACGTTGTGCCCGCCTGGTTCGCCCGCCTCGACCCCCGCCGCAAAACCCCCGTGAACTCGATCGCCTTCGTCGCCGCGCTGGTGATGCTCATTATTTTCGCGAGCATGCTCGGCGTCCGCGAGCAGGAGGCCAACCAGGTTCTCACTGCGGCCTCCATCGCCCACTACTCCATCGCCTACCTCGCCCTCTTCGCGCTCCCCCTATTCGGCTTCGCCCGCCTCCAGAGCAGCCTCCCGCCCTGGCTCAAATGGGTCAGCTTCCTCGGTCTCGCGTCGAGCTGTGTAGCATTCGTCATAGCCCTCTACCCCATCGTCACCGTGGTCAGCCGTACCGCCTTCGCCGCCAAAATCGCCCTCACCGTCCTCGCCGCGAACTGCCTCGGCGCGCTCGTCTACTTCCCGGCCCGCCGCGCCGCGACGCCCGCTGAAATCGTCCTGGCCTCCTCGGGCGCGCTTCAAAGCGATACGGACTGACACCGGCGCGATTTTGATGCAATATCCTGGGAATTCCCGGCAAACGTGAAAAAGCTCCAAGAGGGCCTCTATGACCAGCTCGTAACTCGAACGGCAACTGGCCACCAGAACGCATTTCGCGAGATGGCAAGCCGCTCCGTCGCGGTCCGCGTTCTCACGGCCACGTATACCGGCGCCACGGACTTCCGCGCCATCGAGGAGCTTGCGAAGCTGTCCAACGTCGAACTTCGAATAATTGTCGCGACCGGCTCTGGAGGACGGCATCGAGTGGACCGTCAAGCTGAGCGAAACTGAAACGCCGCAGGTCGTGAACCGGTTCCGGAATGCCTTCGACACGCTCTGGGCCGACGGCGAGTTCGAGATTTTCAATCCGCGCGACGAAGGGCAATGCCTACGCGTGAGACTCGCTCTCGAAGCGGCGGGAAAATCTCCCGGCCAGAGGAACGCGGGTCCGCCGGTGTTTTTCGATCTTCGACCCCATCCATACCAGCGGGCTACGCTCGACGGGATCGAGTCCGAGCGCCTGGACCGGGGCGACTTCCGCAATTTCGTGGCCGCTCCCAGCCGTTTTCATTGGCAGTCTCAGAGCACCACGAGCGAAGACTCGCCGGCGGGACAGCGGTATGCGAATCAGGCAGGCGACAGCGCCCGCTTCCTGTTATTCGTGCGAGCCAGAAGCGAGGAGCCGTTTGTCTTTCTTGGGCCGCTGGGGTATGTTTCTCACACCGGAAGCCGCCCAATGAGTACTTACTGGGATCTTAAGCACGAGATTCCGGCGTGGTTCTTCGAGATATGCGCGTCGCTTGACTCTGCGGCCGCTTAGCGCGTGAGGGCCGGGGCGGGGAGGAGGAAGGGCTCGATGGCGTTGTGGACCTGTTGCTCGGCGCCGCTGGCGTCGACGATGTGGAAGATGCCGTTGCGGTAGTAGCTGAGGACGGGTTCGGTGTCGCGGTGGTAGACGGCGAGGCGCTCGCGGATCACGTCTTCGCGGTCGTCGGAGCGGTGGGTGAGCGCAGCGCCGTCGTTGTCGCAGATGCCGGGTTTGGCCGGGGGCTGGAAGTAGTCGTTGTAAATGTGGCCGCAGACGGGGCATTGCTGGCGGCCGGAGAGACGCTTCAGAAGGTGGTCGTCCGGCACGCGGAGGTAGAGCACCTCCGGTTCGGGTAGTGCGCGATCCTTCAGCAGCGAAGCGAGGCTCCGCGCCTGCGCGACGGTGCGCGGGTAGCCGTCCAGCAGGAAACCGCGGCGGCAGGAGGGTTCGGCCAGGCGCCGCGCCAGCAGGCGGCCCACGGTCTCATCGCTTACCAGTTCGCCCGTGGCAAGGTGGGCCCGCAGCGCGCGGCCTTGCGGCGTGTCGCGTTGCGCCTCGGCGCGGAGCAGGTCGCCGGTCGAAATCGCCGGAATCGAAAGCAGTTTCGAAACGAAAGCCGCTTGCGTGCCCTTGCCGCTGCCAGGCGGTCCGAAAAGAATCAGCACGCGAGGTGCATCGACAGAAGTATTGCGTGTGGAGTCCAAAGTGACGTCCCCTATCCTGAACTCCAGCCTAAGCTCTTTTCGCGATGCGACTCAAATCGCCCGGTCCGGATCGGCTTGGTGGGACAAATTGGCCTAGCTGATGAGTTACGATGGACCGGAAAGGATCCATGACATGAGTACATCCACCACCGGGTCACGACCGGCGAGCGAGTTCGCGGGCACCCGGCATCCCCAGCAGGATGAAGTTCTTGCGCCGCGGGCGATCGCGTTCCTGGTAGATCTGGAACGGCGTTTCGGCGGGCGGCGGCGCGAACTGCTGGCCAAGCGAGTCGAACGGAAGGCCCGGCTGGACGCGGGGGAGCATCCGGATTTTCTGAGTGAAACGGCTTCGGTTCGCAGTGGGGACTGGAAAGTGGCGCCGATTCCGGCGGATTTGCAGGACCGGCGTGTTGAGATTACGGGGCCGGTGGACCGGAAGATGGTGATCAACGCGCTCAACAGCGGCGCGAACGTCTTCATGGCGGATTTTGAAGACGCTAATTCGCCGACCTGGCGGAACAACATCGAAGGGCATATCAACCTGCGGGACGCGATCCGGAGGACGATCGACTACACGAGTCCGGAGGGCAAGCCATACCGGTTGGGGCCGAAGCCGGCCGTGTTGTTCGTGCGGCCTCGCGGATGGCACCTGGTGGAGAAGCATTTCCTCGTCGATGGGCAGCCGATGTCGGCGTCGCTGTTCGATTTCGGCCTGTATTTCTTCCACAATGCGAAGGAGTTGATGGCGCGCGGGTCGGGTCCGTATTTTTATCTGCCGAAGATGGAGAGCCATCTCGAGGCGCGGCTTTGGAACGACGTGTTTGTGGCGGCGCAGGAAGCCGTGGGCGTGCCGAACGGAACGATCCGCGCGACGGTGCTGATCGAGACGATCCTCGGCGCGTTTGAGATGGACGAGATTCTGTATGAACTGCGGGACCACTCGGCGGGGTTGAACTGCGGGCGGTGGGATTACATCTTCAGCTTCATCAAGAAATTCAGCAAGCACAAAGATTTCATGCTGCCGGACCGGTCGCTGGTGACGATGGACCGGCACTTTCTCAACTCTTACGTCGAGTTACTCATACATACCTGCCACAAGCGCGGCATCCACGCGATGGGCGGCATGGCGGCGCAGGTGCCGATCAAGAACGATCCGGAGGCAAACGTTCGGGCGTTTGAGAAAGTGCGGCAGGATAAGTTGCGCGAAGTCCGGCTGGGTCACGACGGGACGTGGGTGGCGCATCCGGGTCTGGTAAGCGTGGCGAAGGAAGTATTTGACGCGGGGATGAAGGAGGCGAACCAGATATCGCGGCTGCGGGAGGATGTAAGTGTAACCGGGGCGGACTTACTCGCGGTGCCGGAAGGGGAGATTACCGAGCAGGGACTGCGCTGGAACATTGACGTCGGTTTGCAGTATCTGGAGGCGTGGCTGCGCGGGTCGGGCTGCGTGCCGATTTACAACCTGATGGAAGACGCGGCGACGGCGGAGATCTGCCGGGCGCAGCTTTGGCAGTGGGCGCGGCACGGGGCGAAGATGACCAGCGGACGCACGGTGACGGTGGAAGTGGTGCAGGCGGCGCTCGAGGAGCAGATGGGAAAACTGCGGGATACGCTGGGCGCGGAGCGGTTCGAAGGCCTGCGGTTCCGGGACGCAGCGAAGATATTCGACGATCTGTTTCGTGCGCCGGAGTTTCCTGAGTTTCTCACATTGTCGGCTTATGAGTACATCGACTGAGCCGCGAAGGCCGGTGCGTCCGGCGCGGATTCCCATGCCCGATTCCGCGCCGGACGTCCATGCCGAATTCGTCCAGCGTCTGCATGACGACCTCGTTTACCGGCGCGTGTCGAGCGGGATCGAGTATCTCGACGCGCACAGGGAAGTGCTGGACCGGCTCGATGGATCGTCGCCGGGCGCGGCCGCGTGCCTGTCGATGCTGGCGCGATGGGTGGACACGGGCTACGGCAGTCCGGAGCGGGTGCGGGCGCTGCTCGAGCGGTTTCCGGCTTCGCTCCGGCCAAAGCTGCCGCTGTGGGATTACCTGCAGATCCGGCTTGCGGAAGCATTCGTGGCGATGTCGGATGAGAAGCAGGACGAAGCGGCGAAGCACCTGGACTTCATTCTGGCCGCGGGCGACGGGGCGGGCGACCGCGAGTTACTCGCGCTCGCCTACTTCTGGAAAGGACGATCGCGGCGCTACCAGGCCGACTACGACGAAGCGCTGGAATGTACGATCCGGGGGCGGGAACTGGCGGCGGAGTTCGGCTACACGGCAACGGCGGCGGTGATGCGGACGCTTGAAAGCTGGCTGTACTTCCAGAAGGGCAAGTACAGAGAGTCGATGCGGACGCTTGAAGAAGCCGAGGCCGTGCTGATCAAGACGGACGATTACATCACGCTAGGTAACATTCAATCCGCTTACGGGCGGATGGCGCGGCGCGAGGGACGGCACGACGCGGCGCTCGAGCATTTCAACCGGGCGATCGAGTGGTACCGGCGGAGGGACGCGCAGCACCGGAACTATGCGCGGTCCCTCGCCAACATCGCGACGGTGAAGCGGATGATCGCGCTGCAGATCCGGCGGCGGGTGGACGCGGCGGTCACGCGGCGGCGCGAGGGCGGGGTGCGGCGGAACTCCGTGGCGGCGCAGACGGAAGAGGTAGTGACCGAGGCGAACTACCGCCGGCGGTTCGAGGAGCTGCGGCAGGAATCGCTGGCGCATCTGGCGGAGGCGGCGGAGATTTACCGGCAGTTGCGGCATCATCGCGGCACCGGGATGACGCATATCGACCGGGGCGGTTTGTTTCTGGACGGCGGTGAACTGGACCAGGCGGGCCTGGAGGCGACCGCGGCGTTTGAACTCGGCCAGGAGCGGCAGGATTACATCCTGATGGCGCGGGCGCGGATTCTGCAGTGCATGGCCGAGCACGCCAAGCTCGAAGAGGGCATCGAGGAAGGATCGCATCCCGGGCGTCACGCGCAGCTTGCGCGCGAGTATGCGCGCGAAGCGGTGGAGTTAGCCAAGCACACGCAGAACCGGTGGCTGCTGGCGCGGGCGCACACATGGGAGGGATTGACGCTATGCTTGCCGTTCTTTCAGGCGCGCGAGGCGGCTTCGCAGTCCGCGAGCCTGGCGTCGGCGCTGCTCAAGCCCGACGATTACGACTATCTCTGGGATGAGTTACAAACGCTGAAGGCGAAGTTACTGGTGACGGGTGGGCTCGATGCCACGCTGCGCGCGTGGTCGCAGGGCGAGGTGGGGGACAAGACGTTCCGGCAGATCGCGGACGAGTTCGCGGAACTGATTATTCCGAAGGTGTGGGAGCGGGAAGACCGGAAGATTGCGCGCGTGGCCTCCCGTTTGTCGATTTCGCCGAAGAAGGTCAGGCGGATTCTTCACAAGGTGGGGTTACTGAAGGATCGGGCGGGCGAGTAACTAGAGTTCGAGTAAGTAACCCTTCTTCCCGGCATTAACGGCGGTGGTCGGCCCGAGTTGCGCGGTGACGCCGGCAGCCTCGTGAATATGGCCGCAGAAGAAGTAGCGCGGCGGGTGGAGTTCGAGGAAGTGGGCGACGGCGGTACTTCCGAAGTGGCGGCCGGCGCCTGCGCGGTCGAGCGGGGTATTGCGCGGCGGGGCGTGGCAGATGAGGATGAGCGGCGACAGCGCGGCGAATGGCTCGAGATGCGCGGCGAGTTGCGCTTCGGAATACTCGCCGGGCGTGTGGAAGGGCGTTGGGTTCGAATAGCCCAGGCCGGCGACGTGCCAGCCGTTCAACTCGATGCTGCCTCCGTTGAGGTTTTCCAGGTTGTAGCGCGCGCAGAGGTTTTCGATGTCGGATTCGGACTCATGGTTTCCGGGCAGGACGTAGACGCGCGGCGCCCGGGTCGCGAGCAGGGCGCCCATTTCGTCGAGTCCCCGGGACCAGTTGCCCAGGTCTCCGGCGGCAAAGTAGTAGTCGGCGTCGATCTTCAGGAGACGTTCGAGCGCGGCACGGTCCGAATGAAGATCGGAGAAGACGAGAAGCTTCATCGAGGTTCCGCGCCGTTGGAGGGCCTAGCGCCGTGTTCGGACCAGGCTTGTAACTCGCGGAAGCCGGCTGAGATTTCTTCCGGTGTCATCGTGCAGTGGCCGTCGTGGTGAACATACTGCTGGACGAATAAGTTACTTGTTCCGGCTTCTTCGGTGAGCGCGACCTAAGCGGCGGGAACGCGCGTTGGCACGATGGGGTCGTAAGTGGTG
>JAJYCN010000364.1 GCA_021778335.1 Acidobacteriota bacterium | reverse complement strand
TGCGGCGTTTTCGTGGTTCAGTTTCCGCCACTGGAAGGGGTTCGTGGAGGCGCTGGGAACCACTGCGAGGAAGCGGGGAAGCCTGTGGTGGATCGCGCGTCTGGCGCTGATCGCAATCCTTGCTTATGTTATAGTCAAGGTTTTGAATGTGAAGCTCGTGGCGCTGCTGGCCGGGCTTCTGGCTGCCGCCGCGGCGGCCATCATTGAGATCCTTTATCAACTGTTATTTCCCGGGGAATAGACTCGAACCATGCAGGAACACGAGAACTGGCTTGCGGCCCTGTTGAACCATGCACTGGCTGGTCCGGCGAACGCCATACTGGACGCGGTGAAGCTGTCTCACGATGCGGCGCATCCGTGGTCCGGATGGATGGCGATGGAGCTGCTGGTGGCGGCGATCGTCGTGGTTGTTTTCGCCATGCTGCGGTCGCAGCTTTCGATGGATTCTCCCGGGCGGATGCAGCACGTCTTCGAAGCGGTCTATTCGTTCCTGAAGAGCCAGACGGAGGAATCGGTGGAGCACCACGGTGAGAAGTACCTGGGCTTCTTCGGGACGCTGTTCATTTTTATTCTGTTCATGAATCTGATCGGGTTGATCCCCGGCTTTGAGTCGCCGACGATGTTTCCGATGGTTCCGGCGGGTTGCGCGGTGTCTGTGTTTCTGTATTACAACTGGGCCGGCATCCGCGAGCAGGGGCTTGGCAAGTACCTGGCGCATTTCGCCGGTCCGATGCCAGCAATCGCGCCGCTGATGATTCCGATCGAGATCATCAGTCACATGGCGCGGCCGCTATCGCTGACGATTCGTCTTTTCGCGAACATGTTCGCCGGCGAGAAGGTGACGTTCGCGTTCATGGCGCTGGTGCCATTGGCGGTTCCGGCCGTGTTCATGGGGCTGCATGTGTTCGTCAGTTTCCTGCAGGCCTACATTTTCGCGCTGCTGGCGATGATTTACGTTGGTATCGCCGTGGCGCACGAGCATTGAGTTTATAAACGGTTACGGCATTATCGCCGGTGGGTGTGAGCTACCCATCCCCCAGGGTGGGACCAGAACCACCTCCCCGCCGGCACATTAATCGGCAAGGAGAGAAAGACCATGAAGTGGAAAATGTTTGCGATTCTCGCGGTGATGTTCCTCATCGCCGCGCCCGTGTTTGCCGCCGACGGCGGCGCGTCCACCTACAGCCCGAAGGATTGGAAGCCGGTGTTCGCCGGAGTCGGGATGGCGATTGCGTCGGGCCTCTGCGGCCTCGGACAGGGCCGCGCGGTGGCCGGTTCGGCCGAAGCGATGGCGCGGAACCCCGGAGCGATCGCGGCGATCCGCGGCGCGCTGATTCTGGGCCTGGTGCTGATCGAATCGCTGGCGCTGTACACGCTCGTTATCATCTACTCGGTGAACTAAGCGGTTTTTTCGGGCGGGCCGGGACGAACTCCCTGCCCGCCCCAATTGTTTCCGGATCTTCCCATGAGCACCCTGAAAATCAACGGTATCTTCCCGGCGATGGCCACGCCGTTCAACTCCGACGGAGACGTTTGGAAAGCCAAGGTGGAATACAACGTCTCGAAGTGGAATAAAACAGACTTGGCCGGTTATGTTGTTTGCGGCTCGACCGGCGAGTCCGTACTGTTGGACCACAACGAGCGGTTTCAGTTCTGGGAGTGGGTGGCGGAGGCGGCGGAGCCGGAGAAAATTCTGATTGCCGGCACAGGCGCCGAGAGCGTGCGCGAGACGCTGGCGCTGACGAATAAGGCCGCCGAATTGGGTTACAAAGCGGCACTGGTGGTGAACCCGCATTATTACAAGGGGCAACTCAGCAGCGCCCGCGCCCAGCAGGCGTTCTACGGCGCGGTGGCGGACGGGGCGAAGATTCCGGTGCTGCTATACAACTTGCCGCAGAATACGGGCATTGAGCTTGCGACTGACGCCGTGGCCGAGTTGTCGCATCACCCGAACATCATCGGGATGAAGGACAGTTCGGGCAACGTGGGCCGGATGATCCGGATGCTGGGCGAGGTGAAGCAGGGCTTCCAGATGTTGACCGGGCACGCCGGAACGCTGGCTCCCGCGCTTTCGGTAGGCGCGGTTGGCGCGGTTCTGGCTTTCGCCAACGCGGCCCCGTATGCGTGCATTTCGATCTGGGAAGCGCACCGGACGCGTGAAGCGGACGCGGCGATGGACTGGCAGCGGCGCATCCACAAACCGGCGACGCTGATCGCGGAAAAGTACGGCATTGGCGGATTGAAGCACGCGATGGACGTGATGGGATACTTCGGCGGCATGCCAAGGCTGCCCTTGCTGCCTCCGACGCTCGAAGCGAAAAAAGAAATCGAAGCCGCGTTCGCCGACCTGCGCGGTTAGGGCAAACTACTCGATATCCTTCGTTTCGGAGGCGGGGACGACGGTGAGGTCCTGGTTCACGTTGTCGCCGGGCTTCAGGTTCAGCGTGACCGCCTTCGCGCTGAACTGTTTGAGGATGTCCGGATCCTGCCAGGCGCCGGGTGGAATGTCTTCCCAGGCGTAGGCCTGATAATTGCCGGGAGTGAGATTCTTAATAGAGTAGCTTCCGTTCTGGTCGGTCGAAGTGGTGTGGAATAGGACGCTCCAGCGCTGCGCCGGGTCTGAGGGAACCAGCACAACGCGGATGCCCACTGCCGGCGAATCGTTTGCGTCCTTCACGGTCCCACTTACAGTTGGAGCGCGCGGGCTTATTGTTACCGCGAGTTGTCCGGCAGGAATGCCCTGCGAAAAATCAAGCTGCCCGTCCGCAACCGCATCATCGCCAAGCCGGATCGAGGCGACATAGCAACCGTCCGGCACGGTGAAGAAATTGATCGAGTAGGGAACCAGCGCCACGCCATCCAACTTTAGCTGGCCGTTATCATCCGCGTTGCCTTGGGCCCATCCGCCGTAAGGAAGGCGAACCTTCGGTTGAAGCACGAGTGTGGTGTTCTTCGGCGGACAGGCCGTAGGGTCGGGCGAGCCGATCTCCGCGGACAGCGTGGGCACGGGCGTAAGCGTGAGGTCCAGGTTGGAGACGTCCTTGTCCTCTACCGACACCGGCTGGGTGGCCGCCACTCGCGCGCCTCCCGAATCGATCGGCTGCGTCGACACGATGTAATACCCCGGCGTTATGCCGGTGAACTCGAAGTAACCGTCGCGGCTGCGGGCCATCTGAAATCGAGCGGCTTCCAAAAAGTAGAGGTTCTCGCCCGCGTGTGCCAGTTGAATGAAGGCGGACTTGCCGCTGGGGATATTCTTGACGTATCCGGAGACGCGGTAGGCAGAGACGGCAAGCAGCGTGATGTCGATGCCGCGAACGGTCTGGCCGGCTGAAACCGTAACCGGAGAGGCCGTGGCGATGTCGGCTGCGGAGGGATAGTAAGTCGGAGCGTAGTCCCGCTTCGGCCCTTCCATCACGACGTGCTGGCTCATCACGGGGCCTTGTTGACGGCGTGCCGAAAGATAGTACTTCCCCGGCGGGAGATTGAATATCCGAAATTCGCCAAGGTCGTTGGTTGAAGCGAAGCTGACGGGAGACATTGTTCTCTCACCGGAGTTGAAAATGGGGCGCTGGCACTGCACCTGAACATTGGGAAGCGGCTCCCCATCGGTATCGAGAACCCGGCCCACGATAACTGCCTGTGCGAGCAGCTTGACCTTGAGATCGTTCAGCGATTGTCCCGGTTGGAGGTAGAGCGTTTCGGCCTGATGACGGCTGCCGGTAGCGTTGTACGGCTGACTGACGAAGCCGTTGCGGTCTATGGTTAGTACATATTTGCCCGGCTCGATTCCTGTGATGGAGAACTTACCATCGGCGCCGGTGGTTATTGCGTAGCTTGTATCGGACCCGCCTTGCAGCGGACGGAGATTGGCTACCGCCTTGCCGAGCGGAGCGCCTGTTGTGGCCGCGACAACCGTGCCCGATACAGTACACTTTTCCTTCGGCGGCGTCTGCGCGCCGGGGGTTGGGTTAGCGGCTGGATTTTGCGCACGTGCGGAAGAAAGAACGAACAGGATAAGCAGCGCGCATGAGTAAGATGACTGCGCTCGCATAACCCTCCTTCTACAAGCGGAAATATAGCGCATTTCCGGCCCACCCGGCACCCGCCGTTTCCAGCCGTGCCAAACTGAGGGAGAGGCTTGTATGGATCGGCGCTCCTTTCTTCTATCGGCACTAGCGGCACGGGTCCTTCGGGCGCAGAACGCCGACCCTACGCCGGCGGCCCCGCAGGACTGGGTCTGCCCGATGGACGCCGATTACCGTTCTGACAAGCCCGGCGTTTGCCCCCGCTGCGGAATGAAGCTGATTCTGGGCGTGCCGCCCGAACGGGAGTATCGACTCGATCTGGATATGCAGCCCCCGGCGCTCCGCGTGGGCGAGAAAACAGAACTCACATTCCGCGTGCGCGACCCCGGCACGAATCAAGTTGTGAAAGACTTCACCATCATGCACGAGAAACTGTTCCATATGTTTATCGTGAGTCAGGATATGACTTACTTCGTGCATGACCATCCGCAACCGCAGCCGGCCGGTTCGTTCCGCTATGTTGAGACATTTCCCCAGCCGGGTATGTACCGGATCCTGGGAGACTTTTACCCCACAGCCGGGACACCGCAGCTTATCGCGCGAACGGCCATTGTTCCGGCGCCGGGCAACGCAGCGCCCGTGCTGGCTTACGCCAACTTAGCCGCCGACGTCAGTCCAAAGCAAGGGATCAACCTTCAAGCCTCGTTGACCACCGATCCTCCGCAGCCGCTTGCGGGATTCAAGACGTTGGTATTTTTCGAGCTGAATCCGGCGCAAGGCTTGCAGAAGTACATCGGCGCGTGGGCGCACATGTTGGCCGCGAGCGACGACCTGGTG
>JAJYCN010000061.1 GCA_021778335.1 Acidobacteriota bacterium | reverse complement strand
CCGTGAACTGTCAAGGGACGGACTGCGCACCAGGGAATCAGGAGTTCATGAGTGGCGTGCCCTCCGCCCCGGAACCATCAAGTATGGCATTGGGGGCTTCGGAGGCTCTACTCGCTCTCTATTTCCTTCGCCGCGGGAAACGTGACGTCTCGATCGCGATGCGAAACAGTACCAGCAGACGATCGGATGGCGGAGTGTAACGGCGGAGATGTTCGGTTTGACGCGCTCGCGTGTGGTGTTGAGAATGTTCGAAAGTGATGAACTGTGGTGCACACAGCCCAGGCCCGAAGACCCGGATGGCCTGAAGCGCATCTATATCGTGTATGTGTGGCGGCAAATCCGGGCGCAGCGGCGCCGCCTCTCGGAGGCCGTCACTTTATCGCATGAGTTGGAGTTACGTCTAAATACGGCTGATCCGAACTCGGCCACACACAGCTTGATTCGTCAGATGCGCGCAGCATTGAGCGTGGACGAAGTGCGGCTACGGGAAGACATCGATCAACTGGTCCGCCGCCTCCAAGAAATTGACCCCCCGCATCCGGATGATAGGCAGAACGAGAAGACGAAGGCGGCAAGAGTATCACACAATTGAGTTATCGCTCTATTGCAGCGATGAGATGAAAGGCGTCGTTCTCGTGGAGCGCAGGCAAGCGGCCGTTCCCGCTCACAAAGATCACCAATAAGCACCTTCTGCCTATTTATGACAAGCCGGTGATTTACTACCCGATCCGGACGCTCGTGGAGCATTCCACCGGCGGCTCGACGTTATGCGCGATCCTGGGCGATCACCTCGTCCTGGCCGCCGTGCGGAGCTGGAGATCACCGGCGTCAACAACGGCTATATCCACGAGGGCGCGATGACGTTCCATCGTCTGGAGGGCTGGTGGACGGACGCAGGCACGTTCGATTCTCTGCTGCGGGCGCGCAAATAGCTAACTGGGCTCCTGCCACCTCACGCCAGGCGAGAAGGCCGCGCTCGAAACGCTACCAGGCGCCGCGTTCAATACAGCGAAGCCGTGAGTGTCCCGGCGTTTGAAAAGGCCAAGATCCCGCCTCAGCAACGGCATGAGATGTCGGACCGGTTAAATTCGTGCCTCCTGTTCGCGCGCGATGCCGGGATTCTTCGCCAGCTTGAGCATCGCCGACTCCAGAGCATCCAGGACGCGTCCGGCACCTTCAGCCTCTGACGCGCTCCCCTTGAGCGGCCCACTTGCGGAGTTTGGCGAAGGTTTGCGAACCGTCGACAAACTCGCCGCGGCCGGTCTTGAATCTCCGGAGGGGTCAATGGGCTCGTTTGGCCTCGGGCGCCTTTATCGCGTTGAGCTTGGCCTTATCTGCCGCCGGGAGGGCGTCGTAAAGGGTGGTGAAGGCCGCGTTGGTCCAGCCGAAGCCGATTTGGTTGGCGAGGTAACCGAAGCGGATGCCGCCGGCGAGGTTGGCGCCGCCTTGTACGACGTCGTATTTCTCGACGATGGTTCCGGTGCGGAGATACTCCTGGAGGACCATGGTGAGGAACTTCAGGCTGACGCGGTCGGCGTCGGCGTTGTAGCCGTAGCGGCGCAGGCCCTGGAGGGCGATGAGTTCGATGGGCGCCCAGCCATACGGGGCGTCCCACTGCTCACCGGTGCGAAGCGTGCTCGTCATCAGGCCGCCGGGAGCTTCGAATTTGGATAAGTTCTCCACCGTGCGCCGGGCCTGTTCCTTGGTGGCGATGCCGGCCCAGAGCGGGTAGTAAGTGGTCAAGTAAGGATAGGGGCGCAGCTTATTGGTTACGAAGTTATAGTCGTAGAACAGGCCGTCTTTGTCGTCCCAGAGTAACTTGCGGATGCGCTCGCCGCGCACCCGGGCGCGTTCCTTCCATACGCCGGCTTCCGAGCCGCGGCCGACGATGGTGAGGATTTCGCCGGTCTGGTCTTCCATGATGTAGAGCAGCGAATTCAGGCAGACGGGATCGTAGTGGATGATGTCGGCGTTGAATGGGCCGAAGCGGTTGGAAGGATCGAAACCGCTTTCGCGCATGGAGCGGTCGGCGGTGTAGAAAAGCGGAGTCAGTTGGTTCGTGCTCTTGTTGTAATACTGGCTAATGTCGTAGTCGGTGATGGTGTGCGCGCGGAAGTATTCGCGGATGGTTACGAATTCATTCTGCCCTTTTTCGTTCAGCTCGGCCGACACGGCTTCGGGCGCGGGACCTTTTCCGGGGTCGTAGTAGCGTTCGAGGCCGGTTTCCGGCGTGAGGTGCGGGGGCGCGATCCAGAAGCGGTAATATTTCTCGATTTGCGGAATCGAGGCGGCGAGCCAGGCCTTTTCGCCGGTCTTCCGGTAGACGTTGAGTAACATCTCAGTGAGGAACGGCGGCTGGGAGCGGTGGATGTAGTAAGTGCGGTTGGCGTTGAGGATCTTGCCGTAGTTGGCGATTTCGTAGAGGAAGTTATCGGCCATGTCCTTCGCGAGCGGGATTTCGCCATCGCGGAGGAGGCCGAGTTGGATGAAGAAACTATCCCAGCCGTACATTTCGTTGAAGCGGCCGCCGGGAACGACGTACGGTTTGGGGAGATAGAGGAGCCCCTGGACGTCGGGATCTTCGCCGTTGGAGGGCAGCCGGCGGAGTTCGATTTTGGCGAAGTCGGCCGGGGCCATGTCGCGCTTTACGCGGGCTTCGATGGCGGCCAGATTCTCGCCGGCAGGGACGTAGACGGGCCACCTTCCGTTGGGCAGTGGTTTGAATTTCGGGTCCACCGCGGCCTTGGCGAGGTCACGGTCCGAACGTTCGAGCGTCTTCCAGTTTTGCTTGATGTAGCTTTGGATGGAGGCGACCGGCGATGAAACCGCGGGTTGGGCGATGGAGAGGACCGAGGTCAGGCACAACAGGCAGAGCAGACGTTTCAGCAGCATGGAAGTCCCTTTCACGGCGATGGAACCAAGGATAACTTGCCCGCGCGGGGTGCGGGCATGGGAGTACTTTTGGGGCTTCGTCGAGTGATAAGATCGGCCTGATCGGCTCATGTGCGGCCGCCACCGGCCGGCAAGCCGCGATCGAAGGAGGAGCAGATGAAGATTTCCACGCCGAACGGAATCGCGGGGCTGGTTGGCGCTTTGGCACTGTGTGCGGCGCCCGCTCTTGCGCAGTCTCAACAAAGCGGGTTGCAGGGGATTCCGGCGGATGCCGTCGGCGGCACGCTGCAGCGGGGCGTGCCTCTGAGCCAGTTGCCACACCACGCCGGCCATGGCAAGCCCGGGGGCGGCGGGGTGAAGAACCTCATCGATCACGGCGGCACGATCCTTCCGGCCACGACTATCTATTACATCTGGTGGGGCAACCAGAGTGCGTGGCCGAGCGACGCGCTGCCAGGCTTAGTGGCGCTGGCAAGCGATCTTCAGGGATCGAATTTTCAAAAGGACATCTTCCCGCAGTACATGAGAGGGGCCGCTAAATTGTCCTGGGCGTTCGGCACGTCGGTGTCCGACTCCAGCACACCGCCGAGCCATGGTCCCAAGACGTCGACAATCATGAACGAAGTCACCAGTCAGATCGCGGCCCGGAATCTGCCGCTCGATGCGAACGCCATCTACGTGGTGCTGACGTCGACCTTCCCGAGCGGGGTGAACTACTGCGCCTGGCACTCTTGGGGTTCGTACAACGGCACGGAGATCCAGTTTGCGTATATGCCGAATACGACTGGTGTTTCGGGATGCAACGACCCGGTGTTTACGTGCAATACAACAAGCGCCGGCACCGACAGCATCGCGAACGTGCTTTCGCACGAGCTTTCCGAGGCAATCACGGACCCTGATGGCACCGCGTGGTACGACTCGAGCGGGTCCGAGATCGGCGACAAGTGCGCGTGGCAGTTCTCGGCGTGCGTGGACCTGACCAAGAGCAGTTGGCAGCTTCAGGAGGAGTGGAGCAACAGCGTCTCCGGCTGCGTGCAGCAGTAGCGGACGGGACTCAGGCGGTCCGGGTGCGGGGGGCTCGCGGGCGGAGAAGCCAGAGCCCCAGCGCCAGCGTCGCAAGCGAGATCCACTGCGTGAGCGAGAGGCCGGCTTCGAGCGGCTGCTCGTGGAAGCGGAGGAACTCGATCAGGAACCGCGCGGTGGAGTAGAGCAGCAGGTACCAGCCGATCACTTCGCCTTCGGCGTGCGGCCGGAGGACCTTGTACCAGAGGAACGCAAAGATCGCGGCGTTGACCGCCGATTCGTAAAGCTGCGTGGGATGCAGCGGGACGCCGAGCGGAACGCCGGTGGTGGCGAGCGTGTTGCGGAAGGTGACGGCCCACGGCAGGTGCGTGGGCACGCCCCAGCAGCAGCCCGCGGCGAAGCAACCGAGGCGGCCGATGGCGTGGCCGGCGGCGAGGCCCGGCGTGAAGACGTCCGCGGTGCGCCAGAGCGGGAGATGCTGATGGCGCATGTAGAGCACGGCGGTGAGCAGCGCCAGAAGAAAGCCGCCCTGATAGACGCCCGCCGATTGCAGTGTCTCGAGCGAGAAGATGCTTCGCGGATTGCGCCAGTAGTCCTCGAAATTGAAAAAGAACATGAACAGCTTTGCGCCGCCGAGGCCGGCGAGGGCGCAGTAGACGGCGAGGTTGCCGACCGGTTCGGCGGGCAGGCCGAGGCGGCGGGCCAGGCGGATGGTGATGGCGAGGCCGGCGAGAAATCCGAGGGCGACGAGCAAGCCGTAGGTCGGCACAGTGAACGAGCCGATGGTGAACAGTCTAGGGAACACGGTGAGACTCCGTTTGCGGGGCGCGGGTGCGCCAGACGTCCAACAGCAGAAGGAAAGCGCCGATGGTGATGCAACTGTCGGCGACGTTGAAGGCCGGGAAGTAGTGCGGCCCCCAGTGGACTTCGATGAAGTCGGTGACAGCGCCGTGGCGGATGCGGTCCAGCAGGTTGCCGAGCGCGCCGGCCAGAATGAGGGCGAAGGCCGAGCGCTGCATCGCAGGCGCGTTCTTGTGAGACCACAGCAGCCAGATGAGAAACCCGGAGGCGGCGGAAGAAAACGCGATGAGCAGCGGGTTTCGCCAGGCGCTGTTTTCGTCAACGAAGAAACTGAACGCGATGCCGGGGTTTTCCGCGTGCACGAGGTTGAACAGGCCCGGCACAACTTGTACGCTGCCGTAGGCCGGGATGTGCGCGCTGACGATGGCTTTCGTGGCGGCATCGAGCGCGAGGGCCAGGGCGACGAACAGGTAGATGAGAAACCTCACGAGGCGCTCGACAGGATCTCCTGCACGGCCTCGTGGCACGGCGTGCATATGGTTGGGAAATCGGCGTGGGCGCCGACGTCGGGCAGATACTTCCAGCAGCGCTCGCACTTGGAGCCGGGAGCGCGTTCGATGGCCACTTTCAGGTCGCCTTCGACGCCGTTTTCGAGCGAGACTTCGCTCACAATGAACAACGCCGGCAGTTGGCCGAGGTAGGGATCGAGCAGGTTGTAGAGTTCATCGGGAGCGCGCAGCACGACACGCGCCTCCAGCGGTCCACCGATGAGCTTCTCCTGGCGGGCGGTTTCAAGATTCTTCAGCACCTCGTCGCGGACGGCCATCAGTTGCTCCCAGTTTTCCAGGCGGCCGACCTGTTCCTCGGTGATGCCTTCGGTGAGTTCGCCGGTTGCCGGGAATTGGGCCATGTGGACGCTTTCCGGGGCGTCCGGCGGTTTGGGGAAGAACTCCCAGACTTCATCCGTGGTGAAAGCCAGGATCGGAGCGAGCAGGCGGACGAGGGCGTAGCCGAGACGCCAGACGGCGGTCTGCGCGGCGCGGCGGGCGGGCGAGGCGGGGGCCGAGGTGTAGAGACGGTCGCGGATGATGTCGAAGTAAACGGCGCTCAGGTCGGCGGCGACGAATTCGTAGAGCGCGTGGTAGATCTTGTGGAACGCGAGCTCGTCATACCAGGCGGCGCACTGCGCCGACAGCGTCTCCATGCGGTAGAGGATCCAGTGGTCGACCTCGTGAAGTTGATCGCCGGGCACGGCGTGTTTGGAAGGGTCGAAGCCGTGGAGATTGCCGAGCACGTAGCGGAACGTGTTGCGCAGCTTGCGGTATGCCTCGGAGAGGCGCGTGAGCATCGTCGGCGACAGGCGCATGTCTTCGACGAAATCGACGCTCGCCACCCAGAGGCGCAGCACGTCGGCGCCGTATTGGGAGACGATTTCTTCCGGCTCGATGCCGTTGCCGAGCGATTTCGACATGGCGCGGCCCTGCTCGTCGAGCGTCCAGCCGTGCGTCGTGCAGGCGCGGTACGGGGCGCTGCCCTTGAGGCCGGCGCCGATCAACAGCGAACTGTGGAACCAGCCGCGATACTGGTCGCCGCCTTCCAGGTACATATCGGCGGGCCAGGGAAGAGCGTTCGCGTCGTTGAGGACGGCGAGATGGCTTGACCCGGAGTCGAACCAGACATCGAGGATGTCGGATTCCTTGCGGAACGAGGTTCCGCCGCAGTGCGGGCAGGCGATGGCTTCGCCCATCAGTTCGCCGGCGGTCTTTTCATACCAGACGTCGGAGGTGTTCTCGGCGAAGAGTTTCACGACGCGATCGAGCACGGCGCGTTCGGTGTATGGCTTCTGGCAGCCTTCGCAGTAGAAGGCGATGATGGGCACGCCCCACACGCGCTGGCGCGAGATGCACCAGTCCGGGCGCGCGGCGATCATATTCGAAATGCGTTCCTCGCCCCAGGAGGGATGCCAGTGGACCTGCTTGATGGCGTCGAGTGCGTGCTGGCGCAGATTGTTTTTCTCCATGCCGATGAACCACTGGTCCGTGGCGCGGAAGATGGTGGCGTGATGGCAGCGCCAGCAGTGTGGATAGCTGTGTTCGAGTTCGGCCTGGGCGCAGAGAGCGCCGCGGGAGCGCAGCAGTTCAATGACGATGGGGTTGGCTTCCCAAACCGTTTTGCCGATTAGTTCTTCGGAGAGGCGGCCGGCCGCGCCTTCGGCGTGGAAGAAGCGTCCTTCGGCGTCGACCGGGCAGTAGACCGGCAGGCCGTATTGGACGCCGGAGTTGTAATCCTCCTGGCCGTGGCCGGGAGCCGTGTGGACGGCGCCGGTGCCTTGTTCGAGCGTGACGTATTCGGCGAGCAGACCGATGGAGTCGCGTTCAAGGAACGGATGGCGGAAGACGGCGCCTTCGAGTTTGCCGCCGTGCACGATGGCGAGCGTGCGCGGATTCTTCCAGCCGCAGGCCGAGGCGGTGGCATCGAGCAAGCCCGCGGCTACGAGATAGACCTCGCCCTCCACTTCCACGGCCGCGTACTCGAACTTGGGATGAAACGCGATGGCGAGATTGGCGGGAATGGTCCAGGGCGTGGTGGTCCAGATGAGGCCGTTGACCTTGTGGCCGGCCAGCGCGGGATGGATGTTTTCCGGCGGCGACGTGAGGGCGAATTTCACCCAGATGGTCGGACTCGTGTGGTTTTCGTATTCGACTTCGGCTTCGGCGAGCGCCGTGCGGTCGTGCAGGCACCAGTTGACGGGCTTGAGACCCTTGTAGACGTAGCAGCGGTCGAGAAATTCGACGAAGGCGCCGGCGATGACGCTTTCATACGCGGCGCTCATGGTGAGATAGGGGTCGGACCAGGAGCCGAAGACGCCGAGGCGGACGAAAGACTTGCGCTGGATGCCGACCCACTTTTCGGCGTACTTGCGGCAGACGCGGCGGATCTGCGCGTGTGTCATCTGCAGTTTTTTCGCGCCGAGCTCCTGGTCGACCTTCAACTCGATGGGCAAACCGTGGCAGTCCCAACCAGGGATGTAGGGCGCGTCGAAGCCGGCCATGGTCTTGGACTTCACGATGAAGTCCTTCAGAACTTTGTTCAGCGCGGTGCCGAGATGGATGTCGCCGTTGGCGTAAGGCGGGCCATCGTGGAGAACGTAGAGCGGCCTGCCGCTGCGCGAGGCGCGGATGCGGCCGTAGAGGTCCCCGGCGTTCCAGCGCTCCAGCCGTTTGGGCTCGGTTTGCGGCAAGTTAGCCTTCATTGAGAAGGCGGTTTGGGGTAGGTTGACCGTTTTCTTCAGGTCGACAGGCGTCGATGACATTGTCTAACTTACATGGTAACGAAGGCGTGCGGGAGATTCCGCGCTTCAGAGGTGTTCGATCTGTTCGATGAGTTGGGCCATGCGGGCGGCGCCGCCGGGTTGGCCGCCGTAGCGGAACTCGTTGTAGGCGGCGGCGACCTGGCGGGTGAGGTCGGCCAGGCCGGGGTCGCGGACGGAGGAGGAGAATTCCAGCGGCGTCAGCCAGGCGGGGCGTTCGATGCCGCGACGATGCAGAATGCGGAGCATGCGCTGGTAGAGAAGCGCGGCGTCGGATGGCCGGGCCGCGCCGGAGAGCGCGCGGCGGAGGCGCAAGTGATCGCGCCAGCGCCGGAACAGATCGGGGCCGAAGCCTCCGAGCAGGCCGAGGGCAATGACGGCAGCGAGCAGGTCAAGACCGTCGCGGCGGAAGAACCGCGTAGCGGCGCCGGCTTCCCGCGAGGTCCAGCCGGCAATGCGGTCCGGCCAGGTCATCGAGAAGTGGCGGGAGGCGTCCTGCATGCGAGTGGCGAGCAGGACCTGGTGGTCAAGTGAATAGTCGAGCACCCATTCCTGCCAAAAGACGTCGGCGGCATCGAGATAGAGCGAGAGGCGATCGAGAAACGCGTTCGAGGCGGGGGCGGGCGCGAAGGGCGTGGGGTCGAATGTGGTCCAGCCGAGGCGCGGAAGGTAGGCTTCGACCCAGCTATGAGCGTCGGAGGCGCGGATGAGTTGCTGGTGGTCGATGGGGTTGTAGACGCCGCCCTGGAAGCCGGTGATGACGCGCGACGGGATCCGGAGGGTTCGGAGCATAACGGCCATGGTGGAGGCGAAATACTCGCAGTGGCCGCGCTTTCTGTCGAACAGGAAGTAGGCGATCGGGTCGAGGGGTTGTTGGGCGGGCAGGTCGAGCGTGTAGGCGTAGTGTTCGGGCAGGTAGCGTTCGATGGCGCGGGCGCGGGCGAGATCGGAGGTCAGCCCGCGGGTGATGTTGCGGGCAAGCAGAACGACGCGCGCGTCGAGCGGAGGAAGCTGAAGGTAAATGTACCGCGCCGGTTCGTTCCATTCCGAAGGCTCGGATTCGGGGGCGCCGTCGGTGGAAGAGAGAAAGCTGCGCGCCTGGTAGACGATGCTTCCGGGGCGTTCGAACCGGCGGCGGAAGGCGCCGGGCGAGGTGCGCTCGACGACGGGAGCGTCGAGCCAGAGGAACTCGGGGCGGCCGGCGAAGAATAGCGTTTCGCCGGCGACGTCGTTGAGGTGAACGATGTAGGTGACGCGCGGCGTTTCACTGCGCTGGCGGTCGCCGTTAGCAAGAACAAAGAGGCCGCGGCGAACGGGGGCAACCAGCGTGTAGAGGCCGAGGCCGAGCGGGTTGTACCAGCGTTTGCCATCGAAGGCGGCGAGCGCGGCGCCGCGCCATTTCAGGCCCGGCGGGAGAGGCCGGCCATCTTCGGTGCGCACGTGCATGACCGGCGTCGATTGGCGCTCGATCTCGCCGATGGCGCCGAGGTCTACTTCGCTGGCGAAGCCGGTGAGGCGGTAATGGTCCGGCGAGAAACGGCTCATGGCGGCGCGGGCGGTTCGCGGCAGCAGGAAGAAGAGGCCGGTGGCGAGCACGAGGATGCCGAGCGAAAGCACGAGCGAGAATGCGGCGAGCCGGCCAGTGGGGAAGCGCGCGGGCGGGGTTGCCGGCGCGGAGCGGCGCGAGGAGCGGCGAATCTCATCGCTCAAGAAAACGGCGATCGAGGCAAGCAGAAACAGGCCAAGATAAACGAGGAACGCCGAGTTCTCCGAGTAGAGGCTGGCGGCGAGCAGTTCGATCCAGGCGATGATCTTGACGTAGAAATAATCGCGGTCGGTGGAGGCGGTCAGAATCTTGACGATGGCGAGAAAGAAGATCAGGTGGACCGTGGATTGAAGGAACGAACGCGAGAGGAAGAAGTAGTCCGCGGCGTAGAAGCCGAGGTAAGTCAGCGTTGCGGCGGTGACGGCCCGGGAGGGAACGCGGAGGCGCAGGAGTCCGGAGACCATGAGCGCGCGCACGGCGAGGGCGGCGCCGGTGGCCACCACCGGGAGGCGGGCGAAATAGCCCGAACCCGCCAGAACCAGATAGCCGCTGGCGAGCATGCACAGCAGCGCATACTCGAAGAAACGTTCCACCGAGAGCCCGCCGTGTGAGGAAATGCGCATCGGCGCCCTTCTACAGTTCCAGTTTGCCGCGGTACGTCATGTCTTTCAGGCGGAAACTTTTGCGCATGCCGAGCGATCGCCACTGGGCGTCGAAGGTGACTTCTTTGTCGGAGGCTTCGATGGGCTTGGCGCGCGGGAACAGGAAGAGAACTTCCGAGCGGGCCTCGGGCGGATTGACGCGAACCTCCTCGGGCAGAATCGGCTGATGGCCTTTCGGCGTGAGCGTAGTGGTCGCGAGCAGTTCGTCGCGCATGCGGTCCTGCGGGGACTCTTCGCCCGGCGCGGGTTTTTTCCGGTTCGAGGGGAGCGTGAGGCCGGCGACGGCAATGACGTAGTCCTTCTCGACACGGTCCAGCGTGTAGCCGGCGTCGCCGGGCGCGGGAGGGTTGGCGCCGAACCTCAGGCGGAGCAGAGCTTGCTTGACGGGCAGCGCGCTTTCCCAGCGAACGATGACGCGGATGGTGGGCATGGAGGCGGCAGCGGCGTCGATCGGTCCCGCCGCGCCGGTATCGGGTGAGTGGCCGGGCCCGGCGGGCATGCCGTTGTTGATGGGTGAAGGCGGCGCGTAGCCGATGGAAGTACCGCTGTCGCTGTCGCCGGAGCCACCGGCGCTGTGCGAGTGCGGCGCCTGGAACGTGGCGAGGGTTTCCTTGGCCCACGGGGAGTCGTTCAGGATGCGGTCCACATCGTCCTGGGACCACTGCGTGAATTCGTGTTTCTTCCAGCCTTCGGCGGCGAACAAGGCGATCGCGGCCGCGGCGGCGGCAAACAGGAGGCGCGCCGTCATATTCCTCATTGTCCCGCAGCGGGCGGCGAGGCGTCAGGGGTGTTTCCCCTCGGCCGCGTTTGTCGCGTATACTTTACACGTGTCCTTGATTCGGTACAGTCTGTTCTGCGCTTTCCTGGCCGGCGCCGCGCTGGCGCAGGAGTCCTCGCTCAGCGGGATCGTCACGGATTCAACCGGCGCGCCCGTTGAGGGCGCCACCGCCGAGGCGAGCAATCCCGATACCGGCCAGAAGCGGACAGCGGCCACCGACATTCAGGGCCGCTTCGCGTTCGTTCCGCTGCCCGTGGGAGTTTACGAACTGCGCGTGTCGAAGCAGGACTTCGAGACGGCCGTCCGCGGGGGCATCCGGTTGGAGACGGGCGAGCATGCGCAGGTTGGGGTGACGCTGAAGGTCGGGCCGATGAACGAGAGCGTCACGGTGCATGAGGACGCGCCTGCGGTGGACACGCCGCCCGGCCTGGTGGGAGCGCAGGCGCTGAAAAGCCTGCCGCTCAACGGCCGCAGCTACGACCAACTGTTGACTCTCAACCCGGGCGTGGTCAACTACACATCGCAGAAACTGGGCGGCATTGGAATATCCAACTCGACCGTCGCCAACCAGTTTTCCGTGGATGGGCGCAGGCCGCAGGAGAATCTGTTTCTGCTGGATGGCGTCGAGTACACGGGAGCGGCGGAGATCAACCTGACACCGGGCGGCACGAGCGGCCAACTGCTTGGCGTCGACGCGGTGCGCGAGTTCAACGTGGAAAGCGGCGCCTACGGTGCGCAGTATGGCAAGCGCCCCGGCGCGCAGGTGGAGATCACCACCGGCAGCGGCACGAACGATTTGCACGGCTCGGTGTACGAGTTCGTTCGCAACAGCGCATTCGACGCGCGCAATTTCTTCGACCGGCAGAGCGTGCCTGCGTTCGGGCGGAATCAGTTCGGGGGTTCGCTCGGCGGCGCGATCAAGAAGAACCGCACGTTTTTCTTCACCGATTACGAAGGCTTCCGGCAGCATCTCGGGTTGAGTAACGTCACCTTCGTGCCGGACAACAATGTGCGGAACGGGTATCTGCCGGGACCGGGAGGGTCGCTCACGCATCTGGGACTCGCTCCGGGCGTGGCGCGCTTGCTCAACTACTGGCCGGTGGCCAACGGTCCAGACCTCGGCGCCGGAATCGCCGAAGCGTTCAATAGCCCCGTGCAGGACATTCAGGAGGACTTCGGCGTGGCGCGCGTGGACCAGATCCTGTCGGGCGCCGACTCGCTGAGCGCGGCCTACACGGTGGATGACAGCCGCGACAACACGCCGACGCAGAATCCGCTGAGTCTCGATATCGAGTCGCTGCGCGAGCAGGTGGCGAGCCTGCATGAGACGCACGAGTTTTCCCCGGAGGCGGTGAATTCGGCGGTGGTGGGTTTCTCGCGCGGCGCGTATTTGTACACGGGAGAGCCCACGGTGAGCGGGCCCGGATTTGTCTCGGGGCGTCCGATGAGCGCGCTTGTCGTCGGAGGAAGCGCAACACCGAACACCCCAAGCCAGATCACCCTCGCCGGGAGCAACTTCGGGAGCAATCTGTTCATCAACCGGAACCTATACACGGCGGCCGACACCGTGACCGTGGTGAAGGGGATTCATCAACTGACCGCCGGCGTGTGGATGGAGCGCATCCAGGCCAACGACCGCGAGGCGTTGGGCCAGTACGGGCAGGCGACATTTTCAAGCCTTGCCGCGCTGATGCAGGGAGCGGTGACCGTGTTCAGCGCCGTGCCGCAGGCGACGCCGCTTAGCTGGCGGTCCTTCGAGGGAGCTTTCTTCATTCAGGATGAGATGCGGCTGAGCAATCGTTTCACTCTGACGCTGGGCCTGCGCGCCGAGTCGACCAATGGATGGAATGAAGCGTTCGGACGCGCGGCGGCGTTCGTGCCCGGGCCGGGGGGCGCGCTGCTCACTACGCCGCAAGTGGGAACGTCGGCGCTTACGGTGAACCGGGCGGTCTTCCTGCCGGAACCGCGGGCCGGCATCGCATGGAGTCCTTTCGCGAGCGGCCGCACCGTCATCCGCGCCGGCGCCGGCATCTACCACTCGCTGCAGGACGGCCTCAGCTATCGCCTGGATCAAAACGCGCCGTTCAACACGAGCATCACGCTGAAGAATCAACCGGTCGCCACGTTGAATGTCGTTCCCGGCGCGCCCGCTCCCGCGGGCTCGCTCGTTTCGCCGGCCGGCGTGCAGCCGGATCTCTACACGCCCACCGTGATCTCGTACAACTTCACCGTCGAGCAGCAGCTCAGCACGAACACGGTTCTGAACGTGAGTTACCAGGGCTCGCACGGCTATCACGAAATGATCGGCATCGACCCGAACGAGGCGTATTCACTCACCTGTCCGGCCGCGCCATGCCCGGCTACGCTCGCCGCCGGCACAATCTACTATCCGCCAAACTCGCCGCTCGCAAATCCGCGGTTGGGCAGCGGCTGGAGCTGGTATTCGGAAGGCGTGAGCAGCTACAACGCGCTGCAGATCGACCTGCGGCGTCGCTTGGCAGACGGGCTCGAGTTGCGCGGCGTTTATACGTGGTCCAAGAGCCTGGACGACGGCTCTACTTTGAACGCGAGCGCTTCGGCCAACGCGCCGGGCCTAGCCGAAGACGCGCGGAATCTGCGCCTCGATTGGGGGCCGTCGACGTTCGACGCGCGGCAGGCGGCGGCGATCAGCGGTAGCTACGATCTGCCGGTTGGGCATGGACGGCGGTTCGCGGCGTCGGCGCAGGGAGTGGGCGGGTTCCTGGTGTCGGGATGGTCGCTCGACGCGATCGAGACGCTGCGTTCCGGGTTCCCGTTCACGCCGGAGATGAGCTTCAACCCGTCGAACAACGGCGACGCGACGAACCCGGTGCGGCCGTCGCTGAACCCCGCTTTTTCCGGGTCCGCTATCCTGGGCAGCCCAAACCGGTGGTTCAACCCGAATGCGTTCGTCGTGCCGCCGAACGGGACTTACGGGAACCTCGGGCGCGATGTGTTGTACGGCCCGGGACTGGCGGAGTTGGATCTGGCGCTGGTGAAGGATTCGCATATCGGCGAGACCCTCGACGTTCAGTTCCGCGCCGAGGCGTTCAACATCGCCAATCAGGCCAGCTTCAACACGCCGAACTTGATCGTGTTCACCTCGCCCACCGCCGCGCCGTCGCCCACCGCCGGCGTCATCACGAGCACCGCCACGACTTCCCGGCAACTGCAACTCGCACTGAAGCTGCTGTGGTAAACGCGCCGCTGATAAAATAAGGGTTTCCCCTTTTCGGAGGTAAGCGTTGAACTCTACGAGTGTGGCCACGACGGAGACCGCGGCGGCTGACCGCTGGAAGTCGATATCGCTGGTGTTCGTCTGCACGCTGCTCGGCGCGGCGGCACAGATGCTGATTAAAACCGGCGCGAATACGATCAGCCACAAGGACTGGTTCGCCAGCCTGCTGGGGATGCTGACAAGCATGCCGTTGTTCTTCGGCTATGCGATGTACGGGCTGAGCCTGATCCTGCTGACGCTCGCCTTCCGCCATGGGGAGCTATCGAAACTGTATCCGGTGATCGCGCTGACTTATGTGTGGGTGGCGGGGTTGTCGGTGCTCATCCTGCATGAGCCGATGAATACGTTCAAAGGCATCGGTGTGGCGCTGATCGTCGCCGGGGTGGGGATGATGGGCATCGGAGGCGCGAAGTGACGACGCCCGTTTCGTCGATGATCTATGTGCTGGTGGCGTCGTTTGTCGGCTCCTTCGGCGCGGTGTTTCTGAAGTTCGGCTCGATGAACCTGCATGGCGGCTGGAAGAAGTTCGCGACGAACCTTTGGGTGTGGGCGGGCATCATCGCGTACATGCTTTCGAGCGTGTTCTTCGTGCTCGGCGTGCGGCGCGGCCAGTTGACGATTCTCTATCCGCTGGTTTCGCTCGGCTACGTATGGACGCTGTTCTGGGCGAAGATGTTCTTCAACGAGCCGCTCACCCGGGCGAAATTCGCCGGCCTGGCGCTGATCTTCGTGGGGATTTTCTTTTTGCAGTTGGGCAACCGGTAGGCCATCAAACAGCGGACTGCGTCCTGTCAAGGAAGTTCAGCACTATGAAAAAGAAAATCCCGGCCTTCAAGACTGACAAAGAGGCTGAGGCGTTTGTCGACAAGGCCGATCTCACGGAATACGACCTATCAGGCGCAACTCCCGTTCGGTTTGAATTTGAGAAAAAGGAGGCGCGAGTGAATATGCGGATGCCGGAGCCGTTGTTAGAGGCCGTCAAGAGCCGCGCCAAAGCGCGGGGCATTCCCTACCAACGATTGATCCGCGAGGCTTTGGAGCAGGCCGTCGGGAAACATTAAGTAAACCACCCGCTCAGCCAGGAGCGGAAACGACGCATCGGGTTCCTGGAACTGCGCCTCAGCTCACGCCCTGAATCTGCGCCAGGACCGTCTGCGCCTCCTCGGCGGTGAACTCTTTCGTCTTCGCCGAGTGGTTCATGGAGCAGAACTTCGGCCCACACATGGAGCAGAAGGCCGCGTCCTTGAACCCTTCTTCTGGCAGTGTTTCGTCGTGCATCGCCTCGGCGGTTTCCGGGTCGAGTGACAAGGCGAACTGCCGTTTCCAGTCGAACTGGAAGCGGGCGCGGGAAAGTTCGTCGTCGCGGTCGCGCGCGCCGGGGCGGTGCCGGGCGATGTCGGCCGCGTGGGCCGCGATGCGGTAGGCAATCAGGCCGGCCTTCACGTCCTCGCGGTTCGGCAGGCCGAGGTGCTCCTTCGGGGTCACGTAGCAGAGCATCGACGCGCCATACCAGCCGATCATCGCCGCGCCGATCGCGCTGGTGATGTGGTCGTAGCCAGGCGCGAAGTCGGTCACCAGGGGCCCGAGCGTGTAGAACGGCGCCTCGTCGCAGAGTTCCTTTTCCTTCTCGACCTGCATCTGGATCTGGTCCATCGGAATGTGGCCCGGACCTTCGATCATCACCTGCACGCCGTAGTCCCAGGCGCGGCGCGTAAGTTCGCCCAGCGTCTTCAGTTCGGCAAACTGCGCTTCGTCGCTCGCGTCGGCGAGGCAGCCGGGGCGCAAACCGTCGCCAAGCGAGAAGCTGACATCGTATTTTTGGAAGATCTTGCAGATTTCGTCGAAGTGCTCGTACAGCGGGTTCTGGCGATGGTTCTTCACCATCCATTCGGCGAGGATCGCTCCGCCGCGGCTGACAATGCCCGTGATCCGCTTGTTCGCCAGCGGCACGTACTGGACGAGCACGCCGGCGTGGATGGTCATGTAATCGACGCCCTGCTCGGCCTGCTCTTCAATGACTTCGAGCAGCACGCCGATAGTGAGGTCCTCGATCCGGCGGACGCGGGCCAGGGCTTCGTAGATCGGCACGGTGCCGATCGGCACCGGCGAGGCGGCGAGGATCTGCTTCCGAATTCCCGGAATATTGCCGCCGGTGGAAAGATCCATCACCGTGTCGGCGCCGTACTTGAGCGAATAGCGCAACTTTTCCAGTTCCTCGTCGACGTTCGAGGTCGTCGCCGAGTTGCCGATGTTGGCGTTGATCTTGCACTTCGACGCGACGCCGATGCACATCGGCTCGAGGTTCGTGTGGTTGATGTTGGCGGGGATGATCATGCGCCCGCGGGCAATCTCGTCGCGGACGGTCTCCGGCGCAAGTTGCTCGCGCCGCGCGATGTACTCCATCTCCTGAGTGATGCGGCCCTGGCGGGCGTAGTGAATCTGCGTCCGGATCGGGTCGTTCGCCCGTTCTGCTACCCATTGGCTACGCATAATAGCCCAGTGTAACGCGCGTCCTGCTAGACTGAGGCATTCGCCGCGCTTGTGCGCGCGTCCCTTCGCGGATGGCCGTATCCCCAGATAAACCTTCAACTCCCACCGGCGGCTCCCGCGCTTCGTTGGTTGCCGCGGGCATTCTGCTGAGCCGCCTGGCCGGACTGGTGCGGCTGCGCGTGTTCTCGCACTACTTCGGCTTGTCGAGCGAGGCCGCCGACGCATTCAACGCCGCCTTCCGCATTCCGAATTTTCTGCAGAACCTGTTCGGCGAGGGCGTGCTGTCCGCTTCGTTCATTCCGGTCTACGCGCGGCTGCTGGCGAAACGCGAGGACGAAGAAGCGCGGCGCGTGGCGGGCGCGGTGCTGGCGACTCTGGCGCTGTCGGTTTCGCTGCTGGTGCTGGGCGGCGTGCTCGCGGCGCCTTGGCTGATCGATGTGATCGCCCCGGGATTTCACGCCGGCAAGCGCGAACTTGCCGTGCACCTGGTTCGCATCCTTTTCCCAGGCGCCGGCGTGCTGGTGATGTCGGCCTGGTGCCTGGGCATACTCAACAGCCACCGGAAATTCCTGCTTTCGTACTCGGCGCCGGTCATCTGGAACCTGGCGATGATCGCGACGCTGGTGTGGGCGGGGAACAAGGACGGGCTCGATTCGCTCGCCGTGACGCTGGCATGGGGATCGGTGGTGGGCAGCGCGCTGCAGTTCGCCGCGCAGATTCCGGCGGTGATGCGGCTGGCCGGACGGGTGCGCATGCGCTTGGAAACGAAGGACCCGGAAGTGCGCACCGTGGTGCGGAATTTCGGCCCGGTGTTTTTGAGCCGCGGGGCGGTGCAGATCAGCGCGTACGTCGACTCGATCCTGGCAAGCCTGCTGCCGGGCGGCGCGGTCACCGGCCTGTTCAACGCGCAGATCCTCTACACGCTGCCGGTGAGCCTGTTCGGTATGTCGGTGTCGGCGGCCGAGCTACCGGCGATGTCGGGAGCGCTCGGCAGCAAAGAGGAAGTCGCCGCCTACCTGCGCAAACGGCTGGAAAGCGGTCTGCGGCAGATCGCCTTCTACATCGTGCCGTCGGCGATGGGTTTTCTCGCGTTGGGCGATGTCATCGCGGGCGCGCTTCTGCAAACTGGACGCTTCAGCCGGGCGGACGCCGTTTACACGTGGGGCATCCTGGCGGGGTCTTCGGTCGGGCTGCTCGCGTCGACCATGGGACGGCTCTTCAGCTCGGCGTTTTACGCGCTGCGCGACACGCGGACGCCGCTGAAGTTCGCGCTGATCCGCGTCGGGCTGACGGGCGCGCTGGGCTACGTGGCTGCGCTGTGGCTGCCCGGCTGGATCGGGATGGAAGCGCGGTGGGGCGCGGCGGGATTGACCGCGTCGGCCGGCGTGGCGGGCTGGGTCGAGTTCCTGCTGCTGCGGCGCGCGCTTAGCGCACGCATCGGCCGCGCCGGGGTTAGTCCGAAGCTGCTGGCGAAGTTATGGGCCGCGGCGGCTGTGGCGGCGGCTTTGGCGACCGCCGCGCGGCGCGTAATTCACGGCGCGCATCCGGTCACCGCGGGCATTGTCGTGCTAGGCGTGTACGGCTCGGTCTACTTTGCCGCCTCTGCTGCGATGCGGGTGCCGGAGTTTCACAGCTTAGTAAAGCGCGTGCGGAGGCTGGCTCTCTAGCATTGTTCATTTGACAGCGATCCCGGCTGGTTCGCCGGCGAAGCGGGCCATCACCTCGAACAAGCGGCTGCGATTGATCGGCTTGGTGATGTGCGCGTCCATGCCCGCATCGAGACACTTTTCCTCGTCGCCTTTCATCGCGTGGGCCGTCAAGGCGACGATCGGCATATGCGCGCCGGTGCTCCGCTCGGCCTCGCGGATGGCGGCGGTCGTGGTGAACCCGTCCATCTCCGGCATCTCGATGTCCATGAGGATCAGATCGAAGGCGGCCGATCGCAGCATTTCGAGCACCTCGAAGCCGTTGCGGGCCACAGCCACCGAGTGGCCGGCCTTCTCGAGCAGCCGCTGCACGACCATGCGGTTGACGGGATTGTCTTCGGCAACCAACACACGGAATGGCCCGGCGTGGCGCGAACCCGGATCGGCGGGAGCAGCGGGAGCGGGCAAGGCTGCCGCCTGGCCGAGCGCGGCGAGGACCGTCTGTTCCAAATCCTGCCGGCGCACCGGCTTATCGAGATAAAAGGAAGAGATGCAGCGCCGCCCCCGGCTCATATCCCCCGCCCGGCCGACCGAACGCAGCAGAATGACAGGCGCGCTCAGAGCTAACTCTTCCCGGATGCGCCGCCGCGTTTCCGCGCCATCGACGCCGGGCATCGAGCAGTCGAGCACGATGAGGCCAACCGGATCTCCGGCACTCTCTTGCCGCCGCAGCATTTGGATCGCTTCGTGACCGCCGGCGGCCGGAAGCGGCCGAAGGGAGAGGTCTCGCAGCATCCGGGCGACGATCTGGCGGGTCGTGGCGTTGTCGTCAACCACCAGGACCGGCAAGTCCCCGAACAAGGGAACCTCAGGCTTCTGGCCTGGGGAAACGGCCTCGGGATCCACCGGGAAACGGGCGGTGAAATGGAACGTGCTGCCACGGCCTTCCCCATCGGATTCGACCCAAATCTGCCCGCCCATCCCTTCCACCAGCCGCTTGGCGATCGCCAGGCCCAGACCGGTTCCCCCGAACTTGCGGGTGGTCGAGCTGTCGGCTTGCGTAAATGCGTCGAAAACCAGCCCCTGCTTTTCGCCTGCGATGCCGATGCCGGTGTCACGAACCTGGAAATGAATCACCGCTGAGCCGGAAATCCCTTCGGCTTCCACGGCGACGACGATCTGCCCTTCCGCCGTGAATTTGATCGCGTTGCCGATGAGATTCACCAGAACCTGCCCGAGACGTCCGGGGTCGCCGAACACGGCCGGCGGAAAACTGCCGCGAACGTCCTCGATGAGCTCGAGGCCTTTTTTATGGGCCTGAAAGCTCAGCGTCCGCGTCATGTCCCCGGCCACACGGAGCGGGTCGAAGGAGACGCGCTCAAATTCGAGCTTGCCGGCTTCGATCTTCGAAAAGTCGAGAATGTCGTTGATCAGCAGCAGCAGCGATTCGGCCGATGCGCGGACCAGGTCGAGATCCTCGCGCTGCTGCGGCTCGAGGCGCGAGTCCAGCACAAGGCCGGTGATGCCGAGAATCCCGTTCATCGGCGTGCGGATTTCGTGACTCATCGAGGCCAGGAACAGGCTCTTGGCCTGGTTGGCGGCGATGGCGGCCTGCTCGGCGCGCTTCCTTTCAGCCACTTCGGCTTCGAGCACTTCGGACTTCTCCTCGAGCAGCGTCACAATCATCCCGAAGGCGACGAAGTATTTCGGAAGATCCCACAGCACGTTGTCGCCCGGAATGTTCAGGCCCCAGGCGGCGCACAGTTCGGCTACCGGCCACACCATCCCCCAAAGCAGCAGCGAGAAGGACGTGAAGAGCACCCCGGGCGTCAAGCGGCGGTAGTGCCTCCAGTAGGCGACTCCGGCGGCCGAAAAGGCGCTGAACAAAACAAAGTCCATGCCGTAGTCCGGAACCTGAAACAACGCCCATACACCCGGAAGCGCTCCGAGCAACCATATTCTGGGACGGCGAAGGTAGCGAAAGACAAGAGCGGTCCCGGCCGCGATGAGGAAACCTAGCAGCACGCGATAGGGCCATAAGCGCTTGACACCGGCCATCTCCATCGTCCAATACACCAGCGACGGGACAAAGAACACGCCCCAGACGAGTATCCTCCCGCGGCGGCCGTGAAAGGCGCTCGTCACAGAGAGAAAGAAACAGCCGGCCGTCACCAGAAGCGTGGAATAGGCGAACCAATCGGCGAGAGCGGAAGAGATCAGGGAGAAGGCGAATAGGACAGAGGCGGCGAAATGGACTTCGATGGCGAACCAGCCCATCAGCCACAACCGCGCGGTCGGCCGGCGGTCCCGTGCGTAAATCCAGGCAAACATGGCCACAAGCACGGTCATCACTGCTAGAACGAGCAGGCGATCGAAATGTGGCGACAACCGCAACCCTCCCCGTCGACTCAAGGACCACCGGTTGGTCCGAAGCGAATGCTAGTGCCGGAGGCCTCCGTTTTTTCTCATCGGAATTCTCGCCTTTTTTTTTAACGCGGGCGAAGCGGCCGGGCGGACTGCAACCGCCTGCCATTCCGGAATGCCGCATGTTACCGTGACGAAGGCTTGGACTGCCATGAGAATCCGCCCGGAAGCATCCCAAGACCGTGGCTCCATCGAGAATGTCAATGTCGCCGCATTTGCGGGTCGTCCTTACAGCCGGCAGACGGAACACAGGATCGTCAATGCGTTGCGAGACGATCACGCACTGACGGTCTCCCTGGTTGCCGAGGTGGACGGCAACGTCGTCGGGCACATCGCTTTCTCGCCGGTCAAAATCGACGGGCGCGATTGCATGTGGTTCCTGCTCGGGCCGGTCGGCGTGCTTCCGCCTTTTCAACGCCGGGGAATCGGCCAGGCGCTGGTTCGCCAGGGTCTCAAGGCGATTAAAAGCCTGGGGGCTGAGGGATGCGTGTTGGTTGGCGATCCCGCCTACTACTCTCGCTTGGGTTTCACCCAGGCGAAGGAGTTGGTATTCGAAGGAGCGCCTCCCGAATACTGCATGTGCCTGCCAATCAGTGGGCCGGCGCCGCGCGGCGCCGTCGAATGCCACCCGGCGTTCTCCGTAACTGCTTGATCGTTGGCGCCGGATCTTAAAACGCTCTTCACAAGGACAAAGAACTATAGCCTCCGTCTCTCGTGTCCAGCCCCGGTTCATCAGCCGACGAACGCGAGCCCGGACTGATTAAGATGAAGATGGACATGAGCCGTGAGGAGATCATCGCCCGGCTGCGGGAAAACGAGGCGGCCTTGAGACAGCGCGGCGTCGCGCATGCCGCCTTGTTCGGCTCGCGCGCGCGCGGAGATCAGCGGGCCGAAAGCGACACGGACATTATGGTCGAGTTCGATCCGTCAGCCCATGTCACCGTTTTCGATTACGCAGGGCTAAAGGAGTACATTGCCGGGCTGTTCGACGGCCCTGTGGACGTCGTGAACCGCGACGGTTTGAAGCCGTACGTGAGTCCGGCCGCGACTGCGGACGCAATCTATACGTTCTACGGGCACACCAGCTCGTAAGTGAGCCTGACTCCAGATCCACGGATGCACCTTCAGCCGCCCCAGCCGGATCGTCTCCAAACCGGGAGCAATCCATCAGAACGTTCCGTTCCGTGGAAGCAAGTACTCCGCATCGGATCTCCGGCCGCCCTCACGCCCCCGGTCTCGGCTTGCGAACCGTCTTTTAGAGCGCTTCGAGCGCCGCTCCCGCGGCTTCGGTCAAACCGGAATTTTCGATGCGGCGAAGCGCCCGAGTGTGGCAGGTAAAACGAATGACTGCCGGCTCAGTCGCTGCTGAAACCGGCTTTAAAGCACGCACGAACCGCCCCCCAATCCGATTCGGATAGCCGGCCAATCAGGCGTACTTCGCGCTGCAACAATGTGACGGGAAACAACCGGAAGAAGGACGGCTGATGAAGTCCCGCCTGCCGCCAGTCACGCAGCTCGCAATCTGTTGGAGCCGGTTCTTGCGGGGCGCGTGTAGTGATCAGGCCCACGATCACGTCAGGCCGATGGCGGTGGTAAAGTTCGGTTGACAGCACCACCGCGGGCCGGACCTTTGTCGTGTCTGCGCCAGGAAAGGCGCCGATCACAACGTCGCCGGGTCTCAACGTTCTTCACGCTCTTGCCGCTCGAATCGTTCGAGGGACGCGAGCGTGGCTTCCCGAAGATCGTCGTCGGACCAGGAATCCGACCACTCAACCGGCCGGCCGCTCCCGAGATCCGCGAGTCGCTGCGCCCAAACCAGCACTTTTCTGGCCTCGTCGGGAGGAAGCGTTCGCACAACCTTGATGAGCGATTCTTCACTGGAACTAAGAACCATGACGTCCGTCTCTCGTTCCCAGTTTAGCTTCATCCGGCATGGGACGCTTCAACCTCATCAGCCCAGCGTGGGCATCGCCACGCTGGCCGCTGCGGGCGCCGAGGCCCCATCCCGTGACAGGCGGCAAGCGCTGCCACGGCTGCAAGTCTTCTGCGAAGTCGAGCCTGAGGCTACCAAAACTCGATCAGAAACGCACGTGCGGGTGCGACGGA
>JAJYCN010000060.1 GCA_021778335.1 Acidobacteriota bacterium | reverse complement strand
CGGACCAGCGGCACCGCCGGGGCGCCGGTGTGCTGGCTCAACGGGATGATCAGCAGCGGGGGAAACGGCAGGCGGCGGATCGGAAGGCGATTCGTCGTCTCCTTGTAATCCGGGACGTGCACGCCCCGCCACAGGCGCCGGAGTCCGGGGATGCTCTCGATATTCATGCTCGTCTCTCAGGTCCCCGTTAGTTGTACTTGGCCGCCCGCTTGGACAGCTTGTCTGCGTCCTTCTCCGCCGGGTCGGCGGGGGTGCCCGGATGAATGACCTGCGCGGTACACTTTTCCGCCGCGCGCACGAGGTCGCGATAGGGCCCTCCGCGCGGGTCCTTGATGTAGGCGTGGTGATCCTCGTTGTAGGCGAAGATTTTCGGGTTGATCTTGATGCACTCGTCGCAGGCGGTACACTGCGCCGAGTCGATCCAGGGAGCGGCGTAATCGCCGGCCGGCGGCGATGTTGCGCCGTTCCCCGATGCCGGAGCCGGGTTCGCCGCGCCCGCCGCTGCGAGCACTTCCGGTGAGGCAATCAGCGCCAGCGGCGCTTCTTCGAGCGGATTGGGGCTCGACGCCCAGGCCGCCAGCCGCGCGGCCAGCGTCTGCGCGAACTCGGCCTGAATCCGTTCGACGCTCACCGCCGGGGCCGGAGCACCCGCCCCGGCAAGCGCCTTCAGCATCCGCCAGAAGTTCCGGCGGTCCTCACTGGCGCGCACGAGCGGGGCGGCGGGCATCACGCGCATCAGTTCGTGTTTCGCGTTCACCGCCCAGATGAAGGGGAACTTGCCTTCACGCTCCGCTTCGTCGAGCGCGACGTAGTCCGCCAGAAGGATCATGTTCTCGTTCCACGTATCGCGGGGCGCGGTGCGGAACTGCTTGCGGAACCGGCCTTCGGTCATGGCGAAGTCGGCGAAGGTCAGCGGCAGCTCCATCTTGCCGTTGTTTCCCTGCTCGTCGCGGTATTCAAGCGTGTACGTGGGCCAGTCGGTATCGGAAGACGGATTCCCTTCGAGGTCGAAGCACTCGGAGGGAAGCATGCCGCGGTCCGGGTTGTAGCGCACCAGCGGGTAGGCGCGGGATTCCACCGCGAGCTTGCTTTGGTGCTCGGCGCTGTCGTCGGCAATGCCGTGCTCGGGCATGCAGGGGCTGTAGACATTGAACAATGCCGGCCGCCGGCTGTTGATGCCCTCGATAAAACCTTCGATCAGATGGGTCGCGTTCGAAATCGCAGACTGCAGCACGTAAGTGGTGCGGTGCGCCATCGCGATCAGCGCGATCTCTTTGCGGATCTCCTCCTTGCCCTGCGCGGCCTTGCCGAACTGGGCCATGTCGGAAACCTGGCCGGTGAAGCCCGACGTACAGGCCTGGCCGCCGGTGTTTGAATAAACCTGGGTGTCGAGGATCAGGACTTTGATCGGTTTGCCCGACATCATCATGCGCGACAGGTTCTGGAAGCCGATGTCGTACATCGCGCCGTCGCCGCCGATGGAGACGACCGGCGGGCAGAGGCGGAATTCCTCGTCGGAGAACTGGCGCCAGTTGAAGTAAGCGAAGAACTCCTCGTGCTTGCGCGGGTTGTAGCCTTCGTTCAGTTCGATCTCCGCCATGCGGATCGCCTTGAATCCTTCGGCCATCTTCGACATATGGCCCTCGAAGATGCCCATCGCCAGCGACGGCGAGTCCTGGAACAGATGGTTCGCCCAGGGGAACGGATATGGGTTGAAGGGATAGGTCGAACCCCAGACCGACGTGCAGCCGGTGGAGTTCAGAATGCCCATTGCGGCGCGGCCGGAACGCGTGACGCCCTCGGTGTACTGCCAGCGCAGCTTCCGCAGGGTGTCGAGCACGTGGGTGATCCAGCGGAGCCAGGCGGCGTCGATCGACGGGCCGGCATGGCGTTCATCGAGTGTCTCGGAGAGCGCGGCGAGGGTGACGTCGGCGCCCTTCAGCCGGTCAAGCGCCTGATCGACGCGCGTGGCATCGCCCAGGTTCATCGTGGCGGCAAGGCGGAGGCGGACATGCTTGTCGAGCCGCTCGATCAGAGCATCGATCTTTTTGACCTGCGCGGCGACTCGCGGCTGCATCAGCGCCTCGACGGTGGAGGTGAACAGGTGCACGACGGTCTTTTCGCCGCATCCCAGACAGGCGCCGTCGCCGCCGCACATGCTGAGGTAGTTCCGCTTATCGAGGAGCAGTGTTTCGAGGGCGCCGATCCGCTCGTCGAGGTTCTCGATACGGATGAAGTTCAGCGAAGTGGTCGGCAGCGCCTGCCAGAAGTTCCAGTCGCGGCGCAGCGTCTCGATGCTCTCGGGCGTCTGCGTGGCGGCGCGCAGAGCGTCGTCCTCGCAAACCCTCACGCACTCCATGCAGCCTTTGCAGGCCGCCGGATTGACCGTGATCGACAGAAGCCCCCCGCTTCCGGACTGTTTCTTCTCGCGCGCGAACCAGTAGGGTTGCGTAAAGGCAAATTTGAAGCCGCCGAGGGCTTCGCGAAGCCAGGTCATCTCCTGCGCAACCTCGGCCTGCACTTCCGGACCGCCCGCGTAGCCGCTCTTCGTTTCTTCGATCGCTTCGTCGAGAAGAGCGCTGAAATCGGGTTTGGCGCCCGCGGCGCGAATGCGGGCGCGAAGCTTCTGGTCGATGGTGCGGATGGCGCGGGGAAGGTGTTTCACGGCGCGGCCATCGCGGGATGCGGCCTTGGCGGCGGTTTCGAGCACGCTGAGCGCGGGATGCACCAGCCCCGCGATGGCGCTGTCGGGGCAGATTGTGTAGCAGGCGCCGCAGGCGGTACAGTTGGCCGGCTCCCAGACCGGATGCTCGAACCGGGTTCCGGTCATGTCGCGGAATACGCCGGTCGAAGCGGGAATCATGCTCAGGCCGATGAAAGGATCGGTGAGATTGTCGTTGCCTTTGCCGGAGGCGTAAAACTCGCCGGTTTGTTCCCAGAACCGGTGAATGTCCGTCATCTTGTCCTGGCCGGCCGGACGGGTCTTCAGCAGCACGGGGAGATTCGGCGCACGCCGGACTTGCGAGGAGCCTTCGGCCGAGATGGTCTTGTCGACCAATTCGCGGACTTCGTCGAAGCCGCGCCGCACCACGCGCAGGTTGTCCTCGACCACGCGCGCGCCCTTGGCTCCGAACTTATGTTCGAGCTGCGACCGGATCGCCTGGAACAGTTTCTGTTCGGTGAGGCCCGCCTGGCTCGCCACCGGCGCGGCGGCGAAGAACGCCCCTTGAAACGCGATGCCCTGCATGCGGAACTGCAGTTCGGGGTTTGTCGCTTCCTGGCGCGCGATCTGGAACGCGTCGAGATAGAAAACGCGGATTTCGTTGTCCTGGATGATCCGCTGGAAGCGATCGGGGATCTGAGCCCAGACTTCGGCGGGCGTCGTGCGGTCGCTCTGGATGATGAACACGCCGCCGCGCTTCAGGCCGGCGAGAGGATTGGAGTGCTGGAACACGTTCGGGTCGGGCGAGAGCACGACGTCGACGTAGAAGTAATCGCAACTGATCGGGATCGGCTCCGGGGCCGCCGAAAGATAGTAAGTGGTCGGCTGGCCTTTTTTCTCCGAACCGTACTTGGGGTTCGCCTTGATGTGCCACCCAAGTAAGTCGAACAGCGTCATCGCCAGGTTTTTGCCGGTGGTGATCGCGCCCCAGCCTCCGACCGAGTGCATGCGCACGGTGATGCTGTTGGCGGGCATCAGATTCGGGTTCTCGCTGCCGTGCACGGCGAGGTCCTTGATGCCGGGGTAGGAATCGGCGACCTGAATCTGGTGGATCTCCTGTTTCGGGGTGAATGCACGGTCGTGGACGAAATCGATCGACAGGTAGAAGAACCTCTTTTTGCCGCCCTCGGGCAGCATGTTCTCGACGGCGCCGATGATGCCTTCCGGCTGCAGGTCCCGGCTGCCGAGGCCGAACGAAGCCGAATAGAGCGGTGGCATATCCTCGGCCTTCTTGAACGCCGGATAGCCAGGATAGGGCCCGCCGCCGTTGGCCGAACGTCCGTTCTCGACGCAGCGCGTGAGTGCGGCGCGGATCTCGCGTATCATCGGCAGGTCTTCGGCCAGCGGTTGGTCAACGCGCTCGAGCACGGCGACGCCCTGGCGCCCTTTGAGGAGCTGCGCCACCAGGTCGCCGGGGAACGGGCGGAACATGGTCATGTTCACGACGCCGACTTTGATCTTGCGCGTGCGCCGGAGATACTCGGCGACAGCTTCCGCGGTGACAACGACGCTTCCCTGCCCGACGATGACGTAGTCGGCATCATCCAACCGGTAGCCCGAAACCCGCCGGTAGCGCCGGCCGGTCAAAGCATAGAACTCATCCATCGCCCGATCGGTAATCGCGGGAATGTGCTCGTAGAAGAACGGGCGCTGCGCGGCGACGCTCTGCATGTAGGCGTCCTGGTTCTGCACGACGCCGATCATCACCGGATTGTCTACGGTCCAGAGTTCGGGGATGCGCCGGCGCCGGTCGCCGAACAGCATGCGTTGTGCCGGGGTCGGGGTTTCGATGATGTCGTCGGGGCGGCCCAAGTATTCGGCGATCAGCTCCCGCTCGGGGAGCATGAGCGACTCGATGAGATGCGTGGTGAGGAATCCGTCCTGCGCGCAGATGCCCGGCGTCAGCGACAGTTCAGCGATCTTGTGGGAAATGATATTGAGGTCGCAGACCTCCTGGGCGTTTTTCCCGAAAAGCTGGAAGAAACCGGCGTCGTCGACGCAATGATAATCGTCATGGCCGGCGTGCACGTTGAGCGTTGATTTCGTCATGGCGCGGCAGCCCATGTTGAGGACGTAGGTCAACCGCTTGCCCGCCGCGGCGTAGAGCGACTCGTGCATGTACGCGATGCCCTGCCCGGAGCTGAAGTTCGTCGCCCGAAGGCCGGTCATCGAAAGGCCGGCGGTGACGGCCGCGGCGGCGTGCTCGCCTTCCGGCTCGACGAAGATCAGGGGCCGCCCGCTGATGTTGATGTGACCGTTGGCTGTCTCCTCGGCCCAGTACTCGCCCATCTGCGTCGAAGGCGTGATGGGATATGCGCCGGCGGCATCGCTCGACTCGCGCTCACACATGATGACAGCGGTGTTGCCGTCCATCGCCTGCCGCACGCCGGGGAATCGAAATGTTTTTTCTTTTGTGCTCATGCGAATCTCGTTTGGTCCTTTAGTTCGGCATCTCCCGCGCTACGCCTGCCGCGGCCGCCAGCGGAAGATCCGCCAGTTCGACGGGCAGCGGCGTGCGCCGCGTGATGACCTTGGCTTCCACTCCCTTGACCGGGCCGCGCACGGCGTCCATCCAGACGATGGCGCCTGTCGGGCACCGTTGCGCCGGCGTCTGGGTGGCCAGTCGATTTTTGGCGTAGTCGATGACGGCCAAGTGATCGACGATCTGAATCAAGCCCGGCGGCGCATCGAGCGCGCAGCGCCCGCAACCGGTGCACGCCACGTCGCACTCGGACTCGGCCAGGGCTCCTTCAAACAGGCTTCGGCAGGCCACCCACAACCGGTGACTGACCGGATGCAGCGAGAACAGATCCTTCGGACAGGCGACAACGCAGTCGCCGCAGGCGGTGCAGAGCGCCTCGCTCACCACCGGGATGCCGTGTTCGTCCATTTGAATCGCGTTGAAGGAACAGGCGCGCTCACAATCGGCTAAACCCAGGCAGCCCCACGCGCAGACCTTGCCGCCGCCGGAAATCAGCGCCGCGGCGCGGCAGGACTGCAACCCTTCGTAGCCGGCGCGGCGGCGCGCGACGTGCGTGCCACCCGCGCAGGCCAGGCGCGCCACGCGCTTTTCTTCCGACCCGCGGTCCACCTGGAGATAAGCGGCAATCTCGACCAGAGAATCCTCGCTGCTGACGGTGCACTTGGACGGCGACACCTCTCCGTGCACCAACCGCTCTGCGAAGGCGCGGCAGCCGGCGCTCCCGCAGGCCCCGCAGTTCGCCTTGGGAAGCATCGACTCGACTTCATCGATTCGTGGGTCCTCGTACACATACAGCTTCTTGTCCGCGTAAGCCAACAGCGCCGCCAGGATGACGCCAATGGCCAGCATCACGATGCAAGCAATAAGGAATTCGGTCATTGCACCCTCTCTGAGCGGTCACTGCGTTCACGCAGTCCGTGATTGCGTCCGCGCAACCGGTTCGGTTGCCGGTTTGAGCCATTTCGCGCAGTACCAGCCGCTTCCGATGGCGCAATGATGGCGCAGTTCCCAGGCCGGTAGTGTTGGGAAACCCACCGCTCTTGGCCGTTCCTCATAGATTCCGAAGCTTCAAGCCGCATGTCCACGCCGAAGGGGAGCAATCAGTGGGCCAACCGGAGCATCTCCGCGATGGCATACAGCGTGCGAAATGGGTATTCGTGAATTTTCCGCGGCGGGCATCCGGAGAGCGGCGATGAGCGTCTGGTGGCGCGACGCTCTCGGTGGGGTAGCACTCGTCGCGGTCCTCATCAGTTTGCGCGTCGTTCACTCGCCGGCCAGTGTGCGGACCGGCGGCCTCGTGAAGATCGAGCGGACGATGATGGGCACGCTTTGGACGATCGAGGTGGCCGATCACGGACAGCCCGAGCCAGCGCGGGCGGCCATCGAAAGCGCGTACCGGGAACTCGACCGCATCGATCACCTGATGAGCGAGTGGCGGCCGGACTCTCCGATCTCGGCCGTCGACGCGGCGGCGGGCCAACACGCCGTCGAAGTGCCCGCTGAGCTGCGCGCGCTCATCGAGCGTTCGATTCATTACAGTCAGATCACGCAAGGCACGTTCGACATCACCTGGCGCGGGATGGGCTCGCTATGGCATTTCGATGCGAGCTTCGTGCCCCCGACCGACGCGCAGATCGACGCGGCGCGGAAGCGAATTGACTATCGCAAAATCCAGATCGACGGGAACAAGATCTACCTGCCGGCGGGAATGAACATCGGCCTGGGCGGAATTGCGAAAGGCTATGCGATCGACCGCGCGGGCGCCGTGCTGCGCGCCGCTGGCTTTGACGACTGGTTTGTCGACGGCGGCGGCGACGTGCTGGTCCATGGCACGCGAAATGGCACACCCTGGACGGTGGGCATCCAGGACCCGCGCGCCGAACACGGTGTGCTTCTCGGCGTGGTGCGGCTGAAGGACGCGGCGCTGGCCTCTTCCGGCGACTACGAACGATACCGGATTGTTGACGGTGTCAGGTACCACCACATCATCGACCCTCGCACGGGGCGGCCGGCCTCGGCTTCGATCGCCGTGACGGTGATGGCGCCGACGGCGGAACAGGGTGTGGTGCTCGACAAGGGAGTTTTTATTTTGGGACCCGCCGAGGGCATGGCGCTCGCCCGCAAAGAAGGCGTCGAAGCGTTGTCGATCGATCCGGCCCAGCGGCGGTACACAACCCCTGGCTTCGCGCGCGTGTTCGAGACGGACTCTCCAGTCAACACCGCGCACAACGCAGCGGAGCGCGGGCGTTGATTGGCCGGATTGAGCGCGCCCCGCGCTGTGCGCTCAGAATGAGGGCGCGATGGCAGACACGAAGGGAGATTCAATGGGAGCGGAATTAGTAACCGAGCAGAGTACGGCGCGGGCGGCGGTTGAGGTCAGCGAGCACATCGTCGAGATCGTCAGCGACTCGGGCGAAGGCGCGCAGACCGCCGGCCAGATGTTCGCCGACCTCTGCGCGCGCAGCGGCAACGGCATCTGGACGGTGGAGATCATTCCTGCCGAGATCGAGCCGCCGAGCCGGTCGAGGGCCGGGGCCAGCGGCAACCGGATTCGCATCGGCAGCAGCCGTGTCACAAATGCCGGCGATGAAGCCGATGTCGTGGTTGCTCTCAATGAACAGGTGTTGTACAGCCGCATCGACGCGGGCGCGCTTCGGCCCGGCACGATTGTCTATGTCGACAAGGTCTGGGGCGAGAGCCGCGACCCCGAGGTCCGCGCCCGCTATGTGGAAGCGGTGGAAGACTTCCGCCGGCGCGGCTACACGGTAATCGAGACGCCGATCGAAAGCGAATGCCGCAAACGCACCAAGGACCCGCGCAAGGGCAAGAACATGTGGGTGCTCGGCATGCTCTGCGCGCTCTACGACCTGCACGAAGGCACGGTGCGGGACCGCATCGCGGCGCGCTTCGGGCGCAAGGGCGCGGCGGTGGTGGAGAAGAACCTCGAACTTTTCAGCGACGGCTTCCGGTGGGGCCTGGAAAACCTCGAGCAGCGCTTCCACGTGCACGCCGTTCCCGTGGAGACACCGACGGTGGTGATGAACGGCAACCAGGCGCTCGCGCTCGGCGTGATGGCGGCGGGCATCGAGGTCTGCTCGATGTACCCGATCACGCCCGCCACGTCGGCATCGCATTATCTGGCGGCGAATTTTGAAAACGCCGGCGGCATCGTACACCAGGCCGAAGACGAAATCGCCGCGATCGGTTTCGCGCTCGGCTGCTCCTATGCCGGCAAGACGGCGGTTACTATCACTTCCGGTCCGGGCTTCGCTTTGAAGACGGAATTTCTGGGCTACGCCGTGATGACCGAACTTCCGCTTGTCGTCGTGGTCGTGCAGCGCGGCGGTCCCGCGACCGGCCTGCCGACCAAGATCGAGCAGGGCGACCTGATGGCCGCGCTCTTCGCTTCGCCCGGCGACAGTCCGAAAATTGTGCTCGCGCCCGCGACGATCGAAGAGTGTTTCCACCTGATCATCACCGCGCGCCGCCTGGCGGAGGACTTCCGCTCTCCCGTGATCGTGCTGTCCGACGCCAACCTCGCCACCGGCCAGCAGCCGTTCGCGAAGCCGGAGCCGAAGGAAGCCTGGCTGGCGGGGCCGGTGGATCAGTCCGACTGGGACTCGAAGGTTGCGCCGATGGCTTGGGACCCGCGTACAGGCCTGTCGAAGCGGCCGATTCCGGGCCAGCGCGGCGGCCAGCACGTACTCACGGGCATCGTTCATGACGAGTGGAGTCATATCGCTTATGAGTCCGGCGTCAACCAGCGCGCCATGGCGATGCGCAGCCGGAAATTCGCCGCGCTCGCGAGCGCACTCAAGCCTCCGGTGGTTCATGGCGACCCCGAAGGCGACCTGTTGGTTGTCGGCTGGGGCTCGACGCTCGGCGCGATTGAAGAAGCGGTGGACCGCCTCCGCGCCGACGGCCGGCGCGTTTCTTCGCTACACCTGCGTTTTCTTTCGCCGCTCGAGCCGGGTTTGAAGGAAATCTTCCAACGCTTCCGGAAGGTCACGACCGTCGAGGTGAACTACGCCGACGATCCGGACGCACCGTTGATTAACGACGAGACGCGCCGGCGCTCGCAACTGGCTCGTCTGTTGCGGGAGCACACCCTTGTGGATGTGGATTGCTGGGGGCCGGTGCCGGGAAGCCCGCTGCCTCCGGGACAGATCGCGACGCATCTTGCCACGAAGCTCGATGAATTGGGGAGGGAAAGTTAAATGGTTGGGCTGAAGACAGAATGGGAAATCGAGCCGGCGCCGCGGGAGTGCACGCTCGCCGAGTATAAAGGCGCGGAGGCGCGCTGGTGCCCCGGCTGCGGAGATCACTCGGTGCTGAGCGCGGTGCAAAAGATGGCGCGCGACAAGCAGATTCCGCCGGAAAGAATCGTCGTCGTCTCCGGCATCGGCTGCTCCAGCCGCTTCCCGCACTACATGTCGGCCTATGGCTTTCACAGCCTCCATGGGCGGCCGCTGCCGGTCGCGTGCGGGGTCAAAAGCCGCCGCCCAGATCTGCATGTTTTCGCGATCAGCGGGGACGGCGACTGCTGCGCGATCGGCGCCGGGCACTGGGTTCACGCCATCCGCTACAACATGAACATCACCATCCTGATGCTCGACAACAGCATCTATGGGCTCACCAAAGGCCAGACGTCTCCCACCACCCGGCTTGGCCGCGCCTCCAGCACTCATCCCCATGGCGCGCCGCTGCCTCCGTTGAACCCGCTCACGGTGACGCTGGGCATCTCGAACGTCTCCTTCGTCGCGCAGACGGTGGACTGGAACCCGCCGCATCTTTCCGCGACGATCCGCGCGGCGCACGATCACGAAGGCGCCTCCTTCGTGCGCGTGCTCCAGCGATGCCCGCACTTCACCGGGGACGTTTACGCCGACGCGCTCGAGGACCGCAGCCACGTTCTGCTCATGGAGCACCCCGACGGCATTGTGCTCGAACCGGCGATGCGGGAGCGGCTGAAAAACCGCGTCGATCATGACCCGCGGAACCTGGGCGAGGCGTTTCAACTTGCCGCCCGGACCGATGTATATCCCGTGGGGCTGTTCTATCGGGATCCGGACGCGGTTCGCTACGACCTGGTCACGGCGCATGGGTTGGGCAAGACCCCTTCGGAAAAACTGGGTGCGATCGAGGAAGCGATCGAGAGGTTCGCCATCTGATGACCGCGGAACGCGATAAACAGGCCGCTGTCGAGCGGCAGCAGATCCGCACGTTTCATATCACGGGACGCGGCTTGGAAGAGTTCCGCCCCGCGGCGCCGCCGCGGTTGGCGGGCGAGGAGTTCGCGCCGCCATCGAGGGAATGCGCGTATCCGCTCTGGGTGGCGAAGGGCAGGAAGCCGGTCCCACTGTGGGATCTGCTTGACGGCATCGAGCACCGGACGCAGATTGTGGCGGCCATCGCGGGCGTCCTCAAAGCCAGGCCCTGGCTCGCGGGCGCCGAAGCTTCCAAACGGCTGCTATTGCCGGTCGAAGAATGCAGCGAAGAGGAACTGATCGAGGCCCGCGCCAGAATGGCCGGTGACGCGATCGTGGCGGGACTTGACAGCCGCGCCCTGCCCGCCCTCTACGCATCGATTTTGAGCGCCTCCCGCGCCTCGGCTCGGGAGCAGTTCGCCCAGCGAATGAAAGCGGCACGCGACGGCTTGAGCGAACTGATCGCCGCCGATGACGCACACGCCCCGGAGGCGGCCGGCCCCGCGCCCGTTGCCGCGGCGCTCGGCGGACAGGCGGCGGTTTACCTGGATGCCGAACGGCTTGCCCGGACTCTGCGAGCGCCGGTGGAAGGCGCGCGGCGAATGAGTCCGGAACGCCGCGCGCGCATCGAGCGCGCCATCGCCACGCTCGAAGATACATTGCAGTCCACGGCGGCCGGACCGGCCTTCCGCCTCTTCCATCCGCCCGAGTTGCCCGCCAACGGAATCGAGCGGTGGGGTGGATGGAGCGAGCCGAGCCTGGAACCATTCCACGACGGAATGATGTTCTGCCAGCGGCAGCTCGAGTGGTTTGCCGCTCCGCTGCGGGCGCTCCGGTTGGCTCGTCTGGAAGCCGTCTCCGCCTACGATGCCTCGATTCACGATGAGGCCCTGCGCCGGGTCGACTGGCAGTCCGCCAGCGACGAGGAACTGGCCGCGCTGGCGCCGGTGGTGATTGTGGAAACCACGGAAGGCCTGGCCAAAGCCTCGCTCACGGGGTTCAGCCGTGCCCTTCGTTCCGGCATGCCCCTCCAGCTTTTGATCACCCGGTCCGGCTTCGGCCTCGGCGAGTTAGGCGAAGCCGGCATCGAGCCCGGCTACCTCGCCATGGTGCATCGCGAGTCCTTCGTCGTGCAGGGTACGATGGCTCGCCCGGTGGAGTTGCCGGCGATGCTCGAAGCGATGGCGAGATCCTTGCGCCCGGCGGTGGCTGTGATTGCGACGCCGGAACCCGACACGGACCCGATCGAGGCATGGGAGGAGCTTTCGCTGCTCGACCGGGCGCATGCCGCTCCCTCCTACCGCTACGATCCGGAACGCGGCGAAACCTGGGCCGAGCGTTTCGAAATTCTGCCGGGGCCTGGCGAGCCCGAGACCGAAGAAACCGTATCCGTCACCGCCGCTCACGCCGCGGCGCTGTCCCGGCGGATGCTGGACCATTTCCGCGTGCTGCCGCCCTCGGCCTTCAACGAGGACCAGGTTGAACTGGACAAATACCTCGCCGAGTACCGGGACCGTCCTCCGCTCGGGATTCCCTTCTTGTGGGTGCTCAACCCGGATGGAGAGCGGCAGCGCGCGATTTGTACTCGTGAGCTTGCGGCGCTGTGCCGGGACCGTCTCCGGTCCTGGAGGGCTGCGCGCGCGCTGGCCTCGGCGCCTGCGATACAACCGCAGGCGGCCGCGGCGGCGCCAGATGCCGAACAGGCCCGCGCGGAAGGCGCACGCCAGGCTCTACTTCGTCTCGTCGCCTCGCTCACCGGGCAGGAAGCCGCTGCCGCGGCCGCCGCGATCCCCGGCGCTGTCCCCGCTCCAGCGGCTCCGGCGCCATCCGCGCCTGCGGCGGCCGCTTCGGCTCCGAGCGCGGCAGGCGCGCCGCCGGCAGAGGAAGCCGTTGCACCGTACATCGAGTCCGACATGTGCACGAGCTGTAACGATTGCCGGAAGATCAATCCGCGCCTGTTCGGCTACGACGGCAATCAGCAGGCGTACATCGCCGACGCGGCGGCCGGTACGTTCGCGGAACTGGTTAAGGCCGCCGAAGGCTGTCCAGCCAAGTGCATCCACCCCGGCACGCCGGCTCCCGGCGACAAGACCGTCACCCCGGATCTGCTGGCGCGCGCGGCGAAGTTCGGCTAACGGGCGCGCCGACCGATCCACCTCTCCGGGTCGACGGCTGCAAAAATCACCAGGCTCAGTCCGGCGGCCAGCGCGACGGCGCCGGGGAGCGGCCGGTTCGACCATACGCCGGTCTCAAGAAGGAAGTTGTGCTCACTCCGGTTCGCCATCCCGTGCGCCATCCGCGAGAGCGTCAGCGTGGTGAACAACCGCGTTTGCCAACGCGGATCGCCGGCCCGCCAGAACCGGTAACCCGTACCGAGGGACGGAATCCGCATCAGCGGGCCTACCAACAGGACATGACGGCCAAAACCACGATGTAAAAGACCTGCCTCGGGGATGAGGCGGACGACGCATCGAATCGGACTCGGCTGGTTCAAGGCCGAGCGCGAGCGCGGGCAGACCGTCGGTGACCAGGTTCACTCACAGAATCTGAAGCGGTAAAAGCGGGAGGGACACTCCGAGCGGCGGGAATCGCCCGGACCTCTCCGCCGCGGCATACCCGCACCGATGGCAAGCGCGTCGGTAAAATCGCCGAGCGGAGCCGAAACCACGGCGGCGAGGACCAGCATGTGGACGAGCAGCGCGGTGAACTGCCGCCAGAGGATCCGCCAAGGGCTCTTCGTTCCGGCCGCCAGGAGCGCGTTCGGCCCATACTGCAGCAGCCTTGGCCCGGCTTCGGCCTCGCTCGATCCCTCCGCCCGCGCGGTTGCGGGTTGCTCGACGACGCCGGCCGTCTCGATTCCGCCCGGTGTGACCGCAAGCCTTCCGCGGTTGAACGTGAGGCAAGCGCCTGGCCAGCGGGACTAAGCGATAGCAGTTCATGGACGAATCCGGCGCGCGGGCGCGGGCATGGGGGACGCGCGACTTTTCTCTTGACGAGTATCACAATCTGCCATATACTGATTGCATATTGCAATTGAAAGGAGCCCGGTGAGACTCGGCGAAAAGATCCGCTACCTCCGCGAAGCGGAAGGCGCCCTCCGCGGCCTGGACCGCGAAATGACCCAACTCGAGGTCTCGCGCGCCATGAAGCGGGAGTTGAAGAAAGCGCTCTCCCAGTCCTACCTGTCGCAGATTGAAAGCGGCGCCCGGCCGCACCTGACCAACCCGACGCGGATGCTGCTGGCGAAATTCTTCCGGGTCCATCCGGGCTACCTTGTCGACGACCCGGAGGGTTACCACACCGAACTCATCAGTCCGCTCGCGGGGGAAGAAGACACGCTGGACCTCTGGCTAATCGAAGGCGCGGAGCGCTTCCGCGCCGACCCGGAGCTTCGCCAGGCGCTGCTGACCGTCGCCCGGCACGAAGACTCGCGGCGCTGCCTGTTGCTGCTCGAGGCGATCGTCGACACGCAGGGTCTGGCCGACCGCCTGCTGGGCGTGCTGAAGCCCGAGGCGCTGCCCAATCATGGACGCGCCAACGGAAAGGAGCGGCCATGAACTGGGAACAGTTTTACCTGCTCTGCTTCATCATCGGCTTCCTGTACAGTCTTCTGACTTTCCTTGCGGGCGGCATCGCGAAGACGCATGGCGGGGGCCACGCGGCGCACGGCCACCTTCCCGGGCACGGCCACGGGCCCGCGCGCGCTCATGGAGGCGTGCCGGCGTGGTTTAATCCGGCCACGCTGGCTGCGTTTCTCGCCTGGTTCGGCGGCGCCGGCTACCTGCTGCGCCGTTTTTCGGGTCTTTGGGCTTTTGCCGCCCTGGTTGTTGCCGCGCTCGCCGGGATCGCCGGGGGTTGGATCGTGTTCTGGTTCCTGGCGCGGTTCCTGCCGCGCTACGACCGGGCGCTCGACCCGGACGACTACGAAATGACCGGCGTGCTTGGCCGGGTCAGCAGTCCGGTGCGCGAGGGAGGCGTTGGCGAAATGATTTTCGTCCGCGACGGCGCCCGCCGTTCGGCTCCGATCCGCAGTGAAGACGGCCGGCCCATTGAAAAAGACATTGAAGTTGTCGTAACGCGCTACGAACGTGGCATCGCCTACGTCCGGCGCTGGGATGAGTTAGCGAATTAGTACCGGGAGTTAAGTAACGGAGAAAACCATGCAAACGATGGTAGTGATTGTGGGACTGAGCCTGCTGGCGCTGATCTTTCTGCTGAGCAGCGTCGCCAGGCTATATCGGAAAGCGGGTCCGCACGAGGCGCTTGTCGTCTACGGCGCGCGCGGCACCCGCATCGTGAAGGGGCGCGGCACGGTGATCTGGCCGATGTTTGAGACCTATCGCGAACTTTCGCTCCAACTTATGTCGTTCGACGTGGCGCCGCAGCAGGATCTTTACACCAAGCAAGGAGTCGCGGTGACGGTGGAGGCGGTGGCGCAGATCAAAGTGAAGTCGGACCCCGAATCGATCCAGACCGCGGCCGAGCAATTTCTCACGAAGCCGCCGGCGGAGCGCGAGGGCCTCATCCGTCTGGTGATGGAAGGGCACTTGCGCGGAATCATCGGCCAGCTTTCGGTCGAACAGATCGTCAAGGAGCCCGAGATGGTGGGGGACCGCATGCGCTCCACCTGCGCGGAGGACATGAGCAAGATGGGCCTTGAAGTCGTTTCGTTCACCATCAAGGAAGTCCGCGACAAGAACGAGTACATCATGAACATGGGCCGCCCGGATGTCGCGCGGATCAAGCGCGACGCCGATGTGGCCGCGGCGGAAGCCGAACGCGATACGACCATCAAACGGGCCGAAGCTCAGCGCGCCTCCGCGGTGGCCCGCGCCCAGGCCGACCAGGAACGGGTGCTGGCCGAGACCGTCTCGCTGGCCAAGCAGGCCGAGGCCCAACGGGATCTCGAAATCAAGAAGGCGCAGTATCAGGAGACCGTCAAACGCCAGCAGGCGCAGGCGGACAAGGCTTACGACATCCAGGCCAACGTCATGCAGCAGCAGGTTGTCGCCGAACAGGTGAAGGTGCAGCAGGTGGAGAAAGAACAACAGATCAAGGTGCAGGAAGCGGAAATCCTGCGTCATGAGAAAGAGCTGATCTCGACGGTGCTGAAGCAGGCCGAGATCGAGCGGCAGCGGATTGAAGAGTTGGCCACGGCTGAAAAGCAGCGCCGGACGCTCGAAGCCGAAGGCCAGGCCGCCGCGACGCGGGCGCAGGGCGAAGCCGAGGCAGAAATCATCCTCAAGAAGGGCGAAGCCGAGGCCAAGGCGATGAACGTCAAGGCCGAGGCGTACCAGGAGTGGAACCAGGCGGCGGTGGTCGACAAGCTGCTCACGGGTTTGCCGGAAGTCGTCAGAGCGCTCGCCGCTCCGCTCGCCAACGTGGACCGCATCACCGTCGTCTCGACCGGCGGCGACGCGGCCGGCTTGAACAAAATCACCGGCGACCTTACGAAGATGGCCGCCCAGATCCCCGCGTTGTTTGAAACGCTGTCGGGCATGAAGATGGAAGACCTGCTCGGCCGCGTGAAAAACATCGGCGAGGGCGGTAAGTCGAATGGCAAGGGACAGAACATTGAAACCGAAGGTTAGGAGGTAAGCGCGATGGCACTGATGGAACGCGTGGCAACATTGATCCGGGCCAATCTGAACGACCTGGTCGACCGCGCCGAAGATCCCGGCAAGTTGATTAAACAGGTGATCCTCGACATGGAGAACCAGTTGATGCAGGTGAAGACGCAGGTGGCGATTGCGATGGCCGATGAGCATCTGCTCAAGAAGAAGCATAAGGAGAGCGAGGAGAAGGCCGCCGAGTGGATGCGCAAGGCCGAGTTGGCCGTTGGAAAGAACGACGACGAACTGGCCCGCGCCGCCATCGAGCGCGCCCGCGCCAGCCGCCAGCTTGCAGACAACTTCGCGCAGCAGGCGAGCGAACAGGCCTCGCAGGTAGAGGCGCTGAAGACCGCGCTGCGCAAGCTCGACCAGAAACTCGACGAGGCGAGGGCCAAGAGCGAGGTGCTGGTGGCGCGAAACCGGCGGGCGAAAACGCTGAACCGCGCCGGAGAAGCGGGACTGAAGGCGCGCTCGCAGTCCTCTGACGGCTCCTTCGACCGCATGACCGAAAAAGTCGACCAGAGCGAAGCGGTCAGCCAGGCGCGCACTGCGCTGCTCGGCGACACGGTGGAGGAGCGTCTCGCCGCGCTCGAACGCGACGACGAGGTGGAGCGTGTGCTCGCCGAACTGAAGGCGGGACGGAAAGCGAAGCTCGAGTCATGACATCCGCCTGGCACTATGCGGCGATGGGTTTCGCCGCCCCGGCGCTGGTTTGGCTGCTGCTGTGGGCATCCGCCCGCATGGGCCGCCGGCGGTAGCCTCTTCGCACTCGATGGGGCCAGCGCAAGGTTGGGCCGGCTTTCCGGATCATTGCCCGCGGTGATATTGGTTGCGCGCGCCGGGCGTGGGCAGGTTGTCGGTAACTTGGGCTCCGGCGGCGTGGGTGTGGGTTAAGGGCGCGGTGATTGTTATGCCGGTGCCGGCGACCTGGGCGTCGGCTGCGTGCGCGTGTGCGAGCGGAGCGTTGAGTACAATCTCGGGCGCCGGGAACCGGTGGATGGTGGCGACGACCGCCGTTTCGGAGTCCGCGCCGTTGCCGATGGTGATGGTTTCGCCGTTACTGAAACCAATCGCATTGGAGACGGGGATCGCGGCAGCGCCTGCATCGGCGGCGGTGCGCGTGGTGGTAGCTCCTGGTGTGCCGACCGTTGCGATGACGGCGGTCTCCTGGTTTGCTCCGGCGCCGATGAGGATCGTCTCGCCAGCGTCGAAACCCGCCACTTCGGCGACCTTGACGTTCGTCTGACCGGCCGTTGCGGCGAGGGGCAGAGTGGTGGCGGCCTGCGTTCGGAAGTCATTGCAGTTGCTGGCGGTGTCGGCGCCGTCCGGGAAGCGGCCGGCGGAGAGTCCGGGAGTGGGGACGAAGCAGCCCCACTGTCCGGTTCCGGAGGCGGCCTGGTAGCCAGCGGCCGCCCAGGGATCGACAAGCGCGCCGTAGTTGAGGCTGTCGACGACGAGGCCGGAGGCGTTGCGGAGGATCATGCTTCCTTCGTTGAGGGTGATGGTGCGGCCGAAGAGTGGAGAGTAAGTAGTAAGTTCAGGGCCTCCGAACCACTGGTTGGGCGCGGGCGTCCCCTGGTAGCCGGCTGTGGTGACCGCGGCATCGCGCGCGACGGCGTTGATGGCGTGTTCTTTGGCGAGCGGTTTGTCGAGTGTGATGCCGGCGCCGAGGGCCTGGACGGGCTCATTGCTCGAGTGGGGGAAAGCCGTGGCCGGCTGGAAGCTGATTCCGGTTCCGCGAGCGCTGAATGGAAGATTGGCGCTGTGGTTGAACTTGAGTGGAGCCGCCAGGTCGAGGCCCGTGCCGGGAGCCACGACATTCTCGGCGGCGATGTGGGCGTGAGTTAGCGCCGGAGTAATGTCGATACCGGCGCCGCGGTCGCCCGGCGTGCCGACGGCGGTAATGCGGACAACTTCTTTGTTGGCGGGAGTGCCGACCGTGACTTTGTCGCCCACGGCGAAGCCATGCACGGTGCGCACTTTGATGTTAGTGGCGCCGGCGTTGGCAGTTGCGGCGAGCGCGGTGTGGCCAGCCTCAGTACCTACGTTCGTGACGGTGACCGTCTCGATGCCGTGGCCGACGCTCGAAATATCAAGGCGGATTTTGTCGCCGGTGGTGATGCCGGAGACCGAAGTTACCTTGATGTTCGTCGCGCCGGCGGCGGCATCGGCCGCCAGATAGGCTTGCGTGCCCGGCTTGCCGACTGAGGTAACCGTGGCGACTTCGTAGCGCTCCGTGTCGCTTGCGACCGCGGGGTAAGTTGCGCCATAGCCGAGTGCGATCTTCTGGCCGGCCGCAAAGCCGGCGACGTTCATTACGGGTACGTTGGTCGAGCCGGGCGGGATGGTGATGATCGGACCTTCGGGAAGGGGCTGCCATAGCGTCGTGTGGTTGGCGGCCGCGGTTCCGAGTGACGCGATCTTGCGGGTTTCCGCGTTCGGACCGGCGCCGACGGTGATTGTGCCGCCGGGCGACATGCCGGCGGTGTTTCTCAGGTAGATGGTTGAATCGCCCGCGCGCGCGGGGACCGCGAGGCCGGAGTCGGATAATCCGAGCAGGTAAAAGGCGCCCGAGGCGAGCGTTGTGCCAGAGGGGATTTTTATCGCGGAGAAGATGGCCTGTTGAGTGGGGTGAACGGTGAGCGTCCAGCCGGAGAGGTCGATGCTGTGGGGGCCGGCGTTGTAGAGTTCGATGAAGGAATCGGTCGAGTTAGCGGGCTGGCCGGAGGCGATGCGGAATTCGTTGATTCTTACCTCTGGCCCGTTGCGCACTTTTTCCGCGCTTGTGTCAGAAAGCCTGGCTCCGGTGGCTTGGCTTGTCCAAGAGGCCTTGGCGACTAAGTCGCTGTTGAGTGGAGTTCGTCCGGAAGTTACCTTGAACGTGGCGGTCACGCTTGCTCCGGGGGCGACAGGCTCTGCGAAGGTCTTCGAAGTGGCGGTCTCGCCCGACACAACGGAGGTCCATTGCGGGTTGGGCACGGAGAGGCTGAGGGTGAGGCCGACGGCGGGCGATGCGGTGGGATTGGTGAAGGTTACGGTGATGTCCTGCGAAGAACCGGGCGCGAAGACCTGGAGTCCGGGCGGAGCGGCGGTTGCCGAGGCCGGCGCGAGGCTCAGGGGCTCAACGCCGTATCTGGCGGCGACGATGTTGGCTTCGACGAGTTGGTCCGTCGCGTTTGTTGGGTAAGTGCCCGCGGCGGTCATTGCTCCTTCGTAAAACGTGCCTTGCGAGCGGTTGCTGTTGTCGCCGCCGTTGCCCAGCAGGATGGCGCCCTGCTTGCGCATCGGGTCATAGGTGGCGTTGACGCGCGGGCCATCGAACATCACGGAAAGCGCTCCGGGCTGGGCGTCGCCGGCCCAGGTGGACCAGTGGTGGGGTTCGCCCTTGGCCATCGCGGTGACGAAGCGCCAGGTAAGGGCCGGGAGGCTATTGCAAGGCCGGGAGCCGTCCGGATTGACGCAACCGACGAGATTGTTTTCCTGGTCGGTCATGACCCAGGGGCCCGGCGGTATGCCGTGATGCCATGAGAGCGCGTTGCCGAAGTAGAGGGTTTCCATGGTGCCGTTGTCGTCGTCGCGGCTGTCGATCTCGGCGTTGCCGTAATCGAAGCAGCAGCCGGAGTTGAAGTGGTGGCCGTTGACGACCCAGTACTGGCCTTCGGCCTGGTCGTCGACGGCGGCGCCTTTGACGTCGTCGATGCGGAGGCCCATGCCGGGCTCGATGAAGACGCCGTAGACCTTGTGGCCCATGATGCTGATGGGCGCCATATGGGCGAGCGGAAGATTATTGAAGCCGCCGAGGGCCGAGCCGCTGAAGCCGCCGCGCGGGGCCTGGGTGAGATCGTTGTGCTTGCCGGACTGATCGTAGATGGTGGTGATCCAGCAGTAGGTGTTGGCGCAGAACCGGTCTTGCGCGGCCGCGTCGGCGTAGCCGCCGGCATCGGGGACCGGCGAGGCTGTGGGCGGGACGATGCCGATATCGAGGGTCTTGCCGTCGGACTGGCGAAGGACCTGGTAGAGCGGTCCGTTGTAGGCGGCGTAGAGGGCGCGCGTGGTGCTGTGGGCGGCGACGCAGGCGTCGCCGGCGGCGGCGTAGATGTCGCAGGGGCCCCGAGGGCGCGGGGGTGCGGTAGGGGCTTGCGAGGGCTGCGCGATGGCTAGCGAGGCGCAAATCGCGATGAGCGGCAGGGCGAGCACGCGGAGAAGATTCGTTTTCATGACTGTCGTATGGGCCTTGCAGGCTATCGTATATCTGTTTGTGCTGGCGGCGGCGATCACGCGTGCCGTGGAGGCGGGCGCGCCGGGACGGTTCGGTGTTGCGTACACTTTCTTAGGAGAACGTATGAATCCGTCCAGACTCGTTGTGTTGCTTGTGGCGATTTCGTTTGGGGCGCTTGCGGCGCGGGCTCAATCGTCGAACGCGTGCTCCGATCTCATCGGGCTCAAGCCTGTCGGTGTCGAGATCACGAAGGCCGAACTGGTTCCAGCGGGCAAGACCGTTCCGCCGCCTTTCCCCGGCGCTACCTCGATCGGTCCTCTGCCGGCGCACTGCCGGGTGGACGGTGTCATCAACCGGCGCAAGGGTGTGGACGGGCAAGAGTTCGGGATCGGCTTCGCGGTGGCGCTTCCGGCGCCCGAGGCGTGGAACGGCGACTTCATGATGCAGGGTGGTGGAGGGGGAAACGGCATAGTCGCTTATCCGGCCGGGGCAAACTACGCGGGCGATAGGACGGCACTTAGTCGCGGGTTCGCTGTAGCGAGCACGGACACGGGGCATAAGGCGAAGACCGGTCCGTTTGACTTCTCCTTCATGCGCGATCAGCAGGCGTATCTCGACTTCGCTTTCCTGGCGAACGCGGAAGTGGCCGGCGCCGCCAAGCAGATCATCGCGCGGTACTATGCGAAGCCTGCGAGTTACTCGTACTTCGTCGGGTGCTCGACGGGCGGCCGCGAAGGGATGATTCTTTCCCAGCGTTATCCGGCGGTGTTCAACGGCATTGTGTCGGGGGACCCGGCGATGCGCACAGGGTTGTCGAACCTGGCGATCGCGCAATGGATTCCGGTCGCGTATAACCAGGCTGCGCCGAAAGATGCATCCGGCAAGCCGGAGATCGATAAGTTTCTAAGTGACCAGGACCGCAGGTTATTCATGGATGCACTTATGAAGAAGTGCGACGCAAAGGACGGCGTAGCTGACGGTATGATCTTCGATCCTGTCGGGTGTGAATTCGATCCGGCGGTGTTGGTCTGCAAGGGTGGGCAGACGGAGGGGTGCATAGCCGGGGAGAAAGTCGCCGCGATCAAGAAAGCCTTCGCGGGGCCAAAGAACGCTTACGGCACGCAGGTGTATCCGGGGTTCCTGTACGATGCGGGAATTGCCGGAAAGAACGGTGTGCCGGGTCTGCTCGCACTGGGTAAGAACGGGCTGTTCGGACCTTACACGACCGCGACGGAACTGGATGTCGACAAGGCGGCGCTGCACGCTTCGGATCCGCTGGTCGAGCCTGGATCGACCAATCTCTCGACGTTCTCGAAGGACGGAGGCAAACTGATTTTCTTTCATGGCGACAGCGATCCGTGGTTTTCGCCGCTTGACACGCTGGGCTATTACAAGTCGCTGCCGGCGGTGAACGGGGGCTCGGAGAAAGTGGCCGAGTGGAGCCGGATGTTCCTGGTTCCCGGAATGGGGCACTGCGGCGGCGGGCCGGCGCTTGATCATTTCGACATGCTGAGCGCGGTGGTGAATTGGGTCGAGAAGGGCATTGCGCCGGACTTTGTGATCGCTACGGGGCCCGCGTTCCCTGGGCGGAGCCGGCCGCTGTGTGCGTACCCGAAGCATGCGCAGTATGTGGGCACGGGGGATCCGCAGGACGCGCGGAATTTCCGGTGCCAGTAAACAGTGACGGCAAATTGAAGGTGGAGCGGGAGATGGGACTCGAACCCACGACGTCCAGCTTGGGAAGCTGGCATTCTACCACTGAATTACTCCCGCGCTCGAGCGGCGAGGCAGGCCGCGCTGCCTCTTTACAAGCTATAGCACAGGAGGGGCGGGCCTGGCGCGGGCGGTGGGGCAGGCGGCGAAGCTATAATGGCTGCCTTCGATGGGCCAGGCCGAACGAGTTTTGCGAATCCAGCAGATGCTGCAGCAGCGGCGAATCATCCCGAAGAAGGATTTTTTGGCGGAACTGGAGATTTCGCCCGCTACGTTCAAGCGGGATCTCGAGTTTCTGCGGAGCCGCTTCCGGACGGATATCATTTGGGACCGGGAGCGGGGAGGGTATTCGTGCGACGATCTGCGTGTGCGCGGGGAGGCGGCCGCGGTACCCGGCCCGATGTATTCGGCGCCGGAGATCAACGCTCTGCTGCTGACACACGATCTGCTGATCCAGCTTCAGCCGGGACTGCTCGGGGAGCATCTGCTTCCGCTGCGTCAACGGCTGGAGGACCTGGTTGGAGCCGCGCGGATCCAGGACAAACAACTGCGGCGGCGGATACGCATTCTTCAGATGGCGTCGCGTCCGGTGAACGCGAAATGTTTCCAGGCGGTGTGTACGGCGACGCTGAAGAGGCTCCGGTTGCGCATGAGCTACCAGAGCCGGACGAAGGACGAGCAGACCGAGCGGGAAGTTTCGCCGCAGCGTCTGGTTTACTACCGGGCGAACTGGTATCTGGACTCGTGGTGCCACTGGCGGAACGGATTGCGCAGCTTTGCCGTGGACATGATTCAGAGCGCCGAGGTGAGTGACGAGGCCGCGGAGGAAGTGCCGGTGGAGGCTCTGGACGAGCATTTGGGCGACGGGTACGGAATTCTTGCCGGGACGGCGAAGCACACGGCCGTGCTGCGCTTCGAGCCTCGGGTGGCGCGGTGGGTTTCGCGCGAAGTTTGGCACTCGCGGCAGACGAGCGTGGTGGAACCGTCGGGTCA
>JAJYCN010000059.1 GCA_021778335.1 Acidobacteriota bacterium | reverse complement strand
GATTCGCTCGGGATTCCGAGATTGACTGGCGGCCGATAGCTCAACCCGCCGAACCGCCCGGTACGGACCCGTACGCCGGGTGGTGTAACAGGGAAAGCGGGCGACCGCCTACCTATGTTTCTTGGTTCGTCAGAAGAAATCGTGGGTGGATTCCGGCTCAGGCAACTTGCCAAGTGAGTGATAGAGTGCAAGTTCGAGGCAGCCGAAGGTGCTGAAACCGCAGGATTTTCTCATGGTGACTTTAGCCTTGTTGTTCAGACCCTCGACAACTCCGCTGGAAAGCAGCTTCTGGGCTCGGAAATGGTTGAGGATCAGTTCGCGATGCTGGCGGAGTGACGTAGCGATCTTCTTCATGGGCTCGATGCGCGAGCGCATCACTTGCCGACACCAGTCGTCGAGGAACCTTCTGGCCCATGCGGGCGAGTTGTAATCCCAGAGCTGCTGAAAGGCTTCCTTAAGAAGGTAAGCACGTACGGTCTTCAGGTTGTAACGAAGCAGATCACGCAACCGAAAGCGCTGTTCCGTCTTCAGATTCTCTTCGCATTTGAGGAGCAGCCAGCGCGACTTCCTCAGCAACGGCACGCGACCCTCGGCCGCCATGCGGCGCGATTCTCCGGCACGGACTTCGTCTAGCGCCTTGATCATGCGAGCCACCCAAAGCAGGCGCGTGACGTCGAGATCGATCTGATAAACCAAGGTCAAGTACTTGTGGCCTTTAGCGTATTGGATCTCATCGACGCCGATCGCGTCGATTTTGCCCAGCACCCGGTGCTCCAGCCCGAAGGTGACGACGTGTTCTATCGCGTCGAAAACCTTGTCCCAGGATGTATGAAAGACCGCCGCCGTCTCTTTTCATGACAGTCGCCGCGCCCAACGGGCTAAGAAGAGCATGTAGGCTTTGGTCAGTGTGCGTTTGCCATCGCCCTAGGGAACCTCTTCGACAGCTACAATGCCGCAGCGGCGACAGTTGACGCGCCGCATGGTGTACAGAAGGAAGACGAAAAAGCCCCACAGAGGAATGAACTCAAAGCGCCGCTCGGCGAGTTGGTCGTACCCGGGCGCCGGCAAATGGCAGCGCGAGCAGATCGCGGACGAACCCTTCCGCGGTCGCACGGCCACTTCGATACTCTTCTTGTCGGCACTGAAGTGGGCGCGCTCGTAGATAAAAGCTCGAAAACGATGGCGGCGGCTTAGAATCGTGATCAGTTCCATGGCGCGGAAGCGGGGTACCGGCGAACCTTTACTATAACCGCTCCAGCCCCGCGAGCCACGCAAGATCGATAAACCTGGGCGACCAGGCAGGAGTTAATTCCCTTCCACCGCTCTGGCGACTCTCAGCGTCGGCGACAACCGGTCAATGTGGATACCGAAAGGCAGCGAAATCCCGCGTCTGTACGCATACCTCCGCCCTGCTCCCGGAACGATTCCCGAGATGCGACTCGACTTATTCGGTCTGCGGCCACACCGTTGCAGTCAGCTAGAAATCGTGAAGGGCGGTCCCATTTTCGAACACCTGAATCTCGAAAATCGACCAACGGCTGACCTTACCGTTCAATAGAATCAAGCACCTACTTAGGAAGCCAACCTGCATCAAAGGACAGGAAACCACATGCGAGCCGTCCTTGAAGATCTCCGCTATGCGATGCGTGTCCTCCGCCGGACCCCAACCCTGACAGCGGTGGCAGTGTTTACTCTGGCGCTAGGTATTGCCGCTGCCACGACCGTCTTTGGCTGGATTGACGGGATGGTCCTGCACCCGTTCCACGGCGCCAGGGACGACGGACAACTCGCCGTGCTTGAGTCCGTCAGTTCCAGCGGCATGCAGCATCAGGTTTCCTACGCCGACTTCCGGGACTTCCAGGACAGCCTCCGCAGTGTTTCCGGGTTGTTGCTGAACCAAAAGGGCCCAGCCTCAATCGGCGAGGGAGAAAATGCCTATTCCGCGTGGATGGAACTGGTCTCCGGAAACTACTTCGACGTCCTGGGCGTAAAGCCGGTCCTGGGTCGCGCGTTCGCTCGCGACGAATACGGCGACCGGGCCAAAGCGTTCACGGCAGTCATCAGCTATCGGCTGTGGAAGAACTATTTTCATGCCGACAAGTCCGTCCTCGGCCGCACCGTGCGAATCAACCGGTACCCGGTCACCATCGTCGGGGTAGCGCCTCCGGAATTTGGCGGTGATTTCCCGGGAACGGCGCTCGACGTCTGGATTCCAGCGCCGCTGGCCGGAGAACGCGAGCGCTGTGCGCGGCACTTCCAGGCCATAGTCAGGCTCAAACCCGGCGTGAGCATCTCGGAGGCAAACGCCGATGCGGCCACGGTTGCCGCGCGCCTTGCCCGTGACTTCCCGAAGACCAACGAGGGGATCGGCGCCCGGATCGTACCGATCTGGAAGGCGCAGGAGGGGGCGTCGAGCATTGTGGCATGGCCGCTGGCCATCCTCGGTGCGGCGTGTGGACTGGTGCTGCTGATTGCATGCGCCAACGTCGCCAATCTTCTACTGGCTCGTTCCGCAGCCCGGCAGACGGAGTTCGGCGTCCGCGCTGCCCTGGGCGCCAGTCCGGGTCGTTTGAGCCGCCAGTTGATTTTTGAAAGCCTGCTTTTGGCGGCACTGGCAACACTTGGCGGGTTGCCGCTGGCTCTGTCGCTTGAGAATGTGCTGATCTATTTCGTACCGCCCACAGGAGTGCCGGTGAGTTTCAACGTGCAGCCGAGCGCCCGGGTGTTCCTGTTTGCCGCTCTGGTCTGCTTGGCTTCCGCGCTGTTTTCCGGGATTCCGCCCGCGTTTCAGTTGGCGCGGCGCAGCCTGGTGGATGCACTGAAGCAAGGTGGAAGAGGTGGTACGCGGAGCGCGCACGCGCAACGCATCTCCAGGGTGCTGGTGGCAGCCGAAACCGGACTGGCGCTCGCTGCCCTGGTGACGCTCGGACTGTTTGTTCGGAGCCTTTACGGGTTAGAGAACACTCCGGCCGGTTTCAATCACCACAACGTGACGGTGTGCCGACTTTTTCTGTCGACGAACAACTACACGGCCAGCGAGGAGCAGGAGTTCTCGAGACGGCTCCGCGAGCATCTGCTCGCCGCACCAGGGGTGACAAGCGCCGCCTATTCCGACTCCATCCCTCTCGGCTTCGGGCTGGGGAAGTGGAACAGCATCGTGGTAGAAGGGTATGCGTCGCGGCCCGGCGAGAGCCTGGATGTGCATCACGCCTCGGTGTCGCCCGGCTACTTCAACTTGCTGGGGATCCCGCTTCTCACCGGCCGCGATTTCCGGGCCGAGGATGACGAAACGGCACCGCGCGTCATGATCGTCAACGAGTCTTTTGCGCGGCGCTTTTTCGACGGGCGCGACCCCGTGGGGCACCGGGTGCAGATTTACGGCAAACCGTTCAGGATCGTAGGAATGGTCAAGGACAGCAAGTACCACAATCTGTCGGAAGCGCCGCAGCCATACTTTTACATGTCCTTCGATCAGGTGCACTATGCCAGTGGCGAAAACGGAGTGGCCCTTTACGCCCGGACCGAACGTGACGCGAGCGATTTGGTCCCCTTGCTCCGCCGCGAAATGGCGGCCATCGATCCAAATTCCGCCGGCCTCACGGCCATGCCCTTGTCGGACTACATCTCGGCTGCCTGGTTTGGGCCGCGGATCGCCTCGTCGTTCCTCGCGGTGCTCGGCGCCATTTCCATGCTGCTCGCCGGGGTAGGTCTTTATGGAGTTATGGCTTACTCGGTAAGCCAACGGACTCGGGAAATCGGTATCCGCATGGCGCTGGGGGCCGACCCTGGGGGCGTACTTCGGATTGTCATGAGAGAAGGCTTGCTGCTGGCTTTATTGGGGATTGCCGCCGGCCTCGCCATCGCCCTGGCAGCGACCCCGCAGATCGCGACTCTGCTTTACCAAGTCAGTCCAGACGACCCCGTGAGCATAGCGGGGGCAGCGCTGTTCCTTATTGTGGTTGCGGTACTCGCGAGCCTGATCCCAGCGCTGCGAGCCACGAGGGTTGACCCGATTCGCGCGCTCCGCCAGGAGTGACCGGCTGTGCGCTGGTGGCAGCGCCAGCGGGTTGCGCCGGCCACGAGAGCCGAACTTCGCGGCACGATTCGACCATATCAGTGACCCACAGATTCCTCTGACGAGGCGTTTTTTTGTCGTGCCCCGAACTTCGGTGTACGCCTCTGCCGCCTTCGATAGAATACCAAGTCATGATTGGAACTCTTCTCCGCTGGATTGTGCCGGCTTTGGGCTTGGCTGTCGCCGTTGCCGCGCAAGAGAAGCTCAGTGTGAACTGGGAGGAACTCACCGCCGCCGATTTCGCCAAGGGCATTGCGCAGTCGAAAGGCGTGTGCGTTTTGCCGTTCGGTATCGTCGAAAAGCACGGCCCCCAACTTCCTCTCGGCACGGATCTCATCAACGTCCGCTATGCCTCCACCGAGGGAGCCAGACAAGAATACGCCATCGTCTTCCCGGCCTATTACTTCGGCCAGATCTTCGAGGCCCGCCACGAACCCGGCACCTTGGCCTACAGCGCCGGACTGCAGCTTCAACTGTTGCAGGAGACCACCGATGAGATGGCCCGCAACGGCTGCAAGAAGATCGTCATCGTCAACGGCCACGGCGGCAACGTTCATCTGCTGCCGTTCTTCGCGCAGGCCCAACTCGCCCACCGGCACGACTACGTCGTTTACGCCTATATGCTCCCCAGCCCGCCGCCCGGCCGTCCGCCACTGCATTCCAAGGTCGACGCGCATGCAGGAGAAAGCGAAACGTCCCATGTCATGATCTCCCGGCCGGATCTCGTTCACATGGACCGAGTCAGCTCCGAATCGGGCGCCGACCAAAACCGCCTCGACCTGCCGGCCGGGATGTATACAGGCATCTGGTGGTACGCCAAGTTTCCGGACCACTACGCCGGCGACGCATCGGCCGCCAACCCGCAACTGGGCGAATTCGACATGAAAGCCTGGGCGGCGGGCATCGCCAACGCGATCCGCGCGGCCAAGGCCGATAACGAGAGCCTGCGCCTGCAGAACGAGTTCTACGACAAGGCCGACCACCCGCTCGACACGAAGCAGTAGCCTCCGCGATCAGTCCGACCGGCGCGACGACATTTGCGCCAGCTCCTGCCGCGCCCGCCGGTTTCCCGGGTCGAGCGAAACAGCCCGCTCAAGCGCCAGCCTCGCACCGAGCCTGTCGTGCGCCCCGCGCTCGATCAACGCGTAGTCCACGCACATGGCGGCGTCCCGCGTGCCCCGATCGAGCGCCGCGGCGAAGTGACTTCGCGCAGCCGCCAGATTGCCCATGCTCCAGTCCAGGTAGCCAAGCGATTCCTCTACCTCCGGCCGGTCCGGATATCGCAGCGCGAGCCATCGGTAAGCGCTTTTCGCCGCCGCGAAATGATGCACCGCGGCCAACAGGTCCGCCAGCTCGAGGTCGGAATCGAACCGCGTCAGAGGAGCGGACCGGACGGCAGTTGACGCATCGGAGAATTTCACCGTAAACGTCAGGCCATAAAGCTGCCGGCTGTCAAGATACGTGTGCAGATCCCGCTCCACCTGGTAAGGCGAGCGATGGAAGGCAATCTCGCAGGCGCGGCTGAAACCGGCCCCTCGCGCAAGCGCGAGCACAAATGGCCCGAACCCCGGACCGTAGTTGGGCGAAAGATAAAGCATATGCGCCAACGCCCAGCTTTCGGCGTAGAACATCTGCGCCCGAGGCCCGGTATAGAGCGGCGAGGATTCTGTCGCGGAGGTTAGAGCCGTCAGAGGAATCCACGGGTTCCTCCGCAGCGTCTCCACGCGCCCGGGGATCAGGTCCCCGATCAGCACTTTGTCCGGTCCCGTGCGGCGCAGCGTGGAGTTTACATCCGCCCACCCTTCCCCCAGCCAGACCGGTAGAGTCCAACCCTGCTGCGCGATCATCAGGTGCGTGAATTCATGAATCGCCACAGGGTCCCGCCCGGCGCGTTCGTCCTGCATCACGATATAGTCCCGGCGGTGCGTTTGAGCATAGTAGGCGATGTTCGCAGCGCTCGGACTGTACGGCCTGTACTCCTCGGCCGAACGGAACAGAACGATCCGCACCGGCTTGTTCGTCGTATTGCGCAACGGACTGGCCTGAACGAAGAACACCCGCACCCACTCGAAGTACCGGATCGCGTCAGCCCCGGCCGCCTGTCCGGCCGAAGTGTAAAGCTCGAAATGCGGCGATACCAGGCGAACCCACTCCGCCCGGCACGTCGCGGCGGCGGCCAGCAATATCGCGGCAAAGCGAAACGCACTTTTCCCCACATACTTTTGAACCCGGAAACCGGCGTTCGGTTTCACTTCCGAACCGGCGCGAATCTCCTTGGGTGTTACACTCCCAGACAATGCAGAGGCTGCTCGCGCTTTCATTTCTTTCCACTTCCATTTTCCTTCTGGGAGCCGCCGCGGCGCAAAATCTCCCGGACCCTCCCGGCTCGCTCGTAACTACGCTCAACTCCAAGCCCGGCCCGTTCACGGAACCCTCCGTCGCCATCAACCCCCATGACCCGAACCAGATGGTGACCGCCTTCCAGAACAACGCGCAGATCGCCTACTCCCGGGACGGCGGACGCCACTGGAAGGCCGCCACCGGCACCGCCCCAAAGAACTATCGCGTCGCCGGCGACGTCTCCGTGGTCTACGACAACCGCGGGCACGCCTATCTCTGCTATATCGCCTTCGACAAACTCGGCACGTTCAACTACTGGGCTCACAACGGCGGCCGCAACGGCATCTTTATCCGGCGGTCGCTCGACGGAGGCGCCACCTGGGAGAAAGACCACATCCCGGTTTCCGAACAAGCTGCGAGACAAGACATTCCGTGGGAGGACAAGCCCTACATCGTCGCGGATACCACATCCAGCCGTTACGCCGGGAATCTCTACATCGGCTGGACGCGCTGGACCCTCACCGACTCGCGCATCGTATTCGCCCGCTCGACCGACGGCGGCGCAACCTGGTCGCAACCCATCGAAATCGACCGCCACCGCGGCTACCCGCGTGACGACAACGGCGCGCTCGAAGGCTTTTCTGCCGCGATGACCTCCGATGGAGCCGTGCACGCCGTCTGGAGCGACGGCGACGGAATTCTCCTCACAACCTCCCGCGACGGTGGCCGTACCTTTTCCCGCCCGAAAATGGTACAGAAGACCGCCTCTTCGATGTTCGCCGTCGACGCCGTCGAGCGCGCCAACGGATTCCCGGTGATCGCCGCCGCGGGCGACAAGCTCTATCTGGGCTGGACCGACTACCGCAACGGCGATCTCGACGTATTCTGCTCCTCATCCCACGACAAGGGCCGCCGCTGGAGCGAGCCGGTGCGAGTGACTAACGATCCGGTGCATAACGGCGCCGAGCAGTTCTTCCCCTGGATGGCGGCAGATCCTTCTACCGGCGCGGTTTACTTCGCTTTCTACGACCGCCGCTTCGACCCGCAAAACCGCAAGCAGATCTTCGTGCTGGCCCGCTCCACCGACGGCGGTAAGACCTTCACCAATTACGCCTGGACCCACGACGCCTTCGATGCCAGCGGCGTCTTCTTCGGCGACTACACCGGCCTGGCCGCTTCCGCCGGCCGCGTGCTCGGCGCCTGGATGGAGAAACCCCCGAAACAAAAGGGCCCCAAACAGGGCACCATCGTCCGGGCCGGCATCGCCGATTTCACTTCCCCGCCCCCAACTGCGGGTCCCGGTACTTCCCGCTGATCTGCTGCTCCAGACGGTCGTCCTCGCTCTGCTGGATCTGGCGCATCTTGACCAAATCCTGTTGGGCGTCCGTCCTCCATCCCAGCGTCATCAGCACCTGGGCGCGCTGGTACAGCACGCTGGTGCTGCGCGCGTCGAGCGCCGCCGCATGGTTGAACGCATCGAGCGCCTTCGCGTAATCCTTCCGCTGGCGGTAGATCTTGCCCAGCCCGTACCACGAGGACGCCAGCGCCGGATCCCGCTTCACCGCCTCGCGAAAATACCGTTCCGCCGTGGCCACATCCCCCTGGGCCGCAATCACCGTCCCCAGTTCGTCGTAGTTGTAAGCAACATCGGGCTCAATGGCCCGGTCCGCTTCGAATTCCGCCCGCGCCTTGTCCAACTCGCGCCGCTGCTTGTACGCCTCCCCGAGGTTGTAGTGAACGAAGGCCAGCCGGGGATTCAACGCGGCGGCCTTGTTCAGCTCCACGATGGCATCGTCCGGCAGAAGCCGCGCCAGGTACGCCTTGCCGGCGAACAGGTGCAGTTCCGCGGAGCCGTTGCCGACCTCAAGCAGCCGCGCCGTCGCCTTCTCGGCCAACTCGTTCTGTCCCCCGCCTCCCCGGCCGCCACTGTCAAGGCATAGAGATAATTCACATCCCCGTTCCCGGCGCTCCACATCGAATCGAGCGTCGATGCCGAATCCGCATATCGCCCCACGAACAGGTAGGCCAGTCCGAGCAACTCCCGCGCCTGAAGCGAGCCCGGCTCATCCTTCACCACCGACTCGAATTCCGGTATCGCGCGCCGGTAGTAGCCTTGCCGATACCAAACCAGGCCGAGATTGAGACGTATTCCCGCAACCTGCGGCGCCAGCTTGCCCGCCGCCTGCAGCTCCGCCCGCGCCCGCTCCCAATGCTGCTCCCTCATATAGATCACGCCGAGGTTCGCGTGGGCCCCCACATCGTTCGGCGCGACCGCAAGAATCTTCCGGAACGCTTCTTCCGCGGCGGGCAGATTCCCCTTCGCTAACGCCGCCCCACCCTGCGCGTACCAGGCTTCGACACTTTCGCTCCCGCCCGCGCTGACGCCCGCACAAACGAGCACGAAAATCACCGGCATGAGAAATCGAATCCGGATACGATAGCCCCCTTTCACCAAGATAGCCTCTCAAAGACCCGATGCTACGATGAAACATCGGACCCAACGCGTCATGAAATGCACTCTTTGTGAGGATCGCAAAGCCCGCCGCTTCTGTCCCGGCGTGCGTCAGGACATCTGCGCCCCCTGCTGCGGCCAGGAACGCGAGCAAACCATCCTCTGCCCCTTCGACTGCGAGTTTCTTCACGAAGCCCGCCGCCATGAGCGTCTGCCCGCGAACGATCCGAAAACGGCCCCTAGCCCGGACGTGCGCGTCACCGAAGCGTTCCTCGACGAACACGAGGCGTTAATCTTCTCACTAGGCGCAGCCATCCTCGAATCCTTCTATCAAGTCAACGGAGCCGTTGATTCGGACGTCGCCGAAGCGCTCGACGCCCTGGTCCGCACCCACCGGACACTCGACACCGGCCTCTACTACGAAACCCGTCCGGACAACCCCATCGCCCGCGCCCTGCAAGGCCGCATCGAAGAGCGGCTCAAGGCCCACGAGCAGGCCCGGCGCGAACAGCAGGCCACCAGCTACCGTGAGGCGGAACTCGTCGGCGCGCTCGTCTTCTTTCAGCGCACGCTCTGGCACGCCGCCAACGGACGCCGCAAGGGCCGCGCCTTTCTCGACTATCTCCGCCAGAATTTTGAGGCGCTGCGGCCGGCGGAGCAGAATCCCATCATTGTCGCGCCATGAAGGGTTATATCATCTTCGCCCACGGATCCCGCATCGAAAGCGCCAACACCGGGGTCCGCGATCTCGTCGAACAGTTCTGTAGCACCGGCGGCCACCTCGCCGAACCCGCGTTTCTCGATCTTGCCGAACCAAACCTCGCCCGCGCCGTCGAACTTCTCGTTCAGCGCGGCGCCTCCGAGGTCGTAGTGATCCCCTACTTCCTTACACTGGGCCTCCATCTGCAACGCGACCTGCCCGAACTGGTGGCCGGCGTCGCGGCCCGCTACGCCGAATTGACAATTTCCATCGCGCCACCGCTCGACGGCCACCCGGCCCTTCTCGACGCCGTGCTCGACCGCGCCCGTGAATCCGCATGAAAGCACGACTTGTTTCATTCCACGATCTCTGCCCCGACGTGCGCCACTTCATCTTTGAAGTTCCCGATCTCGAACGGCTGGATTTCCAGCCCGGCCAGTTCGTCTCCTTCGTCCGGGAATTCGAGGGCCGCAACATCACGCGCCCTTACTCGATCGCCTCCGTGCCCAACGGGAGCAACCGTTTCGAACTCTGTCTCAACCTCGTCCGCGAAGGCCGCCTCTCCCCCGTCCTCTTCGCCATGGACACCGGCGAGGAACTGGAAATGAAAGGCCCCTTGGGCGTATTCACCCTCCGCCACCCGGACCGCGAGGCCGTTTTCGTCGCCACGGGCACCGGCGTCGCACCCTTCCGCTCCATCCTCCTCGCCCACGCGCCGAAGGTCACCGTGCCGCTCGCGCTCGTTCTTGGCACCCGCTACGAGCCGAATCTCCTCTATCGCGCCGACTTCGAGGACCTCGCCGCCCGCTGCCCGAACTTCCGCTTCCTGCCCGTCCTCAGCCGCCCGGAACCCGCCTGGCGGGGCCTCACCGGCCACGTCCAGCCGCATATGCTCGACTCGATCGGCGAACGCCGCGACCTCGACGTCTATCTCTGCGGCCTGAAACTGATGGTCGATGAAGCCCGCGCCCTGCTGAAGGAACGCGGCTTCGACCGCAAGCAGATTCTTTTCGAAAAGTACGACTGATCCTCGCTCAGCCGTGAGATACCGGCCGGCTCACCAGTCGCACTTCCGTCTGCCGATAGATCTCTTTCGTCTGCGCCAGACTGGCGAATGTCGTGCCCGGCAACCGGGCCGACGCCGTACCCGCCGCCACGCCCCAGCGCACCGCGTCGGCAAATTCTTTCTTCTTCGTCCGCGCCCACACAAACGCCGCCGCCGCGGCATCTCCCGCGCCGATCGGAGACAACGCATCGATGCGCGGCGGCAGCACCTCGAACAGATGCGTCGCATCGGCCGCCACCGCGCCGCGGCTACCTAGCGATAGAATCACGGACTCCGCGCCCAATCCCTTCATGCGCTCCACCGCGTCGAGAAACTGCGCCCGCGTAATCAGCGCGCGGTTCAACAGCCGTTCCGCCTCCTGCTGGTTCGGCGTCACCACCGTCGGCCCGGCCTCGATGCCGTACAGCAGCGCGTCGCCGTCCGTGTCGAGCAGCGTCTGAACTCCCTTGGCCCGCGCCTTCACAATCAGCTTCCGGTAAAAATCCGCCGCGACCGTCGGAGGAATGCTGCCGCAGAGCATCAACCACTGCGCCCGCGCCAGGCGTTTCTCCACCGCCGCCTCCAGCCGCTCGAGTTCTTCTTCCGAAATCGGCGGCCCCAGTTCGTTCAACTTCGCCGTCAAGCCCTGCTGGTCGGAAATTGTGAGATTCGTGCGAATCTCATGCTCGATCGGCACGGCATCGAAGGGAAATCCGGCGCCCTGAAGCAGCCGCTCCAGTTTCTCCCCGTTCTTCCCGCCGGAAAGCAACAGCGCATGCGTCTTCGCGCCGTAGGCATGAAGCACGCGCGAGGCGTTAATGCCGCGCCCGCCGGCCGCGTCGCCGGTGGCCAGAATGTAGGCGCGATCGTCGAAAACAAGGCGGTCTACGCTGACGTTGTGATCGAGCGCCGGGTTAACGGTTAGGGTGAGAATCAACTCCCAATGGTACCCTGAATTTTGCGGCGTCACCCTCATTTCTGGGCTTACTTCGCACTTGTAGCGGTCTGCATCCTCTGGGGCACAACGTACCTCGGCATACGCATGTCGCTCGAGATGTTTTCGCCCTTATGCCTCCTCGGAACACGCTTCTCGCTCTCCGGTGGCATCCTGCTTGCCGCGGCAATGCTGCGCGGCGCCCGCCTGCCCCGCGGCCGTGAACTGTTCTACATCGCTCTCAGCGGAGTCATGATCATCGGCATCGGCACCGGCACGCTCATCTTTGCCGAAACCTGGATACCCAGCGGCATGGCCGCCCTCTTCATCAGCACCTCCCCGTTCTGGATGACCGGCGTCGAAGCCCTCTGGCCCGGCGGCGAGAGACTTCATCTGCCCGAGATCGGCGGCATGGCCGTCGGTTTGGCCGGCACCGTCCTCCTGGTCTCGTCGAGCGCCATGAAAGCGCCCCGCGCCGGAGCTATCATTGGCGGGTTCGTGCTGACGCAGTTCGGTTGCCTGGGTTGGGCCGCAGGGTCGATCTTCCGCCGCCGCATCGACACCCGCGCCCATCCGGTGGTTACCGGCGCCGTTCAGCAACTGTCGAGCGGCATCGCAGCTCTCATCCCCGCCCTGCTGTCCGGGCCCGGCCAGGTGCATTTCAACACGCGCGGCTTTTCCGCAATGCTCTACCTCGTTTTCTTCGGCTCCATCGCCGGCTATAGCGCCTACGCTTATGCGCTGGATCGCCTGCCTGTCGCCCTCGTCTCGATCTACACCTACGTCAACCCGGTCGTCGCCGTTTTCCTCGGCTGGCTGTTTTACCGCGAACCGTTCGGCGTCCGCGAAGCCATGGCCACGGGCATCATCCTCATGGGTGTGACCATAGTGAAACGCTTCGGACGACCGCCCGCCCCGGCCATCGAGCAGACGCCGGAACTCGAGCGCTCCCGCGCCTGATGCCGCCCTCTCCGGCAACCTACCGCGGCCGCTTCGCACCTTCCCCCACCGGCCCGCTTCACTTCGGCTCCCTCGTCGCCGCCGTGGCGAGTTTCCTGGACGCCCGCGCGCAAGGCGGCAGTTGGCTCCTGCGCATCGAAGACCTCGACACCCCTCGCAACCGTCCCGGCGCCGTTGACGCGATTCTTTACACGCTGGAGCGCGCCGCTCTCCACTGGGACGGACCCGTCACGCACCAGAGCGCGCGCATGGAGCACTACGAGGCCGCGCTTACGCAACTTCGCGATGCCGGCCTGCTGTACCCCTGCACCTGCTCGCGCCGCGAAATCGCCGATTCCATCGTGGGGATGCCGCCCTCGGGCGAGGCGCGTTATTCCGGCGCCTGCCGCGGCCGAGCCTTGGACAGCCGCTTCCCTCGCCCCCCGGCCTGGCGCATCCGCACCACTGCCCACCCAATCGCCTTCGACGATCGCCTTCATGGCCGATTCGAAACCGCCGATCTCGAATCCTCCACCGGAGACTTCATCCTCCGCCGCGCCGACGGCGTCATCGCTTATCAACTCGCCGTCGTTGTCGACGACGCCGCCTTCGGCATCACAGACATCGTTCGCGGAGCCGACCTGCTCGCCTCCACCTCTCGTCAGATTTTCCTGCGGCGCACGCTCGGCCTCCCTACGCCCTCCTACCTTCACGTTCCCACCGCTACCAACACCCGCGGCGAAAAACTCTCCAAACAAGCTCTCGCCGCACCCGTCGACAGCGGCAACCCAGCCGCGGCCCTGTGGCTCGCACTCCGCTTTCTCGGCCAGCAAACTCCGGCCAGCCTCCGCCACGCCCCGCCGCGCGACCTTCTAGCCTGGGCCGTCGAACACTGGCGCCCCTCTTCCATTCCTCGTCTCCAATCCGCTTCGTGCGAGAACCCGGAACCGCTACACTGAAAAAGCAGGCATGCTTGTTCTGAGAATCTTTCTTGGCCTCACTCTGATTCTCGGCCTCGCCGCGTGCGATACGAGCGTAGCCTCCACGCCGCCCATCGGCGAAGCTTACGTCGCATCCCCGTCCGTCAATATCCGCCAGGAAATCAGCCTTCGTTCTCCAACGATAGCCACCGTCCACCAAGGCGACGAACTCGACGTCGTCGAAGCCAAGCGCCGCTGGGTGAAGGTGCGCACGGACCGCGGCGTGGAAGGCTGGACCGAAACGCGCAATCTCCTGAGCGTCCAGCAGATGAAGGACCTGCGTACATTGACCCAGGACGCCGGACAAATGCCCTCGCAAGGCGCCGCCGTCGCGCTCGACGTGATGAACATGCACACCCTTCCGAACCGCTTGTCGCCGAGCTTCTATCAGATTCCCGAAAAAGGAAAAATGGACGTGCTGGACCGCGAGGTCACTTCTCGCAAACAGCCCGCCCCGGAAGCTGTCTCCTTCCCGCGCCCCGTGCGCCCGCGCAAGCCGAAGAAGAAAGGCGGCAACGAGATCGCCATCGCGCCGCCCGCGCCGCCGCCTCCTCCGCCCAACTGGATCGAACTCTCCCGCACCGTGCAACCCGAATCCGCCGACACGGCTCCCACCGAGGCGCGCCCCGGCGAAATTCTCGCTAAGGAACCGCCCAAGGTGGACGACTGGAGCCTCGTCCGCACGCCCGACGGCCACGCCGGCTGGGTGCTCTCACGCATGTACAATATGGCCATCCCCGATGAGGTCGCCCAATACGCGGAAGGCCATCGCATCACGTCCTACTTCCCGCTCGGCTCCGTCACCGACGACGAGCAGGGCGTCAAGAATCATTGGCTCTGGACGACCATGTCGGGCGTCGGCCCCGACTACGATTTCGATAGCTTCCGCGTCTTCATCTGGAACCGCCGCCGCCACCGCTACGAAACCGCCTACATCGAAAAGCGCATCGAAGGCCACTATCCGGTCCAGGCGGGGCTTGAAGGAAAGCCCGGCGAATTCTCCATCATCACCGGCGAAGAACCCGGCCACTGGATCAAGCGCACATTCACCCTCGAAGGCTACTTAGTGAGAAAAGTCTCCCAAGAACCCTATCAACCGCCTTCCCCCGGCTCGCCCGGAGCGAATCCAGCCTCCCAACCCGCCCAGCCCGAGGCGCAGGGCGTTCTCGCGCGCCTGAAACAGGCCGTCTCGAAGTGGTTCGCCCGGTGAGCGCCCCACCGCTGCTGGAGTTTGAAAACATCTCGGTCCGCCGCGGCGACCGCCTGGCGCTAAATGGCTTCACCCTGCGCGTGGACTGCGGCGAACATGTCGCCATCCTGGGGCCAAACGGCTGCGGCAAATCGACGCTGCTCAAAACCATCCTGCGCGAGTGCTATCCGTTGGATCTTCCCGGTTCGCGCCTAAACCTCCTCGGCCGCGATACCTGGAACATCTTCGAGCTTCGCTCCACCCTCGGCGTGGTCTCGAACGATCTCGCCGCCACCTTCGCGCGCGACGTCACCGGCCTCGAAGCTGTCCTCTCCGGCTTCTTTTCGAGCATCGGCCTCCACGCCCATCAGCTGATCACGCCGGAGATGCGCCAGAAAGCGATGGAGGCCCTCGTTCGCGTCGATGCCGCGCACCTGGCCGACCGCTGGATGGACGAACTGTCCTCCGGCGAAGAGCGCCGCGTGCTCGTTGCCCGCGCGCTCGTCCATGAGCCGCGCACGCTGCTGCTCGACGAACCTTCCACGTCCCTCGATATCGCAGCACAGCACGAACTCCGCGAATCGCTTCGCAGCCTGGCGCGCGAAGGCCTCGGCCTGCTGCTTGTCACGCACCACGTGGCCGAAATCGTCCCCGAAATCGAACGCGTCGTGCTGCTGCGCGAAGGCCAGGTCTTCCTCGACGGCGCCAAGCAGGACATCCTCCAGCCCGGCATTCTTTCCGAGCTGTTCGGCGCCGATGTCGAGCTTGGACGCCGCGACGGGTACTACTATATCTGGTGATGGAATCCCCCTGGCGCAATCCTGTCAAAACGCGGCTCGAAGCCGGCGAAATCGTTCTCGGAGCCACAATCACCACCAATGACATCGAAGCCGCGGCGCACGCCGCCACGCTCGGTTTTCATTTCCTCTGGTGCGAAATGGAGCACTCTCCGCTCACGCTTGAAACACTGCGCGGCATCGTGCTCGCCACCCGTTCGCTGCCCGCGATGATTTTCGCCCGCGTGCCCGTCGTCGAGTTGTGGACCGCCAAGCGCGTGCTCGACCAGGGCGTCAGCGGCGTCATCTTCCCCTTCTCCTCGACACCCGAACTCGCCGCCAAAGCCGCCGCGGCCTGCCGCTATCCGCCGCTGGGTGGCCGCGGTTCCGGCTCGGGTTTAGCTTCGGCGACCTGGCCTGAACCGAAAAACTACGCCGACTCCGCCGACGCGAACGTCGTCACCGTGCTCGTCATCGAGCAGGCGCAAGCGGTGGAGAATATCGAAGCCATCGCCGCCACGCCCGGCGTCGACGTCCTCTTCATCGGCACCAGCGACTTGTCGTTTTCGCTCGGCCTCCGTGGCCGCCAAAACGAACCGGCGCTCGAAGAAGCCATCGCCCGCATTGCCGCCGCGGCCAAACGGCACGGCAAATTCCTCGGCCGTCCCGCCCCCGCGCCGGAGAAGATCCCCGCTCTCCGCGAGCAGGGTTTTCAATTCTTCCAGTGCGCCACCGAACTCGGCCTCATGCGCCTCGGCGCCCGCCAGATCCTCGACCCGCTCGGCATCCCCGAAATGCCTCGAGAGCGCCGCGCGATGTACTGAAACGCGCTACTGCATCCGCCGCGCGCTGAGAACGAGGATGAGCGGACCCTCGCCGAATCCAGCCTTTCCCACAACCACCTGCTGGCCTTCCTTAATGTCCAAGTTGCTGGACAGCCTGACACTCACCGAGCCTGGCTTCCCAATCGACAAGAACAGATTCTCCACGTGAATCGGCTCATCCTTGCTGGCCGAGCATTGCAGAGACCCGATTTCGAGAGCATAGGTGAACCCATCTGGCGTCACTCCCTCGTTTTGCGGCCGGCCGCCACCGCAACTTGTTCGTAGCCGCAACGTATCTATCAGCCGGAAGTCTTTGTAAGCCATCAAGCCGCGTAACTGCTGCACAACCGGCGCCAACGCCTCCGGTAACGCTCCGCCTTGCGCGCCCTGCTTCGACGCCGCAACCAGGTATCCCGTCAGCTCCACATCGATGGGAGGCACATCGATCTTTTTCAGCGCCAGTTCAACCGCTTCGACCGCACCTTGCCCGCCGAATACAGCCACGCTGTTCCCGATTCGGCTGCTCGACACTCCGAAGGTCTTGGCAAGATTCTCCACCTGGCCAAGGCTCACGTATTTGACGTCGAGAACCTTGCGAACCACCTCATCCGCGATCACCGGCGTCACCACCAGCACCAACAACGCAACCAGTTTCCTCATGACGTTCCTTTCTCCCGATCCACCAGCCAGATCACCACCACGTTCGGGTCCGCCGTCTGTATCTCAATCCGCAGCGGCTCGCTCAACACCGCCGGTGCCTTCCGCCTCGCCCGTCGCTTGGCCACCGGCACAACATTCCAACCCACCGGCGGATTCACCGCAAACAGCACCGGCTCAGGCCTCACCGGCTCCCGCAACGGCGCTCGAAACACCACCCCTGCCACCGCGGCGAGCACGCACGCCGCCGCCGCAACCCACGGCCAAACACGCCTCGTCCGCCCTCGCCGCGCCTCCGCCAACGCCCGCGCTCTCACCGCCGCATAAGCGTCCGCCGGAGGCTCGCGCATCGCCGCCAACACCGCCCGGTCCGCCGCCAGCCCCGCTTCAAACCGCCGGCATTCCTCGCAACCCTTCACATGGTCCGCCAACTCGGCCGAATCCTCATCCAAGGCAAGCCAAGCCCGGCAATCCTCGCAGGTCATTCACGCCCCTCCGCGCTTGCCATCTTTCGCAACTTCGTCCGCGCCACGGAAATCTGCGACCGCACCGTCGTCTCCGACGAATCCAAAATCTCCGCCACTTCCTTCGTCGAGAGTCCCTCAATCTCCCGCAACACGAGCGCCGTCCGTTCTTTCTCCGGCAGACGCGCCAACGCCCGCATCATCCAGCGCATCCTCTGCGCCGTCTCCGCCGCCTCTTCCGGACCGCAATCCCCGCTCGGAGGGTCGTATGTCTCCTCCATCGCCACCGGCTCGCGCACGCCCCGTTTCCGGGCGCTCCGGCACACGTTCACCGTCACACGGTACAACCAAGGCCGGATCGCGTCCTCCGAAGTTAGCTTGCGCAAGCTCCGGAACAGCCGGAGGAACACCTCCTGGCCGGCGTCCTGCGCATCGTCCAACCGGCCCAGCATCCGCCACGCCGTGTTGATGACCTGCCTCTGATACACGTCGATCAACTCACGAAACGCCGCTTCGTCGCCCGCCTTGGCCCGTTGAAGCACACCCGTCTTCTGGCTCTCGGCTAAACCCGCGAGCTCGTCTTCGGTCATGGTCGGCGGCGGCTCCGTCGCAATCACACTCACTACATATAACCGCGCCAGGCCCCGAAACGTTGAGCGCCGCACACCGCGGGGCGCGCTCAATTCGTGAAATTGACGCCCGCGCCCCGCTGCGTTGTACGCGGTGTTGGGCGGAGCGCCGAGTCGCCGCTCAAAGCCGAACTTTCTCCGTTCAGCCCCCACAACCCACGGCCAACCCCATGCAGTTGACGCAGATCGCCCGATTCGGTTTAATGGGGAGGTAACTTAGTTGCGACGTATTCGCAACTGGAAACACCATGAAATCTCCCAACCCCCAGCGCCGCTCCCTCGTCGAGGAACTCTCCCGCCGTGGCGTCCGCCTCACCGGCCAACGCAAAATCCTCGCAGAAACCATCCAGTCCGCCGAAGGCCATCTCGACGCCGCCTCCCTTCTCGAACTCGCCCGAAAGCGTGACAAGGGGATCAACCGCGCCACAGTTTACCGCACCCTCGAGTTGCTCAAGGAACTCCGCCTGATCGACGAACTCGATCTCATGCACCTCAACGGTGAAAAACATTTCTACGAAGCCAAGACCACCGTCGATCACGTCCACCTGGCCTGCTTTCAGTGCGGGCGGATCGAGGAGTACACCAGTCCGCTGTTCGAGCGGCTAAAAGCCGAAATCGAGCGGGCCAAACAATTTCACATCCGCTTAGTCCGCCTGGAAATAGGCGGCCGATGCAGCCGTTGTTGCGCCAAGGCGCAAAGCTGCGCCGAGTGTGCGGAGGAAGAATGCTGTAAAGCCGCTCCGGTGAAACCACCGGCGGCGTAGGGCGAAGAGGACGCGCGGAAAGACTTTTGGCGAAGCGTGCCGCGCGCCTCTTCTCGAGAACCGGCAACCGGCTGGTTGGCGATCCCTCGTTCATTGTAGGGGACTCCTCGCCGGTTTTGCCAAAAGGAGGCAAGACCATTTCACTGAAAATCGATGTTTGCCGGGTCGTCATGCCCGGAGCGGCGGTCCTTCTCTGCGCGCTCGCTCCGCCGCTGGGCGCCCAGGAGAGCCCTTACTTCGTCACCTATGATCATCACCTCGAAGAGCCGGGAAGCCTGGAAGTCGAGTACTTCTCCACCTTCGGTACCCAGCCCGGCGGCAACGCCTTCATCGCGCCGTGGCTCGAACTCGAGTACGGAGCCACGGCGTGGTGGACCACCGAATTCTATCTCGACAGCCAGACCACGTTCCACGACAGCACTGTGTTCACCGGCTTCCGCTGGGAGAACCGATTCCGCCTCCTCGCCGGCGAGCACCGCGTGAACCCCGTTCTCTACGTCGAGTACGAAAACATCACCGGCGCCGACAAGATCCTCAAAGAAATCGAAGGGAACGACGTCGCCTCCGATTTCCTCGAACCCAACGGCAGTGCTGGTCGTTACACAAACCACGAACTCGAAATGAAGCTGATCCTGTCGAGTGATTGGAAGGGCTGGAACTTCGCCGTCAACCCTCTGTTCGTGAAGAACCTGGGCGCCAACGACCCCTGGGAGTTCGGCTACGCAGCCGGCGTAAGCCGCCCGCTCGCGCTCGAAGCCTCGCCGCGGCGCTGTATGTTCTGCCGGGAAAACTTCATCGCTGGCGTCGAGATGTACGGCGGGCTCGGCACGGCCGGCAGCTTTGGACTTCCCTCCACTTCGCATTACCTGGCGCCGGTGCTCGCCTGGAATCTGCCCTCGGGATGGACGGTCCACGCCTCGACCGGCTTCGGCCTGAACAGCGACAGCCACGGCCTTCTCGTCCGTTGGGGCCTTTCGCGCGAGTTCTCCGGCTTCGGCCACATGCTCAGCGCAATGTTTGGAGGAAAACCATGAGAAATCGCCTAGCCGCCGGGACCTCGATCGCCATTCTCTTCGCTGCTCTCGCCGTTTCTGCCGCCGGAATCACCGCCCTGGATCGCGTTCCACCGAAAGCGCGCCTACGCCCTAACCCGCTCGAGGGCAATCCGGCCGCGGTTGCGGCAGGCGCAAAACTGTTCGAGCAACACTGCGCCGTCTGCCACGCCCCAGGAGCCAAGAACCGCCTTCGCGGACCCGCCTTGGATTCGATTCAGGTCCGAGATGCGCCGCCGGGAGCGCTGTTCTGGGTGATCACCAACGGCGTCGTGCGCCGGGGCATGCCGCCTTGGTCAAAACTCCCCGAGCCGCAGAGGTGGCAGATCGTCACGTTTCTCACCGGCGGCGAGATGCCGCCCCCGGCGCCACGGCCAGCCCCTTAGCCGATCGTCCAGCCCTTGCGGAACGTCGGACTGAGATACTCGTTCGCCTCCGGCCGGTTCGTCACTCGCATGTTCACGCTGTCCCACTCGAGCTTGCCTTCAAACCGCAAGCTGAGCGCGCCCAGCGTGATCCACTCCGCGAACGAAGCCGCCACCGAGAAGTTCGAGCACGCCGGATCCCCGCCCTCGCACGCGCGGATCCAGTCCCGGTAGTGGCCGGGCGAACGCGTCAGGAATTCCGGCGGGAACTTGTAGTCGCGCATCTTCTCCACCGGAATCAACCGCGTGTATTCACCATAGGTCCCGGTTGTGATCAGACCCTTGTCGCCCACAAACAGGCTGCCATTGCTGCCTTGCGCGATACGCGCGCCAACCATCGCGTCCAGCTTCGCGTTCGGGTCGTTCGACACAGGCCGCCGCGGACGCTCGGGCTCTTCCGCATGAGCCGGCGCCGGTTCGAAGAACGCGTCCGTGAAAATCCCGCCGATAATTCGCGGGTCGCCCCGAGGGGGAGAGAGCAGGAAGGGGCATACTCATCCGGCTATAATGGCGTTTCCAAACTCGAACCCGACTACCGGCCCGCAAGGGAACGAGTGTTTCGGGTTGTCTCGGAGTCGATTCGGCCAATTGGGAGTGAGATCATGGCGATGATTGAGGGATTCAGAGTCCGAAACTATCGCGCGCTCAAGGACATCACGATCGGCAGACTGTGGAACCAGCAGAACACCCCACCGTTGACGCCGCTGGTAGCGGTCATCGGAAAGAACGGAGCCGGGAAGAGCACGCTTTTCGACGCCTTCGGATTTCTGTCAGATTGCCTGGCAGTCGGGGTCGAGGAGGCCTGCGACCTCAAGCAGCGGGGCGGTTTCGGGAGGCTGGTGTCGTCCGGAGTCAAAGACGCAATCCATTTTGACGTTTACTACAGGGAGACACCAGGCGACAGGCCCATAACGTACGAATTGTCAATCAGCAGTGACAGATCCGGTCGCCCATTTGTGGCTGAGGAGCGCCTGCGGCAACGGCGGAAGGGCCAGAACAGAGGGTGGCCGCTTTCGTTCCTCCATATCAAGGGCGGCGAAGGCTCGGCCTGGGCCGGAGAGGAAAGTTTCGAAGGGGAGGAAGCCGGGCGGATTCCGGTCGAGTTGACGGACCGGCGGCGACTGGGCATCGCCACATTGGGAACATTGAAATCTCACCCGCGAATTGCTAAGTTCCGGCGATTTCTCGAGACCTGGTATTTGAGCTATTTCACGCCAGACGCGGCGCGCAGCCTTCCCATGGCGGGACCGCAAAAGCACCTTAACATGCACGGAGACAACTTGGGCAATGTCGTGCAATTTATGGAGCGGGAGCATAAAGATCGCTTCCAGGCCATACTCACACGCATCGCCTCTAAGATTCCGGGTGTGGACAAGATCGACACCAAGAAGACTGACGACGGACGACTTCTGCTTCGCTTCAACGATCGTGGCTTTCAAGACCCATTCTTTGCGCAACAGATGTCCGATGGAACTCTGAAGATGTTCGCCTATATGCTCCTGCTGGAAGACCCGGACCCGGCCCCGTTCATATGTATCGAGGAGCCAGAGAACGGTCTGTACCATAAGCTCCTGGAGACACTTGCGTCGGAGTTCCGTTCGCACGCGACAGGCCGAAAGAACGCTCCCCAAATCTTCGTGACGACCCACCAACCATATTTCGTCGACGCGTTACGCCCGGAGGAGACATGGGTCCTGGAAAAGGGCAGCGATGGGTTTTCCGCTATAAGACGCGCCAGCACTGACCCAATCGTCCAAAGCATGGTTCAAGAGGGAATGCCGCTCGGAAGCTTGTGGTACAGCGACTACCTGGATGCGAGGTCCGCGTAGTGCACCTTGAGGTGCTGGTGGAGGACAGGTCGGGCGAGGTACTTCTGGGAATGCTCCTGACCAAGATCCTCGGCAAGCATGGCTCGCACTCCTGGCGCACTCACGCGTACCGGGGGATCGGCAGGCTACCACGAGATCTCCGGGGGCGGACCGACCCGGCAAAGAGAGTCCTCCTCGATCGGCTTCCGGGTATTCTTGCGGGGTACGGACGAAGCCTGAGAGGCCAAGATGCCGCGGTGGTCGTTGTGGTTGACCTCGATCGTCGCGATTGCCTGGAGTTCAAACAGGAGTTGACGGGTCTGCTGCAGTCATGTGACCCTCCCCCGGTGACGCTGTTCCGCATCGCGGTCGAGGAAGTCGAAGCGTGGCTTCTTGGAGACAGGCGCGCGATTTTGGAGGCCTTCCCAAGGGCCAGGCAGAATATTTTGGATGCATATAAACAGGACTCCATCTGCGGTACCTGGGAGGTCCTGGCAGACGCGGTGTTTCCCGGTGGCTCCTCAAAGCTGGCATCGGAAGGATATCCGCGAGTCGGAGAAGAGAAGTCAAAATGGGCCTCGCAAATTGGGGAGCGCCTGGATGTTATTGCCAACTCATCGCCAAGTTTTCGGGCATTCAGAGACGGCATTCTGCGGCTATCTCGAAACACCCCGTAGGCCCAGCGAATCGCCGGCGCTCTGACACCTTGGGGCGGCGCTACTCGGATTTCATACGGGTCCATGCCTCGAAAGTCGCAAAGGCAAGTCGTGGCCATCCACTCGAGATGCTCCACGCAGCCGTGGCCGGCACGGCGCCGTCCGGACCGTCAAAACTGCGGAAACCGCCGCGTTAGCCGATCGTCCAGCCCTTGCGGAACGTCGGACTGAGATACTCGTTCGCCTCCGGCCGGTTCGTCACTCGCATGTTCACGCTGTCCCACTCGAGC
>JAJYCN010000058.1 GCA_021778335.1 Acidobacteriota bacterium | reverse complement strand
GCGGCCCGCGCCCGCCGCTCCCGCGCCCCCCATCGCCGCGGCGCCATTCCCGGCGCCCGCCCAAGCCGCGGCGCCCGCGACAGCGCCCGCCAATTCCCCCGCAAAGACCATCCTCATCGTCGGCGCCGCCGTCGTCGTCCTCATCCTCGCGGCCGGCGGCTACTTCCTCTTCTCTCATCGCCACGCCAACGCGGTGCCCATGCCCTCCATGGCCACCGCCGTCGTCACCGCGGCCCAAACCGACATCCTCGAACGCCCCGCCAGGGGCGAGTCCTCCATCGTCCAGGTCCCCAAAGGAGCTCTTCTCCAGATCCTCCGCGTCCCGCGCAGCGCCAGCCAGGATTGGGTCGAAGTGCAGTACGTCACCCCCAAAAGCGTCTACCCCAACGGCTACGCCCGAACCGCCGACCTCGGAAACTGGACCAGTTCGAAGCCGGACCCCGCGCTCGTGCTCCTCCGCGCCTTCGAGCCCCCGCCCGGAGCAGGCGTTTCCGACATCGAAACCCAAGTGGCGAAACTTAACGCCTTCACGCAGCAGTTTGCCGGAACTCCGCGGGAAGCCGAGGCGCACCTCGATATCGCCCGCTGGAATGTCGAACTGGCGCGAGCCGCCGCCAGCGCCGGCCAGCCCGATGCGGCCTTCATCCAGGCCGCCAAAGATAACCTGACTCAGGCCGCCAGCCGTCCCGACCTCGCCGACAAGGTCGCCCAGATCCAACAGGACCTCGCCGGCCTCACCGTCACCAAAGGCAAAACGCAGCCGGCCGGCCCGGCGCCCACCATTCCGCCGGACCTCGCCATGAAGCGCGCGCAAACCGCCTACGACAACGGCGACTACAGCCACGCCGAATACTACGCCCGGCAGGTCCTGCTGCGGGAGAAAGGAAACAAGGCCGCGCTCACCTTGCTCGGCGAGATAAAGAGCGCTCGGGATTTCGAGAAGAAGCAAGGCCAGAAATAAAGGGGGACAAAGTGGAAAATGAGACCATCCCGATGGAGTAGCTACTGCGGGTTCGTACTTTGCGTCGCCTTCGCCTGCGCCGTGACTCAGGCTCAGGCCGCGCGCGGCCGCGCATCGCAGGATAAGTTCCTCACCGGTCCGCCGTTCCCGCTTCAGGAAGTCCTCGGCGCGCTGAACGCCCATGTCCCCTCACGCCGGATGCTTTCCGCCGTCGAAAGCCGCGGAGTGACATTTTATCCTTCCCCAGCCGATGTTTCGCAACTCCAGGCGGCCGGCGCAACCGGCGACCTGATCCACTTGATCCAGGCCAAAGGCGCAAAGTTCAAGCCCGCGCCTCCTCCGCCTCCGCCGAAACCGAAAATCGCCGGACCCGTCACCCTTTCCTGCGCGCCGGTCGAATGCAACGTCGCCGTCGACGGAAAACCCCAAGGCCCGACCCAGGGCGGCGTCAAGAAGGTCGCCGGCATCGTCATCGGGCCGCAAGGAAGCGTCGTCGTCGATTTCTCCAAGGACGGCTACTTCGGCCAGCAGATCGTCGTTGCCCTGCTGCCGGGCGCGCCCGAAACCCCCAAGCCCGTAACCCTCCAGCCGACAGAAGCCATGCAGGAAAAACTCGGCAGCCAGTTGTTCGCGCTTCTGCTTGCCAATATCGGCGGCGACGCCGGCATCAGGGACTCGCAGATGTTGACCGGTTCGGGCGCCGCCGCTCTCTATGAGGCCGGCGGACAGCGTTCGGACTGGATCTTCACCGCGCGCCTGAACGGATCCACTTCCTCGGCTTACATCGAGATGGAAATTAAGCTCGCCGAACTCAAGTGGCGCGACGCCATAAAGGGCTCCGCGGTGCGCTCCGGCGGCGCAGGGAAGCTCAAAAGCACCCCGGTCGCCATCGAAATGGCGCAGAACATTCAACAGTACCGGGATTATCAACCCGCCGCCGTGCTCGCCGCCCTGCGCTCCCAGAAGTTGAAATGGGTAAGTATCCTCGGCGCCCCGTCCCCCTCCAGCCCCGTCACGCTGAAAGGCGCCGGATCCGCCGGCGAATACACCCTGACCGTGGACTCGAACGGACTGCTGCAAAGCGTCGTCTACCAACCCGCTGCCGGCCACGGCCCCGGAGTCACCCTGCAGTACGGCGATTACGCCCCCGTCGGAAAGGGCAAGGCCCCCAAAATATTCGACCTGCGCTACCAGGAGAAGACGCCTCACGGCCTCTCGCTCCACTTCGACTCGCTCCAGCACGCGCCGAAACTCACCGACAAGGACTTCCGCACTTAGAGGAGATATCGACCATGGCACGCCCGCAGCCGCCGGCCAATCCCACCGCGCCCCGCCAGGAATCCCTCGCCCTCTTGTATCAGGGCTTCTTCACCGGCATCGTCCGCATTCAAAGCGGCCGCCAGCAGATCTCCAACGCCGACGGTTTCCGGCGGCGCATGGTCGAAGCCCTCGCCGAGGTCAACCGCGAGGCCGTCAAGCGCAACTACGCCAAGGAACACACCATCGAAACCGACTTCGCCATCGTCGCCTTCCTCGACGAAGTCATCCTCACTTCCCACGACCCCTGCCGCAACGAGTGGGCGCAGAAGCCGCTGCAGGACGAACTGTTCAACGTCTCCGTCGCCGGCGAACTGTTCTTCACCCGCGCCGAGAAACTTCTCTCGCGCCAGGACTCCCCGGAACTCGCCGACATGCTCGATGTCTTCTACCTCTGCCTGCTGTTAGGCTTCGAAGGCAAATATTCGATCGGCGGAAAAACCGAGTTGCACCTTCTGATGGACCGCTTGCGGCAGCGCATCGATCGCATTCGCGGCAACGACCCGCGGCTCAGTCCCCAGGGCGATATCCCGCGGGAAGTGATCGCCGCGCCGCCCCCCGACTCCCTCGCCACCACCCTCCTGCAAACCGCCGTCATCGGCCTGGGAGCCGCCGTGGCCGTTTATGTCATCTGCCTGGTCTGGCTGATGACCACGCGAAGCGACGTCACCGACGCGGCCGGCCGCGCGCTGTTGCTGTAATTCTGCTCATGTTTTCAAGATTGCCCGGAGTGCCATGTCCAAGCGAAAGCTGATCGTCATCTGGCTGTTGTTCTTCCTCTATCTGGCGCTGGTCTGGATCGGCGCGAAGTTTCTCGTCGGCGAGGACAATTACATCCTCGTCGGCGTGATGCTGAGCCTGCTCGGCCTCACCGTGCTGATCGTGTACCTGCTCGTTTCCCGCCTCACGCGCAGACTCGGCGCCGCCCAGGCGCCCCCTCCCGCTTCTCCCGCGCCCGGCGAGCAACCCGCGCCCGCCTCCCAACCGGCCCGCGCCTCCGGCCCCGATCCGGAAATCGACGCCGTCGCCGCGCTCATCTCGGAAGCCAACGCGCGCCTCGCCCAGTCCCCCACCCTCTCCGCCCGCCGCATCCGCACGCAGGTCGGCGGCCTGCCGACTTACCTTCTGCTCGGCGCCGAAGGTTCCGGCAAAACCACCACCTTCCTCGGCGCCGGTCTCGAACCCGAACTCCTCGCCGGCCAGGTCTATCGCGATGCGACCGTGCTCCCCACCAAGCTCTGCAACTTCTGGTACGCGGGCGAGGCGATCTTCATCGAACCCTCCGGCAGCATCTTTAACCAGGACCCCGGCCGCTGGCTCCGCCTCCTCAAGCACCTCCGCCCCGGCGGAGGTTCCCTGCTCGCCAAACTCAGCGGCAAAACCAAGTCCAACTTCCGCGGCGCCGTCCTCTGCGTCGATATCACCCCGTTCCTCGGCATCCCCGACAACGCCCGCCTCGGCGGCCTCGCGCGCAAATTCCAGGAACGCCTCCGGCTCATCGGCGAAGTCTTCGGCAGCCACTTCCCCGTCTACGTCCTCTTCACCAAGAGCGATTCCATCCCCTACTTCGCCGAATACTTCGGCCGCATGGCCGAAAACGAGGACCAGCAGATTCTCGGAACCACGCTCCCGCTCTCGCTCCAGGGCACGCGCCCCGCCGGCGAGGTCTTCGCCGAATCGGAATCCTCGCGCCTCGCCGAGGCCTTCAATCAGCTCTACTACTCGCTCGCCGAGAAACGCACCCTCTTCCTGGGCCGCGAGCCCGTAACCACCCGCCGCGTCCCCATCTACGAATTTCCCCGCGAAGTAAAGCGCATCCGCGACACCCTCGTCCAGTTCCTCGTCGACGTCTTCCGCCCCAATCCGCTTCAGCCCAGCCCGCTCCTGCGCGGCTACTACTTCACCGGAACCCGCCAGGTCGCCGCCTCCGCCGCCGCTCCCGGCGGTGTCCGCGAAGTCGCGCGCGGCCCCGCCGCCGGCGAAGCCACTTCGCTCTTCAATCTCGCCGACTACCAGAAAAAGGTCGGCATCACCGCGCCCGAACCCTCCGGCGCAGAACCCACCGTCACCCGCTGGAGCTTCGTCAGCGAACTGTTCCATCGCGTCATCCTCGGCGACCGCCTCGATGCCGTCGCCGGATTCCGCCATCGCAAGCTCGACCTCTACCGCCGCATCGTCTTCGGCACGGCCACCGCCCTCGCCTTCCTGCTCTGCCTCATGTTCCTCCGCTCCTGGTACGACAACCGGGAACTCCTCCACGCCGTCAAACAGGCGGAACTCGCTCCCTACTCCTTCCAGCCCGGCCCCATGGCTTCCCCCGGCCTCGACGACCTCCACGCCATGGACGGCCTCCGCTCCCAGCTCGAAACTCTGCTCGACTACGACCGCAACGGCCCGCCCTGGCGCATGCGTTGGTTCCTCTACTCCGGATCGAGCGTCCTGCCCCAGCTCCGCCACCTCTATTTCCAGCGCTTCCGCCAGATGTTCTTCGACGACGCCTATGGCAAGATGACCGGCGGCCTGCAGCGCCTTCCCACCTCCTCCGACGGCTCGGTCCCCTACGGAACCGCCTACGACACCCTCAAGGCCTACCGCATGGTGACCTCCTGCAAATGCAAACCCGATAAAGCGTTCCTCGCGCCGCTGATGCTCAATCAGTGGAACCTCGGCCGCAACCTCGACCAGGAACGCCAGGGCCTCGCCTTCAAGCAGATCGACTTCTACGCCGGAGAACTGGCCCACGAAAACCCCTACACCATCCAGGAAAAGGACGACCTCGTCAGCCGCGCCCGCCAGTATCTGTCCACCTTCCACGGCCTCGATCAGATCTACCGCGGCCTCCTGCAAGTGGCCTCCCAGGCCGCCGCTCAGCCGGCCCGCATCGCGGACCTCGCGCCGAATTTCCGCCAGACCATCACCGGCCCCGGCCAGGTCGACGCCGCCTTCACGCTCGAAGGCTGGCAGGCCTTCCAAAAGGCCCTCAAGGACGGTGGCAAACAACCGATCGGAGAAGTTTGCGTCCTCGGACCCAGCGCCGCGTTCTCCTCCCTCATGCCCGGCGGCGCCGATTCCGCCGCGCTCGAAAACCTCTACCTCAAGGACTTCGTCGCCAAGTGGGAGGACTTCACCCGCCAAACCGGCGTGCAGGGATTCGTCAACCCCGCCGACGCGGCCCAGAAACTGTCGCAACTCGCCGACAACCGCTCGCCATTGCTCGCCGCCGTCTATCTCATTTCCCGCAACACCAACCTCCCGGTGCCCGCGGCCGCCGCCAGCGCCCAGTCCGGCCTCGCCACCGCGGAACGGGCCAGTAGCTCCGGCCTGCTCTCCGCCCTCGGCCTCAACAAAGCCCAGCAGACCGCCACCAAGGCAAAAACCATCTCCGCCGCGGCCAAAGCCACCGAAGGTCCCGCCTCCCAGGCCCCGCCCCCGCTCACCCCGGCCGACGTCGTCAAGGTCTTCCAACCCGCGCGTCAGGTCGTTCCCCCTTCGAGCGCCGACCGCCTCGTCAGCACGCCCAACCAGGCCTACATGACCGCCGTCGCCAACATGGCCAGCGCCATGGACAACCTCAAAGACCAGCGGCCCAACAATCCCGACATGAACCTCAACCAGGCCGCCAAGCAGGCCTCCGACGCCGGTATGAACGCCGTCCGCCAAATGGCGCAAACCTTCAACATCAACGGCTCGGACGGCATGGACACCGAGGTCCAACGCATCCTCGAATCCCCCTTCCGCGACGCCATGCGCTTCGTCGTCACCGACGCCGGCAAAGTCGGCCGCGACAAGGCCGGCGCGGCGGGCAAGTCATTCTGCGCCGCCCTCGCAAAGCTCCAGCGCAAGTTCCCCTTCGATCCCACCAGCGCGACCGACGTCTCGCTCGACGAGTTCGCCTCCGTGTTCGCGCCGCAGAACAGCGCCTTCTCGATGCTCACCCAGGCGCTCGGCAAATCGGCCGCCAAACAAGGGCGCCTCTGGATCTCTCCGCCCGACGCCGATCCGCAACTGACCCCGGAATATCTCCAGTTCCTCAACCAGATCGCCTCGATCTCCGACGCCTTCTTCCCGGCCGGCGCCAACGGCCAGGCCCGCCTCCAGTACAGTCTCAAGATCGAACCCAACTCGAACACTCAGGGCATCACCCTCACCGCCGACGGCGAAACCGCTTCGGCCACCAAAACCGCCTCGGCGCCCAAGCAATTCTCCTGGCCGGGCGCCGGCCAGCAGGAGGCCCACCTCCGCGTCAACGTCGGCGCCAGCGTGCCCTACGGCGACTACACCGGCGCCTGGGCCATCTTCCGCCTCATGTCCAACGCCGACTCGCGGCCGCCCGGCAGCCGCACCGCCGTCCTCAGCAAGGTCCGCGGCCAAGGCGCCTCGCAGCCTTCCCAGGTGCTCGACTCGAGCAACAACCCGATCGTCGTCAAGATCGACATCACCGATCCGCCCAACGGCATCGACGTCTTCGCGCCCGGATTCTTCGCGCTGCGCTGCCCCGCCAGGGTGGCGCAGTGATCCCGGCTCATGGCTGAGCCCCGGCGCATCCTGCTCGTCAACCTCTGGTTGGAGAGCGGCGGCACCGAGCGTCAGCTCACCGAAATCGCCAAAGGGCTCGATCGCGCGCGCTTCGAGCCCCACGTCGCCTGCCTCCGCTTGCGGGGCATGCGCCTCGCCGATCTCCGCCAAGCCGAGGTCCCGCTCGCCGAATTCCCCGTCTCCGGCTTCTTCCGCCCCTCCCACGCCCGCGCCTGGCTTGCGTTCGGCGCTTACCTCCGCCGCCATCGTATCGAAATCGTCCACGCCTTCGACGTTCCCGGCGTCCTCTTCGGCGTCCCCGCCGCCCGCTGGTACCGTACTCCCCTCGTCCTCTCCAGCCAGCGCGCCTTCCGCTCCCTCACCCCGGACAAGCGTCCTCTGCTGCGCCTCACCGACCGCCTCGCCCACGGTATCGTCGTCAACTCCCACGCCGTCGGCGCCGGCCTGATCGCCCAAGACCGCGTCCCACCCGAAAAGATCCACTACTGTCCGAACGGCGTCGACACCGCACAGTTTCACCCTCCGGACACGCGGCCTTCCGGTCCCCCCATCGTCGGCATCGTCGCCATGCTCCGGCCCGAAAAAAACATCGAGACCCTCCTCGAGGCCTTCGCCGTTTCACGCACCGCCGCGGACAGCGCCCGCCTCGTCATCGTCGGCGGCGGCGAGTGCGAGCCCATGCTCCGCCGCCGCGCCGCCTCGCTCAACCTCGACGATGTCTGCCGCTTCGAACCTCCCGCCCGCGACGTACCCTCCTGGCTCCACGCCTTCGACATCTTCGTCCTGCCCTCCCTTTCCGAGGCCTCGTCTAACTCCCTGATGGAGGCCATGGCCTGCGGATGCTGCGTCATCGCCTCCCGCGCCGGAGGCAATCCCAAACTCGTCGAGGATGAGATCTCCGGCCTCCTGTTCGAACCCGGCGACGCCGCCGGCCTGGCGCAACAACTACGCCGTTGCCTCGCCCACCCCGAACTGCGCGCGCGGCTCGGCCAGGCCGCGGCCCGGCGCATCCGCGAGCGCTTTCCCCCGTCCGCCGCCGTCGAGCGCATGGCCGCCATCTACGACACTCTTTTTGAGAAAATTGTTCGGTCGGCGGGAACATAGTTTGGGTTGCGGCGTGCCAGGCTTTTTAGTAGCATTCCTTTCTCGCTGCCGCTATTCTTAGAACCAGTAGTGCCGGAGCCCCTAGAAGCGTCGGCCAGGAGACACGTGGAATGGAAACTATCGGCCGCTACCAGATCGTGCGCGAACTGGGCCGCGGCGCGGGCGGCGTAGTTTATCTCGCCGAAGACCCCAAAATCGGCCGCCGGGTCGCGATCAAAACGATCTCGGCCGCGGGCGGCGCCAACGAAACGCTGCGGAAACGCCTTCAGCGCGAAGCTCGCTCCGCCGGCGCCCTCACCCACCGCAACATCGTCACCGTCTACGAAATGGACGATACCGGCCCGCTCACCTACGTCGTCATGGAGTTTGTCGAGGGCAAAACCCTCCGCGCCCTTATGCACGAAAGCGACCGGCTGCGCAGCGCTCAGATCGTCGCAATCCTGAAACAGGTCGCCGCCGGGCTCGACTTCGCCCACGCCCGCAACGTCGTCCACCGCGACATCAAGCCGGCCAACATCATGATCTCCGAAGGTGACCTCGTCAAGATCGCCGACTTCGGCGTCGCCAAAATGCTCGGTGACGCCACCGTCGGCCTCACCCAGGCCGGCATGGCCGTCGGCACGCCGCACTACATGGCGCCCGAACAGGTGCTCGGCAAGCCCGTCGAAGGCCGCACGGACCAGTTCGCCTTGGGCGTCATCGCCTACGAACTGCTCTCCGGCCGCCGTCCCTTCGAAGGCGACTCGATCACCAGCATCATGTACCAGATCGTCAACGAGGACCCCATCCGCGAGGACACCACCAGTTCGATCGTCAATCTCCCCGCTCTCCCCTCCCTCCTCCGCGCCCTCGCCAAAGAACCCGCCCAGCGCTATCCAACCTGCGCGGAATTCATCCAGGACCTCGAGTACGGCTTGACCAACCCGCGCGGCGTTCCGCTCAAAATCGAGCCCCTCGCGCCCGAACCGCCGGCCGCTGCCGCCCCACCGCCTCCTCCGGCGCCTCAACCGGTTGCCCCTCCGCCTCAACCCGCGGCAGCTCCTCCGCCGCAAGCCGCCGCGCCGCCGCCGCCGCCCGCCGCGGCCGCCGTCGAAACCCCGCCTCCCACATACTCCGCCCCACCCAGCCCCGGCCGTTCCGCCAGCCGGAAGGTCTTCATCGGTATCGCCGCCGCGGTCCTGGTAATCATGGCGGCTCTCGTCTATCGCTCCAAGACCGCCATTCCCGCGGCCGCGCCGCAAACGGAATCGCCCGCGCCCGCCGCCACGTCTCCGGCGGCCCAGGCTCAAACCACCGCGCCCGCACCCGCGCCGGCCAAACACGTTCCCGCCGCGCCGCCCAAGGTCAAAGCGTCCTCGCCCGAAACGGCCCAAGCCGAAACCGCCTCCGCGAAAGCGCCCGCATCCGCGTCCGAGCCCTCTCCGAAAGAACCCGGCGGCTCCTTCACCTGGAACGGAACTCTGGCCAATGGAGATTCCGTAGAAATCACGGGCAACGAGGCCACCGATGGTTCCGTCAGCGGCAAGGGTCTGCCCCGGCGCACCCCCGTCATCGTCACCGTCGACCCGCCCGACGTCGCCGTCAACGAGGCGCCCACCGCCGATAACGGCTACAAGCTCATTCTCGTCAATGAGGGCCGCACCATCTCGTCAATTACTATCTCCTGGCGTAAGGCGCGCCGCGGCGAAACACAAGAGTAACTCGCGCCCGAACGCCATTTCTTAGTGGCGGGCTGGCAATTCCTAATCCGCATCAGGCTATTCCCCGGCCCGGATCGTAAATTTCGCCTAACCTGCCTTGACTCCCATTCAGTCGTCCCATATACTCGGGAAGTCTCGAAAATTTCCTTCGAGGCGGACCACGGGTTGAAACGGATGGGCGGCCCGGTTTCACTTCCAGGCTGTCAGTAGTTTCGAGTGGCCAACGTAGGCCCTTCGGGGAGACTACACCGAGAAAGATAGGAGTCCGGATGGCACGAGAAAGCGTAAATAAGAAGCTGGAACGCGTGAGACCGCCGCGCGTGCACATCAGCTACGACGTGGAAGTCGGCAATGCGATCGAATTGAAAGAACTCCCCTTCGTAATGGGCGTACTAGCCGATTTCACGGGGCAACCCGAAGAACCGCTCGCCCGTTTAAAGGACCGGAAATTCGTCGATGTTACTCTCGATAATTTCGACGACGTTCTGGCCAGCATGAAACCCCATTTGCAGTATTCCGTCGAGAACAAACTCAGCGAAGACCCCAACGCCGGTAAGCTTGGCGTCAATCTCCGCTTTAACTCGATGGACGACTTCGAGCCCGAGAATGTCGCCCGCCAAGTCAAGCCGCTGCGCGAACTCCTCGAACTGCGCACCAAGCTCTCCGACCTTCGCGGCACGCTGCAGGGCAACGAGAAGCTCGACGACATCCTGAAAGAAACCGTCGGCAACGAAGACAAGATGAAGAAGCTGAAGGAAGAGATGGGCCTGACCGGAGGTACCAATGAGTAGCGAAGCCCAGAAGGCCCCACAGGGCGCCGCCGCCGAAACGGCCGAACTGGCCTTGCTCGACCAGATCGTCGAAGAAGGCCGCTTTGGGAAAGACGCCGCGGCCAAAGAGCGCGGCAAGGACATGATCAAGCAGTTCGTCGCCGAAGTGCTCGAAGGGTCCATCACCATGGCCCGCGACACCGAGGCGATGATCAACGCCCGCATCGCGCAGATCGATCACCTGCTCTCGCTGCAGTTGAGCGAGGTCATGCACGCCCCCGAGTTCCAGAAACTCGAAGCGACCTGGCGCGGTCTCCGCTACCTCATCGGCCAGAGCGAGTGCAGCGCCATGCTCAAGATCAAGGTGCTCAACGTCAACAAGAAGGAGCTGCTCCGCGACCTGCAACGCGCTCCCGAATTCGACCAGAGCGCGCTCTTTAAGAAAGTTTACGAAGAAGAATTCGGCGTCTTCGGCGGCCATCCCTTCGGCGCCCTGCTCGGCGACTACGAATTCGGCAAGAGCGGCCAGGACATCGAACTCCTCGAGAAAGTGTCCCAAGTCGCCGCGGCCGCGCACGCGCCGTTCCTCACCGCCTCTTCTCCTGAGATGATGAACCTCGATAGCTGGAGCCAGATCGACCAGCCTCGCGATCTCGGCAAAATCTTCGACACCACGGAATACGCCCGCTGGAAGGGTTTCCGCCAAAGCGAGGATTCCCGCTACGTGGCCCTCACCATGCCCCGTACCCTCATGCGCCTGCCCTACGGCAAGGAGACCGTGCCGGTGGAAGGCTTCAACTACGAAGAAGGCGTCGACGGCTCCGACCACGACAAGTACCTCTGGGGCAACGCCGCCTGGGCGCTCGGCAGCCGGCTCACCAGCGCTTTCGCTCTCTACGGCTGGTGCGCCTGCATCCGCGGCGTGGAAAGCGGCGGTCTCGTCGAAGGTCTCCCGGTCCACACTTTCAAGACCGAAGAAGGCGACGTGGCCATGAAGTGCCCCACCGAAGTCGCCATCACCGACCGGCGCGAAAAAGAACTCGCCGACTTGGGCTTCGCTCCGCTGGTTCACTGCAAAGGCACCGACTACGCCGCCTTCTTCAGCGTCCAGTCGGCCCAGAAGGCGAAGGTCTACGACAGCGACGCGGCGAACGCCAATGCGCGCATCTCCGCCCAACTGCCGTACATCCTCGCCGTTTCCCGCTTCGCGCACTACCTGAAGTCCATGATGCGCGACAAAATCGGCGGCTACATGTCCAGGGATGAGGCCAGTTCGTTCCTCAACCGTTGGATTTCGAACTACGTGGTCAGCAACGATACCGCCTCCTTCGCCGTAAAGGCCCAAAAGCCCCTGAAGGAAGCTCGTGTCGACGTGATGGAAATTCCCGGCAAGCCCGGCTGCTACCGTGCTGTCGCGTTCCTCCGGCCCCACTTCCAGCTTGACGAATTGTCGGTTTCCATGCGGCTGGTCGCTGATCTTCCGCAACCGGCCAAATAGCGTTCCGTTAGCAACACACATCTAAGGTCAGAACAAGGAGAGGATAAGTATGGCTTATAGTTCGTTCATGAAATTGTGCGCGCCCATCAAGAAGGGTGAGTCGCAGGACAAGGTCTATAAAGGCGCCGATGGCTGGTTTGAAATCTACAGCTTCAGTTGGGGCGCCAGCAACCCGACCAGCATCAATGCCGGCAAGGGCGCCGCTTCGGGCCGGGTATCGATCAGCAGCTTCAACGTCATGAAGAAGGCCGATGTCGCGAGCACCGAGCTCTTCCAGCAGTGCTGCCTCGGCAAGCACTTCGCCACCGCGGACGTCGTGCTGACCAAGGCGGGCGGCGACGAAAAACCGATCGAGTTTATCAAATACGCCTTTGAAGAGGTATTTGTCGAGAGCGTCCAGTGGTCCGGCTCGGCCGGCGGCGACGACACCCCAACCGAGAGTGTCTCCTTCGCCTTCGGCAAAGTCACACTGACCTACAAGGAACAGGGCGGAACCGGAACCGAAGACGACACGCAAATCGGGAGCTGGGACCTCCGCTTGAACGCGAAGTCGTGATCCATGCCAGACGCCAAGGCACTTTTTCAGGCTGGAAAGCTGCCGGAAGCGATCGAGGCGCTGAACGTCGAACTGCGGGACAACCCCGCCGACGTTCAGCGCCGTACTTTCCTTTTCGAGCTTCTTTGCTTCGCCGGAAACTACGACCGCGCCGACAAACAACTGGATATCCTCACCAAGGACACGCCGCAAGCGGGCATGGGCGGTCTGCTCTATAAGAGCGCGCTCCACGCCGAGCGCGACCGCCAGCAGATGTTCGAAAAGGGTACTTTCCCCCTTTCGAGCGCGCCCGGCCCGGTGGCCGGGAAACTCAATGGCCAACCCTTTTCCTCCATCGAAGACGCCGACCCGCGCATCGGCGCCCGTATCGAAATCTTCGTCGCCGGCCAATACATGTGGATCCCCTTCGCCCAGCTTTCCGCCATCGAAATCCCAGCCCCCAAGCGCCTCCGGGACCTCCTCTGGTCTCCCGCCAAGGTTACGCCCGGGCCGGCCTACGAAGGTTTTGAATTGGGGGAAATCCTCTTCCCGGTCATCGCGCCCCTTTCCTGGAAGCACGGCGACAACAACGTGCGCCTCGGCCGCTCCACCATTTGGGAAGACCATGCCGACGGCGGCCAGGTTCCGCTCGGACAGAAAATGCTCTTGGTCGACGATGAAGAAATTCCCATCCTCGAGGTGCGGCAGTTGGAGATTCAGGTTTCCGAAGCTGCCGCTTCGTGAAACATCATGAGTTGGCGCACAGACCTTCTTGATCCCATTCCAGGCGATAATCCCTGTGGCGCGGACCTGCGCTACGAGGCTGTCTACGACGACATCAAAGAGGCGCGCCGCGAGGAAGTCGACGCGCCCCAGGGCGCCTGGGCTTCTGAACGAAAAGTAGCCGACTGGCCGCTTGTCGCCAAGCTGTGCGGCGACCTTCTCGCCAAGAAGACCAAAGACCTCCAGATCGCCGTCTGGTACATCGAAGCCAATATTCGTCTGGAAGGTCTGCCCCCACTCCGCTCCGGCCTGGAGTACCTTTCCAAGCTCGTCGAAACCTACTGGGACAACCTCTACCCGGAACTCGAAGATGGCGACGCGGAGTTGCGCGCCGCCCCCCTCGAGTGGCTCGGCTCGAAACTCGACTTCGCCGTCAAATCCGTCCCCATCAACCCGGCCGGCCATAGCTTCTTTCAACAGGCGGACTGCCGCACCGTCCCCACCGAAGAACAAGTCAAAAAGGACTCGGCCAAGGGAACGGTGCGAAAGAAGATGCTCGACGCCGGCAAGCTCGCCCCGGAAGACTATGACAAGGCCGTCGAGCAGGCGCCCAAGGCCTTCTACAAGCAACTGATCGGCGACATCGACGGCAGCCTCAATCTGCTGAAACCCCTTGGCAAGCTCTGCGACGACAAGTTCGGCGACGCCTCGCCCAGCTTCGGCGGACTGCGAAAGTCGCTCGAAGACATTCGGATGGTCCTCCATCCCATCCTCAAGAAGAAACTCGAGCTTGATCCCGACCCGCCCGAAGCGGAGCCCGTCCCCGAAACCGCCGAAGAAGCCGCCTCCGCCGAACCCGCGGCCGCGGGCGAAGCCGCTGCCGCCGAACCCGGAGTTCTCACCCCCGAGCCAACCAGCCACGGCGACGCCGTCTCCCGCGTCGCCGTCGCCGCGAAATATCTCCGCAAAACCGAGCCCTCCAGTCCCGCCCCCTATCTCATGATGCGCGGCTTGCGTTGGGGCGAACTCCGCTCCAACGGCCTGCAGCCCAGGGCGCGCACGCTCGAAGCCCCCACGACGCTGCTGCGCACGCAGTTGAAGTCCCTGCTGCTGGATCAAAAATGGCCGGACCTGTTCGAAGCTGCCGAAGCCGCCATGGCCCAGGGCTCCGCCCGCGGCTGGCTCGACCTCCAGCGCTACTCGATCACCGCCTGCGATCACCTCGGCGAACCCTATCGCCTCGTCGGCGGATCCCTCCGCGCCGCCCTCCTCGAAATGCTCCGCGCCGCCCCGGACCTGCCGTCCATGACCATGATGGACGACACGCCCACCGCGAACGCCGAAACGCAGGCCTGGCTCAAAACCGAAATGGATCTGGCGCAAAACTCATCGTCGAACAACGGAGACCCGGAGGAACAGGAGTCCGGAATGCAGCCGTCAAACCCGTTTGAAGTGGCCATGGATGCCGTCCGCGGAGGCAACGCCGAACGCGGCATCCAGATCGTCATGACCGAACTCTCGCGCGCCTCCAGCCCGCGCGGACGCTTCCGCCGCCGCACCGAACTCGCCGCCGTCCTCGTCGCCGCCGGCCGCGAGGCCATCGCCATGCCGATCCTCGAAGACCTCGAAAAACAAATCGACGCAAACAAGCTCGAGGACTGGGAATCCGGCGGCGTCATCGCCCAGCCGCTCGTTCTCCTCTACCGCTGCCGCTCCAAAGCCAACGCCGACGCGGCGGCCTTGCAGACGCTCTACTTGCGGATCTGCCGTCTGGACCCGCTCCAGGCGCTGCAGTGTACGGCGGGATAGACACATGGCAAAACAGGACATGGAGCGCCCGATCCAGCAATCCCTGCTGGATCGCCTGATCGACCTCGACCCGCTCTCCAAAGTCGAACCCATGCCCACCCGCGCCGAATCCATCCGCGATTTCAAATCCGGCGTCCGCCGCGACCTCGAATGGCTCCTCAACAGCCGCCGCACCCCCGAAGCCCCTCCCGAAGACATGGAAAACGCCGCGCGCTCCGTTCTCTACTTCGGCATCTCCGATCTCAGCAGCCTCAGCGGCGACAGCTCCGACGACCGCGTCCGCCTCCTCCACTTCATCGAAAACGCCATTTCCAACTACGAGCCGCGCCTCAGCAACGTCATCGTCAGCGAGGGCGACTCCACCACCATCGAATCCCGCCGCGTCCACTTCACCATCCAGGCCACCTTGACGCTCAACCCCGGCACCGAACTCGTCTTCTTCGACACGGTGCTCGACCTGGGAAGCAAAGAATACTCCGTGCGAGGTTCCTCCTAAACCATGCGCGACGAAATGCTGCTCTACTATGAGCGCGAACTCAGTTTCCTCCGCCGCATGGGCGCCGAATTCGCCGAGCGCTATCCCAAAGTCGCCTCGCGCCTCCAGCTCGAAACCAACAAGTGCGAAGACCCCCACGTCGAGCGCCTCATCGAGTCCTTCGCCTTCCTCGCCGCCCGCGTCCACCTCAAAATCGACGACCAGTTCCCCGAAATTACCGAGGGACTGTTCCAGATTCTTTACCCCCACTACGTCCGCCCCATCCCCTCGATGTCGCTGGTCCAGTTCCACCTCGACCCCGAACAGGGCAAGCTCACCACCGGCTACCGCATCCCCCGCGACGTCCAACTCTTCTCCCGCCCCGTCAACGGCGCCCCCTGCCGCTTCCGCACCTGCCAGGAAACCGTCCTCTGGCCGGTCTCCGTCACCGAAGCCCAGTGGACCACCGTCGAGCGCATCCACCCCGCCATCAAAGCTCCCGATTCCGTCGCCGCCCTCCGCGTCGAACTCCGCTGCCAGGCCGAAAGCTTCTCCACCCTCAGCCTCGACTCCCTCCGCCTTTATCTCTCCGGCGACGGCAACCTCGCCTACTCGCTCCACGAGCTGCTCCTCAATAACTGCCGCCAGATCCTCGTCCGCGACCTCGACCCCCAAACCCGCCGCCCCAACCTCACCCTCCCCGGCTCCGTCATCCGCCAGGCCGGCCTCGAAGAAGACGAGGCCATGCTCCCCTACCCGCGCCGCTCCTTCCGCGGCTACCGCCTCTTGCAGGAATACTTCGCCATGCCGCAGAAGTTCCTGTTCCTCGACTTGGGCGGCTTCGCCAAACTTCGCGAAGCCGGCTTCGGCAACGCGGCCGAGCTCATCTTCCTTATCTCCCCCTTCGAGCGCGCCGAGCGCCACTTCACCCTCGAATCCTCCGTCGGCAAGGACACCCTCCGCACCGGCTGCTCCACCATCGTCAATCTCTTCCCCCAGGTCTCCGAGCCGATCCTCCTCGACCAGCGCAAACCTGAATACCTCATCGTCCCCGACGCCCGCCGCCGCCAAAGCACCGAAATCTTCTCCGTCGAAGACGTCACCGGCGTGCTCGGCGGCAAGCGCGACGTCGTCCCCTTCGAACCCTTCTACGCCTACCGCCACGAATTGACCGGCGGCACGGATCGCACCTTCTGGTACGGCACCCGCCGCCCCAGCGGCTGGGCCTCCGACGGCGGCACCGACGTCTACCTCACCCTCGCCGACTTGAGTAACCGCCCCGTCCGCCCCGAGGCCGACTCCATCACCTGCCGCCTCCTCTGCTTCAACCGCGACCTCCCCGCCCGCCTCCCCTTCGGCAACGAAAACGGCGACCTCGAAATCGAAACCGGCGGCCCCATCCGCCGCATCGTCTGCCTCGTCAAACCCACCTCCGTCGTCCAACCTCCGCTCGGCGGCGCCCTCCAGTGGCGCCTCATCTCCCAACTCTCCCTCAACTACCTCTCGCTCGTCGACGGCGGCGTCGACGCCCTGCGCGAAATCCTCCGCATCAATAACTTCTCGGGCGCCGCCTACGCCGACAAACAAATCTCCGGCGTCACCGCCGTCTCGAGCAAACCCTCCATGCTCCAGATCGCCTCGGAAAACGGCGTCAGCTTCGTCCGCGGCCGCCGCGTCGAAATCAACCTCGACGAAGAACAGTTCACCGGCGGCGGAGCCTTCCTGTTCTCCAGCGTCCTCGAACGCTTCCTCGGCCTCTACACCTCGCTCAACAGCTTCATCGTCCTCACCGCTCGCACCCAGCAGCGCCGCAATCCGCTCAAGGAATGGCCGCCCCGCGCCGGCGACCGGGTGGTCGTATGAACCAGCAGGATCTGTTCTACGCCATCGAGAGCGAACCTTACGCGTTCAATTTCTTCCAGGCCGTCCTCGCTCTCGAACAGGTCTTCCCCGAACGCGACCTCGTCGGCGGCTACGGCGCCCCCGCGCGCGAAACGGTCCGCTTCGAAACCCGCCCCTCTCTCGGCTTCCCGGCCAGCGATGTCCACGATTTCGCCATCCGTGAGGACGGCCTTCCCCGTCTCACCGTCAACTTCATGGGCGCCGGCGGCGTCCTCGGCGCCCTCCCCAACGTCTACACCAACCTCATCCTTGAACGCGGCCGCTCCCGCGACCATGCCTTCCGCAACTTCCTCGACCTCTTCCATCACCGCCTCGTCTCGCTCTTCTATCTCGCCTGGCGCAAATATCACTTCGCCCTCGCCTACCGCAAACGCGAGCAGGACAAATTCACCGGCTATTTACTCGACATCGCCGGCCTCGGCACTCCCGGCCTCGCGAACCGCCAGGCCGTCCACGATCACTCCCTCGTCTACTACGCCGGCCTCCTCGGACCCGAACCCCGCTCCGCCGCCGCCCTCGAACAACTTCTCTCCGATCACTTCGGCGTCGAAGTGAAGGTCGAACAATTCGTCGGAGGCTGGTATGATTTGGAACGCAATGCGCTCTGCTGGATGGACGATGAGGACTCCCCTTCCCGCCGCTTGGGCGAAGGCGCCATCGCCGGCGACGCCATCTTCGACCAGCAGGCCCGCCTCCGCCTCCGCATCGGCCCCCTCAGCCTGCGGATGTTCAAACGCTTTCTCCCCGGCGGCGGCGCCTGGGAACAACTTTCCTCCCTCGTGCTGTTCTACGGCCAGGGACAATTCGATTTCGAAGCCCAGCTCGTACTTTCCCGCGAAGACGCTCCCGAGTACGAGCTTGGCTCGGAGGAAGAGCGTGCGCTTCCTCTCGGTCTGTGCTCCTGGCTCTCTCCCGGCGCGCTCGACCACGATCCGGACGACGCAATCCTGCAACTGGCAGAATAAGGACCTACCATGGGTGTCAATTTACGTTCGCTGATTGGAAAGATGAATCGCGATACGCGTAACGCGCTCGAAGGCGCCGCGGGCTTGTGCCTGTCCCGCACGCACTACGACGTGGAAATCGAGCACTACCTCTCGAAACTGCTCGACAACACGGCCAGTGACTTCGCCTTGATGATGAAGCAGGCGGGGATCGACCGCTCGCGTCTGGCCTCCGACCTCGCGCGCAGCCTCGATCAACTCAAAACGGGCAACGCCCGCAACCCGGCGCTCAGCCCGACGCTCACCAAAATGTTCACCGAAGCCTGGACCATCGGCTCCATCGACTTCGGCGGCGGCCAGGTCCGCACCGGCCACACCGTCCTCGCCCTCGTGCTCAACGAGGAACTCAACCGCGTAGCCAAAGAGATCAGCCGCGAGTTCAACAAATTCTCCGGCGACGCTCTCCGCGCCGAGTTCTTCAACGTCATCGCCGCTTCCGGCGAAAAAGACGACTCCATGCCCTCGCTCACTTCGGCGCCCGGCGAAGCCGGCGGCGCGCCCAAGCCCGGCGGCGGCAAAACCCCCAACCTCGACCAGTTCACCATCAACCTCACCGAGCGCGCCAAGCAGGGCAAAATCGACCCCGTACTCGGCCGAGATTGGGAAGTCCGGCAGGTCGTCGACATCCTCACCCGCCGCCGCCAGAACAACCCCATCCTCGTCGGCGAGGCCGGCGTCGGCAAAACCGCCGTCGTCGAAGGCTTCGCCCTCCGCATCTCACAGGGCGACGTTCCGCCCCCGCTCAAGAACGTTACCGTCCGCACCCTCGACCTCGCCCTCCTGCAGGCCGGCGCCGGCGTCAAGGGCGAATTCGAAAACCGCTTGAAGGGCCTCATCGAGGAGGTCAAGTCCTCCTCCAAGCCGATCATCGTCTTCATCGACGAAGCCCACACCATGATCGGCGCCGGCGGTCAGGCCGGCCAGAACGACGCCGCCAACCTCCTTAAACCCGCCCTCGCCCGCGGCGAGCTCCGCACCATCGCCGCCACCACCTGGTCCGAGTACAAGAAGTACTTCGAAAAAGACCCCGCGCTCGCCCGCCGCTTCCAGCTCGTAAAGGTCGAAGAGCCCAGCGAAGAGGCCTGCGTCGTCATGCTCCGCGGCGTCGTCCCGGCGCTCGAAAACCACCACAACGTGCGCATCCTCGACGAAGGCCTCGCCGCCGCCGTCAAGCTCAGCCACCGCTACCTGCCGGACCGCCAGTTGCCCGACAAGGCCGTCAGCGTCATGGACACCGCCTGCGCCCGCCTCTCCCTCGGCCAGAACTCCATTCCTCCGGCCATCGAAGACGCCCAGCGCCTCCTCGACGACATCGCCGTCCAGAACCGCGTCCTCAATCGCGAAACCGCCGTCGGCCACGACCACGCCGAGCGCCTCGCCAACCTCGCCGAACTCAAAGAAAAGACCGAAGCGCATCTGGCCGAACTGAACGCCCGCTGGGAAAAGGAACGCGACCTCGTCACCCGCATCCGCGAAATCCGCGCCAAGCTCGAAGCCACCGCCGCCGGCGCCACCGCCACCGCCAACGCCGCTGCCACCGCGCCCGCCGCCCAGGCCGCCACCGCCGGCGCCGCCAACGGTACCACCACCGCCGCGCCCACCGAGGCCCCCGACGAACTCCGCGCCTCTCTCGCCACTCTCAACGAAGAACTCTCAGCGCTCCAGGGCGAAAACCCGCTCATCCGCGTCTCCGTCGATGCCTCCCTCGTCGGCGAGGTCATCTCCAACTGGACCGGCATCCCCGTCGGCAAAATGATGCGCGACGACGTCGCCGTCGCCCTCACCATGGAGGACCACCTCGGCTCCCGCGTCATCGGCCAGGGCCACGCCCTCGAAATCATCAGCCGCCGCATTCGCACCTCCAAGGCCGGCATCGAGGACCCCGGCAAACCCATCGGCGTCTTCATGCTTACCGGCCCCTCCGGCGTCGGCAAAACCGAAACCGCCCTCGCGCTCAGCGACCTCCTCTACGGCGGCGAGCGCAACCTCATCACCATCAACATGAGCGAGTTCCAGGAAGCCCATACCGTCTCCACCCTCAAGGGCTCGCCTCCCGGATACGTCGGCTACGGCGAAGGCGGAGTCCTCACCGAAGCCGTCCGCCGCAGACCCTACTCCGTCGTCCTGCTCGACGAAGTCGAAAAAGCGCACCCCGACGTCCTCGAACTCTTCTTCCAGGTCTTCGACAAGGGCCAGATGGAAGACGGCGAAGGCCGCCAGATCGACTTCAAAAACACCATCATCATCCTCACCACCAACGCCGGCACCGAGACCCTCATGAAACTCGTTGCCGACCCCGAATCCATACCCAGCTCCGAAGGTCTCGTCAAAGCCCTCAAGCCCGAACTCGACAAGATCTTCAAACCCGCGTTCCTCGGCCGCATGGTCATCATCCCCTACTTCCCGGTCCGCGATGAGGCCCTGAAGAAAATCGTCGTCCTCAAGCTCGGCAAAATCCAGCGCCGGCTCAACGAGACGCATCGCATCGCCTTCTCCTACGAACCGATCCTGGTCGACGAAGTCGCCAAGCGCTGCACCGAAGTCGAAAGCGGCGCCCGCAACGTCGACAACATCCTGACCAACTCGCTGCTTCCCGAAATCTCCCGCACCCTGCTCGAACAGATCGCCCAAGGCAACAAACCGCAGGCGATCAAGGTCGGCATCGGCGAAGACAGCTCGTTCACTTACTCTTACTCCTAAGGTGAATTGATGGCGTACACACAGGCGGGCCGGCCCATCTCGATCGACACCCCTGCCGGGACCGACGTGTTCCTTCTCGAGCGCGTCACCGGCCACGAGGGGATCTCAACTCTGTTTGAGTTCGAGGCCGAAATGGTCTCGCTGAACAACTCGATCGACCCAACGGACCTGGTCCGCCAGTCCGCCACCATCACCATCCAACTCGCCGGTGGCGCGTCGCGCTACATCAACGGCTACATCAACCGCTTCGTCCAGCTCGGCACCAGCAACAACCTCACCACCTACCGCCTCACCATCGTCCCCTCCATCTGGCAGATGGGCCTCTGGCGGGACTGCAAGATCTTTCAAAACAAGACCACCCGGCAAATCGTCGAAAGCGTTTTCTCGACCTACGGCATCACCAATTTCGAGTTCAAGCTCACCGGGACCTACCAGCCCCGCGAGTATTGCGTCCAGTACCGCGAAACCTCGCTCGACTTCGTCAACCGCCTCCTCGAAGAAGACGGCATCTACTACTACTTCAGCCACAGCGACGGCAGCCACACCATGACTCTCGTCGACGCCTCCTCGAGCCTCAACTACGGCGCCCAGAAATCCACTCGCATGGCCGCCTCCGGCTCCCCGTCCCTCGAACAGGACGTCGTCACCGACCTCGTGGCCGAATTCCGCGCCAACACCGGCAAAATCACCCTCAACGACTACAACTTCACCACTCCCTCCACTTCCCTGCTCTCCACCCAAAGCGGAACCTATCACGAAGAGCACTACGACTACCCCGGCCGCTACGGCACCAAGGGCGGCGGCGATACCTACGCCGGCATCCGGATCGAAGAACAGGAGGCGATCTACAAAGTCTTCCGCGGCGCCAGCCACTGCCGCGCCTTCACCAGCGGCTATAAGTTCGACCTCCAGAACCACTACCGCCGCGACCTCAACCAGACCTACCTCCTCGTGCGCCTCACCCACGACGTGCGCACCAACAGCTACCGCGGCGAGGCCAGCGACGCAATCGAGTTCGACTACTCCAACCGCTTCGAGCTCATCCCCTTCGCAACCCCCTACCGCCCGCCGCGCATCACCCCGAAAGGCCGCGTCCTCGGCGCCCAGACCGCCCTCGTCGTCGGCCCCTCCGGCGAAGAAATCTACGTCGACAATTACGGCCGCGTCAAGGTCCAGTTCTACTGGGACCGCGTCGGCGCCAAGGACGAAAACAGCTCCTGCTGGATCCGAGTCAGCCAGGAATGGGCCGGCAAATACTGGGGCTCCATCCACATCCCCCGCATCGGCCAGGAAGTGGTCGTCGACTTCCTCGAAGGCGACCCCGACCGCCCCCTCATCACCGGCCGCGTCTACAACGCCGAGCAGATGCCTCCCTACACCCTGCCCGGCAACATGACCCAAAGCGCCATCAAAACGCGCAGTTCCAAACAGGGCGGCGCCGACAACTACAACGAAATCTTCTTCGAGGACCTCAAGGGCTCCGAACTCCTCCGCATCCACGCCGAAAAGGACCAGCACGTCGAAGTCGAGCACGATCGCGTCAAAACCGTCGGCCACGACGAAACCACCACCATCGGCAACGACCGCACCGAAGAGGTCAAACACGACGAAAACATCACCATCGACAACAACCGCACCGAACTCGTCAAACAAAACGAACAGATCACCATCCAGGGCAACCGCACCGAAACCGTCTCCAAGAACGAAAACATCACCATCGGCCAAAGCCGCACCGAAAGCGTCGCTCAGTCGGAAACCATCACCATCGGCGAGAGCCGCTCGGTCGAAATCGGCGAATCCGAAACCATCACCATCGGCGAATCCCAAACCCTCACCTGCGGCGAAAGCCAGACCATCACCGTCGGCGAGTCGCAAACCGTCACCGCCGGCGAATCGGTCACCATCATCGCCTCCACCTCCATCACGCTGATCGCCGGCTCCAACATCATTTCCCTCGGCGAATCCGGAATTTCCATCGTCTCCGGCGAAATGATCACTATGACCGCCAGCATGATCATGATTAACTAAACTGGAGACACCGCCATGCCCATGCCAGCCGCCCGCCTCACCGACATGCACGTCTGCCCCATGGTCACCG
>JAJYCN010000057.1 GCA_021778335.1 Acidobacteriota bacterium | reverse complement strand
CTCGTCGCCGGCACAATCTGCGCCGCCACTAAGTTCCCCGCCCAGGCCCCTCCACTCACCGTCGTCGACACCGGCGGCAAAAACGACCCGCCGCCCGTGTTCGGGAAAACCATCACGTTCCCGAACGCGCACACCACCAGCAAGTCGTTTTGATTTAGATTCGCGAACCCTCCGGCCGTCATATATGCCGCGCCGCACCCATTCGCATTGATCGGTGCCTGCTCGCTGAACGTCCCGTCTCCTGTACCGAGGAAAACCGATAACTGCGATGTCGTCGAATTCAGCACCGCCAGGTCCGGATGCCCGTCGTGGTTGAAGTCGCTCGTCATAATCGCCAGCGGCCCACGGAAGATCGGAACCACCGTCGGATTCCCGAAACTCAAACTCTGCGCCCGCACAAACATCGGCAGCGCCAATAATAGGAAAAATACGGCACGATCATGACGCATATGCTTCCAGGCTAAGTATAGACCGCGCACCATAACCCCGGTACGCCCTACTTCACTTCAATCTTCTCCGCGTTGCTAACCTGCCCGTCCACCGTCAACGTCACACTCACCGCCCCCGCCCCCGCCAGACTCGCGGGCAATTGGATATTGATCTGGTCCTCTCCGAAGAACGTTCCCTGCGCCCCTGCATAAGCCACCGGCAAATTCACCGCCGTCCCCACTGTCGCCGTCGCCGCACTCGTATGGTTCCGGATTCCCGTGCCATAAAGCACCAGAAATGTTTCGCCCCCGCTCACGTCAATCGCCTGCTCCGCCCCGTTCGCATACAGCGCGGTAGACTGCTGCGCCCCGCTCACCGTCTTCACCGTCGATCCCACGGCAAACCCGTTCGCGCCAAAAATCCCCGGCGCCACGCTCACAATCTGCTGCTGGGCAGCAAACGTCCCCGTCCCCGATTGAATCGTCACCGTCGCCGCCCCCACCGCCGTCCCATCCGGAATCGCATAGTTAATCTGCGCGGGCGATACATAAAACAGCGGAGCCTGCCTCGTCACCCCCGCCGCGTCCTTCACCTCGATCGTCACCCCACCTAGCGTCGTCGGCAGCGGCAGCGAACTCGCCCCCGCCTTCCCCGCCGCCATCCCCGTCCCGAACGCGCTCACAATCGAATCCACCGCTTGCGCCCCGTTCGCGAAACTCGCCCCATTGGCGTCCGTAAACGTCGGTGTCCCCGCCCCGGCCGTGTTCAGAAGCACCTCGGCGTTCCCATCCGGAAGCGCCGCCAGCTCATTCGCGATCAGCATCCCGAAGTTCGAGTTCAAATTCACCGCGCCCACGCTCCCGATGTTCGTGGCTGGAATCGTCGACAGACCCAAATCCGGATGCCCGTCCCCGTTGAAATCCGCCGTCACCATCCCCGTCGGTATCGTCGTCGAAGGACTCGGTATCGTCACCGGCGCCCCGAACGTCCCATCCCCCACCCCCGGATAAAGTTGCAACCCGCCCGTCGGCACAGTCCCGGACAGAAAATTCCCGTTCACCGTCCCCACTGCCAGGTCCAACTTTCCCGTCCCGCGGAAATCCGCCAACGCCGCCCCGCCCATGAACACATCCAGCGTCGTGTCGTAAGCCACCGTGAAATCGCCCTTCCCGTCCCCTAGATACACGCTCACCGCGCTGCTCCCGGAAACCGTCCTCTGAAGCAGCGCCTCCACGGTCGACGATCCCGCCACCACCAGGTCCAGTTTCCCGTCCCCGTTCACATCCGCCGGCAGCAGAATCGTCCCAATCTTCGCCGGAACATTCGTCCCCGCAAATGTTCCAAACGTCCCGTCCCCGTTCCCCTGCCCGAAAACAATCTGGGTCGAAAACGTTGCAGTGTTCAGAAGCGTCACCACCAGGTCCGGCTTGCCGTCCCCGTTGAAATCCCCCGCCACCATCGACATAGGAATTCCCCCGCCGCCCAAATTGAGCGTCACCGGCGCCGCGAACGTACCGCCGCCTTTCCCGGCGAGAAAATACCACTCCGCCGCCAACCCCTGCAAGTCGAACGTCGCAATCGCCAGGTCGGGATGCCCATCGCCGTTAAAATCCGCTATCGCCGGCGACAACTCGCCAATCACCAGGTTCCCCGCCCACGCCCCCGCTGGCAGCGTCGTGGACACCGCCTTCCCGAACGTCCCCCCGCCCGTGTTCGGAAGCACCACAATTTCCCCCAGCGCGCAAACCGCCAGCAGATCCGCCTTCCCCGGCGTGGCAAACCCTCCCACCGCCAGGTACGCCGCCCCGCAATCCCCCGGCAAACTCGCCGGCGTCACACTCTTGAAAGTCCCGTCCCCATTGCCGAGATAAATCGAAACCTCGGCCGCGCTCGAATCCACCACCGCAAGGTCCGCCTTCCCGTCCCCATTGAAATCCGCCGTCGCCACAGCCAGCGGCCCCTTCAACGCCGGATATACATTCGGCGCGCCAAAACTCACTGTCTGAGCAATTACACTCGGAATGAATGCGGAAAGGGTAAGCAAAAACCAGGTTCGATCCATAGCCGTTTCGACCAGTATAATCCGGCGCGCACGGTTTTCCTCCCTGAATCTATTTCACGGAAATCTTAACCGTATTACTTACCTGACCATCCACCGTCACCGTCACATTCACCAACCCCGCCCCCGCCAGGCTCGCCGGCAACTGGATATTCATCTGGTCCTCCCCAAAATAAACTCCCTGCGCCCCCGCATACGCAACCGGCAATCCCGTCATCGTGCCCACCGCCGCCGTCACCGCATTCGCATGATTCCGGATCCCCGTCCCGTACAAGGTCAAGTAAGTCCCCCCGCCACTTACATCCACCGGAACCGCCGCCCCGTTATTCACCAGCGTCACTAACTCCTGCTGCCCGTTCACCGTCTTCTCCGCCGTCCCCGCCGCCAACCCGTTCGCGTTAAAAATCCCCGGCGCCACGCTCACAATCTGCTGCGTCGCCGCGAACGTCCCCGTCCCCGACTGAATCGTCACCGTCGCCGCCCCATCCGCCGTCCCGTCCGGAATCGCATAGTTAATCTGCCCCGGCGAAACATAAAACAACGGCGCCTGCCTCGTCACTCCCGCCGCGTCCTTCACCTCGATCGTCACCCCACCCAGCGTCGTCGGCAGCGGCAGCGCACTCGCCCCCGCCTTCCCCGCCGCCAACCCCGTCCCGAACGCGCTCACAATCGAATCCACCGCCTGCGCCCCGTTCGCAAAACTCGCCCCATTGGCGTCGGTAAATGTCGGCGTCGCCGCCGTCGTTGTGTTCAACAACACTTCCACGCTTCCATCGGGAAGCGACGCCAGCACGCTGGTCAGCACGCCGCTGGTCCCGGAACCCAACCCGCCCGTGGCGTTCGCGACGTTCTGAATCGACGTCCCGGGAAATTCCGGAAACGCCAGGTCCGTTTTCCCGTCGCCATTGAAATCCGCCGCGGCAAGTTCCGTTGCGACTTGGCCGCTCGCCAGCGGAAACTCGACCGGCGTGCCAAACGTCCCGTCACCCACTCCAGGCAACACCTGAAACCCGCCGGTCGGAACCACCGATTGAATAAAGTCGCCGGTCATCGCGGCCACTGCTAGGTCCAGTTTCCCGCTGCCCAGAAAATTGCCCACCGCGGCGCCGGCCATGAAGCTCCGCAGCGCCACCCCGTACTTTTGGGTGAAATGCGCCGCTCCGTCGCCCAGCAGAACCACTACGTCGCTCATCCCGGCCACATTTACGGCGGCCGAGTCGCCGTACAAAAGCAAATCCCCGAGGAGGGAGGAGCCCGTAATGATCATGTCCAGTTTCCCGTCGCCGTTCACATCCGCCGGAATCAACAACGTTCCAAATCCAGGCAGGGCGCCAACATTGACGTTCACCGGCGCCGGCGGCTGAAACGTCCCGTCTCCATTCCCCGCCAGGTAATAAAATTGGATCGCCCCTCCCGTGGCCGTGTTCGCGCTGACCGCCGCCGCCGCAAACAGGTCCAATTTGCCGTCCCCGTTGAAGTCCCCTTGGGCGATGGACAACGCAAAGAAAGTGCTTCCGCTCCCCGCGCTTCCCAGGCCGATCGGAACCGGCGCGCCAAAGGTCCCGCCCCCTTTCCCCGGCACAAAATACCAACCCAGTACCGGAGCGTTGTTGCTGTTGTTGTTGTTCAAAGCGTTCGGATCCACGGTGGATAGCACCAGGTCCGTCCATCCATCGCCGTTAAAATCCGCCACCGCTGCCTGCAACTGCACAAACACGTAGTTCCCAGCCCACGCCTCGTTTGCGGAAACCGGAATGACCACTCGTTCCGGCGCGCCGAACTCGCCCTTTCCCAGGTTCGGGACCAGCACCATGGTCAAGTCGCTCAGCGTGCACACCCCCAAAAGGTCCGCCGCGCCCTTGCTCGTGAACGAACCGATCGCCAAATACCCCAACAGGCAATCGCTCGGCAGGCTCACGGGCTGCCCCACGCTGAACGTGCCATCCCCATTGTTCAGGTAAATCGCAATGTCCGGTCCCCCGGCGTCGGCCACCGCGATGTCCGCCTTCCCGTCGCCGTTCAAATCCCCGGTCACGATCGCCAACGGTCCCCGTCCGGCCTTGTAGACTCCGGGCGTGCCGAAACTGAGCGTCTGCGCCAGCGCGGCCGGGACCAATGCCAGCAGAATAACTTCGCGAAGCATAGTCCCGATCAGTTTAATCCGGCCCGCCGCCCTCGTCAATCCCCTTTGACATCCCCGTTACACGAACTTATACTCCCCCGGCACGGGAAACGGACTCGCCGCCCATTTCATGTCATAACTGTAATTCCCCTTCGGGAACAGATCCTGCTGCGACGCCATGATCATGTCCCATGTAATCATCTCCCCCGAGTAAGCCGCCTCCCGCCCCATGATGCATGTCATCGTGCTCTCGGCCACCGTCATCGCCTCGTTCACATACGGCCCCTCGCCCCGGATCGACTTCATCAGTTTCGTATGCTCGTTCCTATACCCTGGCGCGCCCTTCGTCTGCGTCCACGTCATCCGGTCCCGGTCCGTCGTGATGATCTCGTTCACCCTCGTATAACAATGCTCATACTGCCGGCAGTAACTCGACATCCGCACACCGTTCGCATACTCGAAATCCACCGCGAAGTGGTCGTAGATATTCCCGTAAATATCCGTCCCCTTCGGCCGCCACACCGCTCCGCCCACGCCCCAGCACTTTACCGGATGCGTCCCCATCACCCAGTTACAAACGTCGATGTTATGTAAGTGCTGCTCCACAATCTGGTCCCCGCACAGCCATAAGTTCGAGTACCAGTTCCGGTGCTCCCACTCGAACTCTCCCCAATTCGGCTTCCGTCCGTCCTTCTGCTGAATCACCGGCGTCCCCACCCAATATGCGTCGAGCGCCATCACTCCGCCCATCTCGCCCTGGTGCAGCCGGTCCAACTGCTCCAGGTAAAACGGATCGCTCCGCCGCTGCGCCCCCGAAACCACGGTCAGCTTCTTCTCCTCCGACTTCTTCGCCGCCGCCATGAACCGCCGCACGTTCACCGGATCCGTCCCGAACGGCTTCTCGCAAAACACGTGCTTGTTCGCCTCTACCACCGCCTCGAAATGTATCGGCCGCCAACCTGGAGGCGTAGCCAGAAACACCACGTCCACCGGCGCCGCGATCAGCTTCTTGTACGCGTCGAACCCCGTGAACCGCATCTCCGGCGACACCTGGATCCGGTGCTGATACGCCTGCATGTCCGGCCGTTCCCGCAACTTCTTCAAACTCGCCTCCAGGTGATCCTCGAACAGGTCCGCCATCGCGGCCAGTTCCGTCCCCCCGTCGCCTTGCATGTTGTCGACCACAGCCTGCGTGCCGCGCCCCCCGCAGCCGATCAGCCCGATTTTCAACTTTTCCCCACCCGCCGCCCGCGCCTCGCCCGGACGGATCATCTCATAAGCCGCCGCCGCGGCCGGCGCCGCCAGAAACGACCGCCGCGTTGTCCTGTAGTCCATAGTGAAAACCACCTCTCGCCGCCATTCTAGCCCCATCGAAACCACAAGTCCCGCCCCAAGCCGGCCCCAATCCGAGCCGCGCCCGCAAGGAAGCGGCTTCCGTCATGCGCGACCAACAATAAATCTCACCCCCCTTGGCACACTCCACCCCCCTCCTCTCCCTCCTAATAAGAACAGTACAAACCAACATGGCCTACTCACCCCAAAAAACAAACGTCGACCAAGTATGGGCAGGAAAATGGGGAAACGACATCGGCTGGCTCCTCACCGAATACGAGGCGCTCGAGCCGGACCCCAACTACACTTTCACAGGCCGCCGCATGCCTTCGAAAGACGCCTGGCCCATCGTCGAACTCTCCAACGGCCCCAAAATCGGCGACCTCCCGCAACTCATCCAGAACCTCATTAATTCGACCTGGAAGCGCGCCGAACCGGCCAAGGACGCCACTCGAAGCGCCGGCTTCGCCATCGGCGCCCGCGGCCAGACCATGACTCTGCCCTCCACGGACACATACCATTCCCAGGTCCGTCCCACCAGATCCAACATCAACGTTGTCTTCGGAAGCAAAACCCACATCGCCGACGACTGGAAACTCTTCGAGCAGATCAAACGAGTCAACGCCGTCACCTACCGTGGCGATACCCGCTCCCCCGCCGAAGTGATCTCGCGGCGCCGCGGCTTTTACCCTCCAAACACACGAACCGACCAGTATTACCTCGAGCACGGCATCTACGACGGCTTCAGCGATTACCTCCAGAGGCGGTATCGGCGAACCCTCACCCTCGACGAATTCCGTCAGGCCCTCCACAGCGCAGCGCCCAGCGAAGAGGACAAAAAGCTCGTCGTCGATTACATGATGTGGCGCAAGATCTGCGAACGCGAAGCCGTCCACCTCGGAAGGATGGTCTCCAACGAGTGCTTAAAGGGCTACATCTCCACCGCCCGCGCTATTGATACGTCCATCACGTTCGGATCGGGCTACAACCAAAAACCCGGTTGGCTCTATCTCACAGTCGTTCATGGCGGCTTCGTGGTCCCCTGGGGCCAACAAACCATCTGGGGTTCCGAAGAAGCCGAAATCGCCCAATGGGGCCCGGTTCCCGCCGACCGGATCGTAGGCTTCCGCCACATCGATACCTGGGCGCCGGACGGGCCAATCTACATCCGCAAATCCTTCCGCAAGAAGGAACCCAAGGCGTTCAAATATATGTTCCAGGTGATGAGCGGAATGCTTCCCGCCTGACCCTCAGCGAAAGCCTTCTACTAACATCAAGTCCGTCCCCCGCGCCGCGCGATGCTGATCGGCCCGGCCGTATAACCCAACCCCGGAATCCTTCGCACCGCCCCGCCGTCGGCGCTCACCCGCGCCAGCGACCCGTCGCTCGTCGCAAACCCCCGCATGAAAACAACGTCCCGTCCGTCCGCCGTCCAGGCCGGAAACTGAACTTCCATGTCCTCCGGCGTAATCGCCCACGGCGTCCCCTCGAGCCGCATATCGCTCGTCAACTTCACCACGTACAGCCGTCCGAAAGCGCCTCTCATCCGCGGGAACGCCAGCCGCCTCCCGTCCGGTGAAAACCGTCCGAACGCGCTCTGCCCCATCGCCGCGTCCTGCTTCGCCAGATCTCTCCGCTCGCCCGTCTCCGCCGAAACCAGCGTCACCCCATGCGCCGTATCGAAGTTCGCGCTCACCGCCGGACTCACCGCAATCCACTCCCCGTCCGGCGACCAGTCCACCGTCGCCCATTCCCCCGTCATCTCCTCGATCAGCCGCTCCCGCCCGCCCGGCGCCGGCATCACGAACAACCCGTTTCGCCCATCCTCATGGCTCGCCGTGAACGCAATCCGATCGCCGTCCGGCGACCACGCCGGATCCCCGTGCGTCCCTTTGTCCGTCGTCAGCCGCACCGGCCCGCCACCCCCAATCAGTTTCACGTAAACGTCCCACTGCTGCGCCTGGTTCCCCCGAAACGCAACCTGCAACCCGTCCGGCGACAAGCTCGGACCCTCTTCCGATCCCGGCAGCGTCGTCAGCCGCGTCGCCACGAACGCTGTCTCCGGCCCGCTGTCGCGAAGCCACCAGTACGCCCCACCCGACACAGCCAGCGCCAACGCCGCCACCGCAACCCCAACCCACCACCGCCGCGTCAGCTCCCACACCCATGCCGCCGCCGCGCTCAACTTCGCCTGCTCCGGTGCCTCGATCGCGGGCTTCTGGTTCGAAAACCCCGACTCAAGAACTCGCGCCACCTCCGCCGCCCCCGGCCGCCTCCCCGGCTCCTTAGCCAGCATCCGCAAAATCAGCGCGTCCAACTGCGGCGGCGCATACGAATTAGCCGCCGAAGGCGCCCGCGGAACGCTTTCATTCACCGCCTTCATCGTGTCGAAGATCGAACCGCGCTCGAACGGATGCGTCCCCGTCGCCAGTTCATACAGCACGATCCCCAGACAAAATACATCGCTCGCCGTCGAAATCGCTTCGCCGCGCAACTGCTCCGGCTGCATGTACCGCAGTGTGCCCGCCGGAAGAATCGAACTCGATTCCTTCGACAGCAGATCCTGCGCAAGGCCGAAGTCCAGCACCTTCAAGACGCCGTCCTCCCGCACCATGATGTTCTCCGGCTTGATGTCGCAATGGACGATCCCTTCCCTGTGCGCCGCCGCCAGCGCCCGCGCCACCTGCGCCCCCAAACGCAACACCCGGTCCACCGGCTGCCGCGATCCGCAATACGCGCGCAGCGAAACCCCGTCCACCAGTTCCATCACAATCGCAAACCGCGACTCCGAGTGCACCACCTCGTAAATCGTCACGATGTTCGGATGGTTCAGCGCCGACGCCGCCTTCGCCTCCCGGATGAACCGCGCCACCGCCGGCGCCTCTCCGCCCCCCGGCCGCGCCAGCAGCTTCACCGCCACCGAGCGCTCTAGCTCCGAATCCTTCGCCGCGTAAACCTCCCCCATGCCCCCTTCGCCCAGGCACGCGGTCAATACGTATCGGCCGATTCGTTGTCCAACCAGGTCCAGGTTCTCGACGGCCATCGTGCCGAGCATGGCAAGCACCGCTTCGCGCACCTCGTCGTCGCGACTCTCATCGAGCGCCTCGCGCAATTTCTCCGGGGAAACACTACAGCAGGTCTGATACAGTTGCCAGACCGCTTGCCACTGCTGGTCCGTCATGCGCGGCCATTTATCCCATGGCCCCCTGAAGCCATTGTCGGGCAAAATCCCAGTGCCGCGCTACGCTCCTCACCGAACACCCCAGCCGCTCCCCAATCTCTTCCCGCGACAGACCCTCGAACACCTTCATCTCCACCACCGCGCGGAGCGTCGGATCAATCCCCTCCAGCCGGTTCAATACCTGCTCAATCTCCGCCAGGCGCTCTTCCCCGCTCGCCGGCATCGCCAACGCCTCGCCGATGTCCGCCTTGAGGATCCGTTGCGGCAATGGCCGCGCATGGTGCGCCAGCAGCCTCCGCATCAGAAACGCAGCCAGCCCGAAAAACGCTTTCCTCTCGTCCTCGCTCCCGGCCCCTTCCACCGGAAGCGACTTCACCCGCGTTAGCTCCAGATACAACTCATGCACCAACACGGTCGGCTCCCACGTGTGGTTCGCCTTCACGCTCACCATCCGGCTCGACGCTAACCTCCGAAGCTCCGGGTAAAACAACTCCACCAACTTCCCCGCCGCCTCCCTGCTCCCGGCCCGGAACTCAGCCATCAACCGGCTGACTTCGTCGTGACTGGCAACCCCTGGCACAGCGCTAAGTTTAGCGCACAGGTCCTATCTCTTAACCTCCGCCCAAACCCGCCCCACCCCCACGGCCACCGGCACGCCAACCCGAGCCGCGCCCGCAAGGAAGCGGCGCTCGACCCATCCCATTCCCCTCGCCCGCCGGCAAAAAAAAGGCCGGACCCGAAGGTCCGGCCCAGGCTGGGAGGAGAAGTGAAACCAACTTATCTGCCGCGAGCCATCCCTCCATGGAACCCGCCGCCGCCAAATCCGCCGTGAAAACCGCCGCCCATCCCGCCGCGGAATCCCCCGCCGCCAAATCCGCCCATCCGCGCCGTGGACATCGGCGCCCGCATCGTCGGCCGCGCATATCCGCCATTCCGCGCCACCACGCCGCCGCCCACGCGCCCGCCGTTCCGGCCCACCGCTCCCGGGTTATTCCGCCCCGGCCCAACACCGCCCGTTCCCGCATACCCGTGATACGGGTAGTAACCCATTGGAGCCGCCCAAACATAACCCGGCGAAAAGAAGCCCCATCCGAACGGGCTGTACAGAATCCCATCCCCCGGCAAAAACGAGTAGAAGTCCCAGTACGGGTCCCAATACCAGCCCGGGCCATTCCACATGCCCGCATCTTCCACGTTCCGCGCCGCATCCACGTTCGCCTGCGACTCATACTCGCTCCGCAGCTTCGTCCACAGATACAGCGGCTGGCTCTCCACTTCCGTCTTGTTGAACCTCTTCTCCTTATGCGGAGCGTTCAGCCCAAGCTGCGCCTCGTACAACTTATGCACCATCAATGGATGCTTGCCGCCGTTGTACACCATCGCTTCACCGTCAACTACCGCCACCGCCGGCTGCTCCGCCTGGAACATATAAAGCCCGTGCTTGGTAATCCGCACCAGCGTCCCATTCACAATCATTCCGATATTGTTTTCCTTGTATAACTGCGTCACTTCCACCGACGCCGTTCCCCGCAGCAACTCGATCTTCGTGTCCGCCAGGCCCGCCGACAGCATCCGCGCTTCGCTGTTGTGCCCAATGCGCAGATACACCCCCGGAGTCAACAGCACTTCCGCATTCCCCTCCGTCGTGCTCAGCACCTGATTGCCTTCGAGCGTCGCTGCACCGACCGACTTCTGCGTCAAAGTCTGCTCGTTCAGCATGACCCGGCCTTCCACGTAATTCACCGTACCCAGCTGCGGCATCGGCGGATTGTCCGCATATGCCAACCCCGCCGTGAGTAAAATCGCCGCCACCCAGGAACCCGTCATTTTCGTTTTCATTTTTTTCTTCGCCTCCTACCCAATTTGACGCCCGAATGGTCACCAAGTTGCGGTGGTGGTTATGGCTCATTTCAACCACCCTCAGCCATTTCCTCCGCTCCCACCCAGCCAGATGGCATCATGAAATTGCATGCCACGCGAGTTACCCCGCCTGCGCCTCGGCCTCGACTTCATCCCCTCCCAAGACCCCGAGCGCCCCGGCCTCCTCATTCGCGACCCCTACAAATTCTCCAGCGCGATGCTCCTCGTCCCGCCCCCCATCGTCTCCTCCCTCTCCTGCTTCGACGGCGAACGGACCTCTCTCGACCTCCGCCAGGAACTCGTCCACTCCCTCGGCGAAATCCAGGTCGGCGACATCGAAAAACACCTGCTCGATACCCTCAGCCAGGCCGGCTTCCTCGAAGACGACACTTTCGCCGCCATGCGCGACGTGCGAATTCAGGAATTCGCCGCCGCCCCCATCCGGGAATCGAGCCACGCCGGCGCCGCCTACCCCAACGAACCCGAAGCCGCCCGCCAGGAACTCGCCGAATACCTCAACGGCGGCGCCCAGCCCGCCACGCACCCCCTCATCGGCATCGCCGCCCCTCACGTCAGCCCCTTCGGAGGCTGGCAAACCTACCGGGAGGCCTACGGCGCCCTCGATAACTCTTACTTGAACCGCACCTTCGTCATCCTCGGCACCTCCCACTACGGCGAACCCGACTGCTTCGGCCTCACCCGCAAACCCTTCCACACCCCATTAGGCGCCGCCCTCTGCGACACCGCCCTCGTCGACGAACTCGCCTCCAAAGCCCCCACCGCCGTCCGCATGGAAGACTACTGCCACGCGATCGAGCACTCCATCGAGTTCCAGGTGCTGTTTTTGCAGCACATCTTCGGCCCGGAGATCCGCATCCTCCCCATCCTCTGCGGCGCCTACGGCCGCAGCCTCTACCACGGAGGCATGCCCGAAGAAGCTCCCGGTGTCGACCGATTCCTCGGCGCACTCGGCGAAATCGCCGCCCGCGAATCCAACCGCCTCTTCTTCGTCCTCGGCATCGACATGGCCCACATGGGCGCCCGCTACGGCGACCCCTTCCCCGCCTTCGCCGGCCAGGCCCACATGCTCAACGTCGAACAACGCGACCGCGCCCGCATCGACAGCCTCGCCGCCGGCGACGCCCCCGCCTTCTGGGACCAGGTCCGCCAAAACCACGACGACCTCAAATGGTGCGGCTCCGCCCCCCTCTACACATTCTTAAAGGCTCTCCCCCAAGCCCGCGCCACCCTCCGCCGCTACGAACAGTGGAACATCGACCCCCAAAGCGTCGTCTCCTTCGCCGCCCTCGCCTTCCACTGACAACCATGCAGGGCGCGCACCAAACTCGTCTTCAGGGCGCCGCCATCCCTTGCGCCATACACGGCATTCAGCGTAGGGCACAAATCCGCCCGCCCGGGCAACCCACGAGCAAGCCCGAACAAAGGTTGCAAAGTCCTCTCTTCGCGAAGCTACGTGCTGAACACACCCACGTGCTGCCGATTATCTTGGTCAAGGATAATGCCCTTCTCCGAACTCGTGAACGTCTTCGTTGCACCACTGTCGGTTGTGAAGATCAAGTCCACGGAGTAGTCGAATATCCACCGATCGTGACCGTTCGGTGCAATCGTGATGCTCGTGGTCGGTACGTTCAAATCCGACAGCTTGACGTCCGTCGACGCCAACTTTAGAGAAAAGGGCTTTGTGGATGGCGGCTTGTCGCCAAACTGCTCCCCGCTGCTGATGTCTGTCGTGTCGTCGCCGGCGAGCGTCTCGCTAAGAAAAATGCTGATTCTGTTCTGAACGATAACAAACAACCGCGTGTCGGGATCCTTATTATCGTCGTGAGTAAGAAACGTAATATTCACCTTTGTTAACTTCGCGTCTGCCAACGGCATATCTTGTGTCTCCCTCTCCTCTTACTGGCCCTGCTTAATGAGCTCCGCGCCCGCAGCCACAAAGAACAGCTTGCCCGGAACCTGAATCAAGGCGGCAACGGCCGCCAGGCTTTCGGCCGAGTGAATTGGGATAAGCACCGGATTGGCCACGTTTGCCAGAGTAATTTGCAATCCGGCATCGATCCCGCCCACCATCTGCTGCGGCGGATTCGTCCGAAGAATCAGTTGGAATGTAGTCACCGGAATCATAGCTGTCTCAGCCCCCTATCCCAAAGGCCCGGACGTTACCGGCCCATGCCGCCGCCGCGATCGCCCGCTCCGCCAACGCCCAATCCAGAGCAAAACAAGCACACCCAACACCCCCCAAACCGGCGGCGGCTCCGGAGCCGCCGCCGGGCTTTCAACCTGCACCTCCGGAGCCGAAAGCGCATACACGCTCCCCGGAGCCGAGCCGAACACAGATACCTGCGGACTCGCCCCACCCGCCAGGCTGACGTCCAGAAACTCACTCGCCGGACCCGTCGTCGGAAGCTCGAAGCCATTGCTATCGAGGATCGCCACCGTGAACAGATCCGGCGTCCCCCCGGGGTCCGCCACATTCGTCGTGTCAATGGTGAACGTCAGCAGCGCTCCGGGACTGAAGCTCTCATAATACTCATTGAAGAACGAGCTATCGCTCAGTGTCACTCCCAAGGCAAGGGCGCCGGAGGCTCCTCCCGTCGCCGTCCCGCCACCGGACGCACTGCCGCCCGCACCAAACCCGAAACCGGAAAGCGCCACCGTGTTGTTGTTCAAATCCATCGGTAACCCGCTCCCGTCCAACAATTGAAAATCGAGCGTAAACAAACCGTTGCCAACCAGCGGCGCAGTATCCATGCTGAACGTGTAGAGCGTATCCGCCCTGTCCGCTGGCGCGCAGCAGAGCGCAAGCCCAAGTAACCACAACCTTGTTCTTTTCATCGTTCACCTGTTTCCCTGCCCGGCCAGCACGCGCAAGGTATAAGCGATACCGGCTTGAGCCGTGTCAATGAATTCGATGCTTCCGGAAATGGACGCGCCAGGCGCAAGCGCTTGCCCGGCCCCGATATTCCCTATATTGATGTACGGACTCCCTTGCGGAACTTCACACAGCGTAGCGCCCGAGATTCCGTCTAGCGAGGCGTTGGGAGACAAGTTATCTACCACCAGTGAAATCGGCCCTTGGATCGGCGATCCACTGGTATTCGTCACCGACCCGATCAGATTGAATAGCCCCGTCGAGTGGTTGTACCGGAAACCCGTGCGCGTGATCTGAACCTGAGATGTAACATCCTGAGCGCAGGGACCGGCCGGCGTCAAAAGGTAACTCGCCGCGCTGCTTATGACGATTTGGCCGGCATCGTTCAGCGCCGCCGGGACCCCCGCCACTCCTGACGGCAGTTGAACTGGGGCCGACACGCCATTTTGCCACATGGTGACCTCGCCGCCGCAGGTCTCGCACGTCAGATAGACCACCTGACCCACTTGATTCATATACCCATAGCCGCTCGGCCCAAGGTCGTGAATACCGTTGTTGTCCCAAATGATGACGTGCGATGGGTCAATCGAGCCCAGCACGTCGCCCACGTTGTTAACGCTCGTGCCCGTCGCGCCAGCCAGGCTGCCCAGCGGCAGGAATGAATAGGTGTTGTTCGCCTGGGTCACAAAGGGATCCGATCCCCACGGAACTCCAGGCGACGTGTATGGCGGGCCGCAGAAGTAGTTCTGCTCAGTCTGCAAGACCACATCCGCGTCGTTGAGAGCCGCCCCGAAAGCCAACGAGCTCACCCCTGGGTAGGCACCGAGGGGCAGGCTCTGGCAGGGAGCAGGTATTGGAAAGGGCCACTCGGGATAGGGCCAATTCAGGCTGCCGGCGCCGGAAAACGGCCCGTACTCCAGCACCCGGAACGTTGAGCCGTTGTACACCCAGTTCGCGCGGCACGACGGTCCGCCCGGGGTACTCGACGGATAGCTTGTTGTTCCCACAATGTGACCGGCCGCATTGATCCCATAGGAAATGCTGGAGCCGCCGCTCTGATACGCACCGCTATTGGAACAGATGTTGCCAGCGCCCAGGAGGGGCGCATCCGGTAAAATATTCGGGACGCCGTTCGTCCAGACGAAGACGTGGTCGTAGAGTACATTATTGGCTGCTGGTATCTCCAACGATCCGACCACCGTGCCGGAGTCGTTGATGCCGTAATACGACGGTTGGGCGATATAGGAGTAGCCGGAAGGGATGGGCAACGGCGTAATTACGCCGTTGCTCCACACTCCCGGCAGCCGATTTGCCCCCGTACAGTTTCCATTGGTGCACAGGTCGACCAACACCTGTCCCCGGTTATTGAGTGCCAACACATTGGCAACTTGATAGGGGGAGCCAGCCGGTTCGAGATTTGTGGCGGTGTAAGATGTGGCGGCGGAAGCAGCGCCCGCCGCGATCAATAGAATCGAAAGCAATCTCATCTTCCCATGTCTCCTGGTCCACCCCGCGAAGCTCGGCTCTCATTTCCGGAATCGTAGGCATGCGGGCGCCGCTGTGCAGTAGCTTCAAAGTTGGCCTGATACGGGGCCACATAACCCTTCAAACACGCCCGCGTGTAAACAAGGATCGGCGTCCACTTATCGCCAGGCTTCAATACCTTCGATATCGAGCTTGCGATGCCTCCCACGGGCCGAACCTCAACCTTCACGTTGCGTGAGCCCGTGTTAGTCGCCTCATAGCAAGCTCCGGTCCACTTCATCGAGATCGAACCGCAGGCATTCCCGGCGCAATCGGCCGCTCTGGCTTGAACCCTACTGACGAGCGCCGTCGAAACGATCGCCGCAATAGCCAAGCCGGATCCTGAAACCAAAGCTTTCGTCATCTTCACGTTCTCCCCCTCCTCCAGTCGGCTTGTTCGTAACGCTCGCTTCGGCGCAGGCCGCCCCTTTCCACCCTCTCTACTTACGGCCTTTATTACCTAACACCGCTGCGCTATACTCTTACGCGAACGGACACCCTGGAAAGGGTCATCTAACATCGAGGTGTAACCCGTGTCACAGATGCCCGCCGGTCCGGACCCCGGCGCCATCACCTCACAACTCGCCCGCCTCAGCCTCGGCCAGCCCGAAGCCTGGGACACGCTCGTCCCCCTCGTCTACAACGACCTCCACCGCCTCGCCCGCTCTTACATGCGCCACCAAGCCTCCGGCGCAACCCTCCAACCCACCGCCCTCGTTAACGAAACTTACCTCCGCCTCCTTAGCCAGACCGCCATCGAATGGAAAAGCCGCGCCCACTTCTTCGGCGTCGCCGCACTCCTCATGCGCCGCATCCTCGTCGATGAAGCCCGCCGCCGCGCCATCTCGGTCCGCGTCATCGAACAGGCCGCATCTTCTCTCCACCCCTCCTCGCCCGATATCGATCTCGGCCTCCTCGATGCCGCCCTCACCCGCCTCGCCCAACTCGATCCCCGCCAGGCCAACGTCGTCGAACTGCGTTACTTCGGCGGCCTCACCATCGACGAAACCGCCACCGTCCTCCACGTCTCCCCCAAAACCGTCAAGCGCGATTGGGAAATGGCCCGCGCCTGGCTCCGCGCCGAACTCCGCAACCCCAGCCCATGAACCCGGAACGCTTCCAGCGCGTCAAAGCCCTGTTCGAATCCGCCCTCGATCTCCCCGAAGCCGACCGCGCCGCCTTCCTCCACCAATCCTGCCCCACCGATCCCAACCTCCGCGATGAAGTCCTCCGCCTCCTCGCCGAACACGCCTCCATCCCCACAGGCTTCCTCGCCCCTCCCAGCCCAGAAACCCTCCTCGACCGCGCCGCCCAATCCCTCGCCTCGCAATCCCCCTCCTGCGAAGGCCAACTCCTTGTCGGCCGCTACCTCGTCGAACGCGAAATCGGCCGCGGCGGAAGCGGCGTCGTCTACCTCGCCCGCGACCGGCGGCTCCACGCCCGCCACGTCGTCCTCAAATTTCTCCACTCCTCCTTCGAGGACCACGACCACATCCGCCTCAAGTTCCGCCACGAAATCGAAGCCCTCAGCCGCCTCAACCACCCCGCCGTCGTCGGCGTCCTCGACGTCGGCCAATCCCCCGATGGCCGCTCCTTCCTCGTCATGGAATATGTCGACGGCGTGACCCTCCGCTCACGCCTCCGCGAAGGCCCGCTCCCCTTCGCCGAAGCCGCCCCCATCGTCGCCATCCTCTGCGACGCCCTCCAGGCCGCTCACTCTAGCGGCATCATCCACCGCGACATCAAACCCGAAAACATCATCCTTCCTCCGCAAGGCGAAAACATCCCCGCCAAACTCATCGACTTCGGCATCGCCAAACTCCAAACCCCGGCCTACGACGCCACCACCGACACCATCTCCGTCGTCGGCACCATCCTCTACATGGCCCCCGAGCAGCTCATGGGTCAATCCCTCCCGCAATCCGATGTCTACTCGCTCGGCGCCGTCTCCTACGAAATGCTCACCGGCCGCCGCCCGTTCTCACCCGATACCCCCTTCGAGCTCTACGAACTCCAAAAGACCGCCAAAATCATCCCGCCCTCCCGCCTCCGAAAAGACATCCCCGCCACCGCCTCTCACGCCATCCTCCGCTCGCTCTCATTCCGCCCCGAAAACCGCCAACCCTCTCCCCACGCCTTCGCCGCCGAGTTCCAGGCAAAAGAAAAATTCCGCCTCGCCCGCCCCGCTCCCCGTCACTGGGCCGCCGCCCTCGCCGTCCTCCTCCTCTTCACTGCCGCCCTCTGGTTTCTCACCGACCGCGGCTGGACCTCCTACGATCCCGCCATCTCCTACGTCGCTCCGCAAAACCTCGAAGACTTCGGCTTCCGCCCGCGCCTCGACGTCGTCGAACATGTGGCCCGAAATCAGGAGCACACCGGCTACGAAGCCATCCGCCTGCTGACCTCCGATCAGGGCTACTACTATCACAAGCTCACCCGTGCACAGGCATACGCCGCCGTCCGCAAGGGCTGGAAGTTCGAAGCAACCATGCAAGCCATTCAGGGCGCGGCCTGCGCGGGCATCGAACTGACACCCGCCGGTGACCGCTATGATATGTGCCTCATCCGCGACGCCTCCCAGCGCCAGGTCGCCCTGGTTGCCACGCAAATCGGCAGCGCCCTTGACGGCCCGCGTTTCACGCTCCCCGAAGCCGAGCCCGCCTGGCACAACTACCGCCTCGAATTCGATCCACGTACCCATTCCGCCCGATTCCTCATCGACGGCGTCGAGCATGTCTCCAACTACCGCGGTCACAGGGAATACCTCGAAGGCCGGGGCCTCACGCTCGGAACCGCTGTCTACAGAACCGATACGGCCGAAGCCCGCTTCAAGCGCGCCCATTTCGAAATCAACCCGTAATCCCCCCAGCACCCCCGGTCTAGCGCACAGGGCCGCGAGCGGCGCTAGCCGCGCGGATCCGTTGTGCGCGATGAAAACATTAAAATAAAGAGACCCCTCATGCAGCGCAAATCCCTCGCCATTCTCTTCCTCGCCACCCTCGCCTCCGGCGCCACCGTCCCCTCTCACGAACCCGCCGCCCTCACCCCCGAAGAGCGCGCCGCCATGCGCGAAATCTCCGCCTCCGACCTCCGCGCACGCCTCTCCTTCCTCGCCTCCGACCTCCTCGAAGGCCGCGACACCCCCTCCCCCGGCCTCGACATCGCCGCCGAATATATAGCCAGCGAATTCCGCCGCGCCGGCCTCGAACCCGGCGGCAACGGCGGCTACTTCCAAATCGCCAACTTCAATCTCCTCACCCCCGTCAAAGACGGCTTTTCCCTCCGCATCACCACCCCCAACGGCGTCACCTCCGCCAACCCCAACGAAGTCTCCTTCTCCACCACCCAAGCCATCGACCTCCACCACGCCACCGTCGTCAAACTCGACATCTCCACCCCCGAAACCGTCGCCAAACTTAAACCCGAGGACCTCCGCGACCGTCTCGTCCTCATGCAGGCCCCGCACCGCGGCATGAAAGGCCTCGAAGCCGCCTTCCAACTCGTGGGCAACTCCCAGCCCGCCCTCCTCGTCCTCGCCGGCGCCGGCGGCATGCGCATCTCCGGCAACGCCCGCCTCGTCGACCCCGCCGCCCCCCGCGGCCCCATCGGCTTCCCGCCCATGCTCCGCACCATGAGCAAAGACTTCTCAAAACTCTACGACTCCCTCCCCAACGGCGTCACCTCCGCCACCGCGGACCTCCACATCGCCGCCCCGCTCTCCAAACCCGTCCAGCTCAAAAACGTAATCGGCATCCTCCGCGGCTCCGACCCGCATCTCAAGAAAACCTGCGTCATCGTCACGGCCCACTACGACCACATCGGCATGAAACCGGCGGACGACGCCAAAGCCGGCGCCGACCGCATCTACAACGGCGCCAACGACGACGGCTCCGGCACGGACTCCGTCATGGAACTCGCCAAAGCCTTCGCCAGCCTCAAGCCGCACCCCCGCCGCAGCATCGTATTTATGACCTTCTTCGGCGAAGAGAAAGGCGAGCTCGGCTCCGCCTTCTACGGCCGCCACCCAGTCTTCCCCCTCGAAGACACCGTCGCCGATCTCAACCTCGAACAGGTCGGCCGCACCGATTCCACCAACGGCCCGCAAGTCAACACCGCCTCGCTCACCGGCTTCGGCTACTCCACCGTCAGCGACACCCTCGTACGCGCCGGCAGCCTCACCGGCATCCGCGTCTACAAGGACCCAACCGCCAGCGACGCCTACTTCTCACGCAGCGATAACCAGGCCCTCGCCGACACCGGCGTCCCCGCCCACACCCTCTGCGTCGCCTACGACTACCCCGATTACCACGGCCTCGGCGACGAATGGCCCAAAATCGACTACAACAACATGGCGCGCGTGGACCGCATGGTCGCGGTCGCCCTGCTCAGGATGGCGAACAGCCCCGAAGCCCCGCACTGGAACCCGCGCGAGCCCAAAGCCGCCCGCTACCTAAAAGCCTGGGACCACATCCACGACGTGTCCACGCGCTAACCTCTCTTACTCAATCGCCTTTCGTTTCGAAAACCGAGTACACAAGTCCCGCCAGCGCCGCCCCCACAATCGGCGCCACCCAGAACAGCCACAACTGCTCCAGCGCCCGTCCCCCCGCAAACACCGCCGGGCCCGTGCTCCGCGCCGGGTTCACCGAACAGCTTGTCACCGGAATCCCAATCAGGTTGACACACGCCAACCCCAGCCCGATGGGAATCGGCGCAAACCCCGCTGGAGCGCGCTTGTCCGTCGCCCCAAGGATGATGATCAGGAAAAAGAACGTCAGCGCCACCTCGGCCACCAGGCAACTCAACAGCGGTTACCCTCCCGGCGAATGATCCCCGTACCCGTTCGACGCAAATCCACCCGCCAGGCTGAACCCCGCCTTCCCGCTCGCAATCACATACAGCACCGAAGACGCCAGAATCCCGCCCAGCACCTGCGCCACCACATACGGCAGCAGCTCCTTCGCCGGAAACCGCTTCCCCACCACCAGCCCCACCGACACCGCGGGATTGATGTGGCATCCCGATATATGCCCGATCGCATACGCCATCGTCAGCGGCGTCAACCCCGAACGCCAGCGCACAGGGCCGCGAGTGGCGCAAGCCACGCGGCTCCGTAGTGCGCGATGTAAAGGAAAACCCACTCCCGCATACCCGATCCCAAGCGAAGGAAACGCCGCGGCCAGCACCGCGCTCCCGCATCCGCCAAAAACAAGCCAAAACGTGCCGGCAAACTCCGCAAAGGCGCGTTTAGAAAGGGACATGACAAGGTCCTCCCTCTTGTTCTGACCGCATTAAAACCGGCTGCTCCCAACCACGAAGCGCCACCGCGAGTCTACGCCCCCCCACCCCCCACAGCGCAACCCCACCGCCACTGTCCGGTTAACGTCCTGACTTCCCGATGCGCCGTGATACAGCTATTTGCGTTCTGAACCGGCCAAACCCGGCTTAGACAAACGCTTGGCGCAACCGCGCCACTTTGCTAGGTTTGTACAATGCCCACGATCCAGGAGCAATTCGGCCAGATCGACATTTATCTTTTCGACCAGCTTCTGAAAGGCCGCATCTCACCCGGAATGCGAATCTTGGACGCCGGATGCGGTTCCGGTCGAAACCTCGTTTACTTCCTGCGGGAAGGGTACGAAGTCTACGCCGTTGACCCGGACGTGCAGGCGGTGGAGAGCGTCCGCGCCCTCGCCCGGATGTTCGCGCCCGCGCTTCCGGAGTCGAGTTTCCGAGTCGAAGCCGTCGAACACATGTCCTTCGACGATGCGTGCGCGGATGTCGTCATCTGCAACACCGTCCTCCATTTTGCGCGCGACGACGCGCACTTCGACTCCATGCTGCGCGGAGCGTGGCGGGTCCTCAAGCCCGGCGGGCTCTTCTTCAGCCGCCTCGGATCCTCCATCGGCATGGAAAGCCAGATAGAGCACATCGAGGGACGCCGCTACAAATCGCCGGATGGTTCCCAGCGATATCTCGTCGACGAAGCCCTGCTCGACTCGCTCACCGGACGGTTAGGCGCCGAATTGGCCGACCCCGTGAAGACGACCGTGGTACAAAATCAGCGCTCGATGACCACATGGGTCCTGCGGAAAAAACTGCCCTAAGAAAAACAGTCCTGCTGCTTCATCGCCAGGTTCGGTGCCGGGCCAATCCGTCGTAGTGGCCAGACCACAAACTCCCGTGAAACGGCGTTGTGGAAAGCTTGGCCCTCACTTGGCCGCATAACGCGCGAATCGCAGAACGGCCGGAACAGCGAAAACTACCTGTTGTCGCGCTAACGCCGCGATCCAGACACCGTTCCCCGGTATCGGACGGCCGGCCCCGCTTCAGTTCGCCGCGGATATCGGCATACACGGCGGCGGTGCCCTCATCCACGGGCATCACCCGGCAATCGGTATTCGCCCAACGCGATTACAGGCAAAACAATCTCGGTGGCCCGTTGCAGTAGAGGCGCAACGTCCGGATCCCCGTCCGCCAATGCCGACAGCCCGTTCGTATCCAGGATCACTGCCAGTCCTCGGTTTCGAGTCTGTCAAACTCCTCTTCGATGATGCGATTGATGCGGGCCGACTCCTTGCGCAGACCGCGCAACTTGCCAAATGTCTTCAACCACGGCTTGTCTTGCGGCGGGCGGCGAAGCCTTTCAGCCAGCGCTTCAGAGACCAACTCGCGCAGTGGAATCCCTTTTTCGGCAGCCGCGGATTTGGCCCGCCGGAACAGATCATCCGGAATCTCGAGGGTCGTTTTCATCCGTCCTGATTCTCCCTTATTTATGGGAGCGGAGCGCGATACAGCAAAGCGCGGCCCATTCCCCTGCCGATGCACCATCCCGCCGGCCACGGCATTCTCCGTCAAAATCCACCCCTTCTCCAGCAGAACGATCTCACCTCCCTCATCCGCCATCGCACGTGCCCATCCGAACGCAAACCGGAGCCTCAACCCGTGCGCCCGGAATCCGGTCGGCGTCGGCTCGTCTCCCGTCCCGTCGCACCAGCCTCCCGGGACCGCGGGTCGCGCACTACTCTACCATCCCCCCCGCCCAAAATAAGTCACCCACCCACCACCCTCCGCCCGGCACGACACCGCCGCCCCAGCCCGCCGCATAGTCTCAATCAGCGGCTCTGGCCGGAACGAACTCCGCAGCACCACCACCTCGCCCGGCCCCAGCGCCCCCACCGCCTCCCGTATCCTCCCGATCGGATGAACCCCACGCTCCAGCATCGCGTCCGCATCCACCTCTTCCACCACCCGCGCCTTCTCGATCCACCCCTCCTCGCCGCACTCCTCCCCCGCCATCCTCACATCCGCAACCTCCGCCCCATCCACGCCCACCGACGCGCGGATCCGCCCAATCATCTCCCGCAAACTCACCCCGCCAATCTTCGCCGCCTGCTCGAGCGTCGCCACCTTCCCCACCGTCCTCCGCACCACCGGGTTCCGCAGCTTCGCAAAAGCCGGCGCCATCTCCATAAGCACGCCCTCCACCTCCGGGTACGCCTCGAGCAACTCGCCAACCCTCGTCTCCGGACCAATCGCAACCCTCATTGCACACCCGCTAACTCCGGCTCATCGTATGCAAGCAGTCTCCGCTGCCCCTCCAGCCCCCGGATCTTACTCACATCCTGAGTCACCTCCAACGTCCCCAGGTACCGCCCCTCCGCGCTCCGCACCGCGAAATACCGGATATGCACAAACCGCCCCGTGAACGGAATCCAGAACTCCGCCACGCTCTGCCGCCCGCTCCGGAAATCGCCC